>JAFDZY010000043.1 GCA_018266685.1 Bacteroidota bacterium
CCCAGTGCATCCGCAATTTTTACGATCACAGGGCCGCTGCCCACCGTTCGGAAATAGATGCGGTCCGTAAACGGGTTGGGGAAGGGTGCCTGGATTGCGGCAACAGGTGCGGACACGCTTGCGGTAAAGCCACAGTTTCCGGGCAGGTTGGCATCGATCCAAGCCCAACGGGCATTCATGAAGTCTTTCAGTTCCTGCACTTCCCCGGCATAGGTGGCGGGGATGGGGTAGGGGTTGGGCCACACATAAGTGCCAAGAATGGGCCACTTGAGGAAGTTGCGCTGCTGTGCCGTGTCGATCAGGCTGGCCACGGAATCGCAATAGGCGGAGATGTAGGCCGGCGAAAGCACGTTGTCCCGCAGTTCGTTCCACCGGCAGCTCACCGCGTTCACGAAGCTGCTATCCTCCATGAACCGTGCCCACCAGAACGGGATCTGCGCCTGGTGCTCCGGGCAGATGTCCCCGAACAAGTATTGCCAGCCGGTGCTGTCCGTGGCGCCGCAGTAACTGGCGTTGCCCCAAGCCAGGTCGTAGTCCCACGCGGGGCCGTCATGCAGCTTTCCGCCGTTGCTGGCCTTGTCCTTGTACAGGTAGCTGCTCAACCGGTAGCCGTCCACGTTGCGGCTCAGCTCATTGATCAGGAACATGTCCACAAACGAGCGCACATCCACGTAAGCGCGGTAGCCGATGGTGGTGTCCATGAAATCCGGCCCGGCCAAGGCGGTTTCAAAGCTGTCCACATACGCCTGGATGTAGGCCCGTTGTTCCGGCACGATGTCTTCCGACTTGGGGTAGCGGTATTCAAAGTAGGTGACCTGCCCATCGGTATTTACAGCAGGGGGGTATTGGGAAACAAATCCGTTGGCGTTCCCATTGAACCAGTCCACGCGCAGGATGTATCCGCCCGTTACATCATCCCCGCTGACCTCCCACGGGTTCAGCTTGGCAATGTCCACGCGGCTTGCGTTGCGCTTGATCTTTTCCACCAGGGTGTACACGCCCATGTATTCGCCGTTCAGCACCACCTCCACGTCGCGGGTGCGCGGCGCGTATTCGCCCATGGCGCGGGCCAGTTGGAAGGTGAGCGAATTGTTCATCAGCGATTTGTCGAAGTAGTTGGCCAGCAAGATCCAGTCGCTTTCGGACGGCATCCCCAATAGTGGCGCGTCCAGGTCTTCCCCCAGCCCGTCGCGCAGTTCCAGGTCCCAGGATTTTTTCGGGGACAGCGAGTTGGAAGTGTTGCCCCGTACCTCTATGCCGATCAATCCATCGTAATCCGTATAGGGTGGTGCCGGGTAGTTTGGCGCTCCGGGCCCGTTGTACACCACGCCCATGTTGGCGGTGATCTTCACATCATCGGGTATGTCCTGGCCGCTGGTGTTGATCACCACGATCGGCAGGTTGGAGGAGATGAAGGTCAGTGGCACCGCCGGATCGTTGCCGAAGGTGATGTCCCATGTGGTCACCGAGCCCGAATTTGCACCGGGGTTCATGTCCAGCACGCGCAGGTACCAAGTGCCGTTTCCGTCCTGACCGTTGTTGATGGCGCCCAAATCTTCCTGCGGCCGGAAAGTGCCGGAAAAAGGAGGAATGCCCTGGGTGATCAGGGTGGTGGCATCTTGCCGGAAGCACGTGTAGCCGTATTGGCTGTTCGGGCCCCCTTGGGCTTCGGCCAACAAGACCACTGTACCGTCCGGTGCCACCAAGCTGATCGCCAGTTCCCCGATCCATGGATGATTGATCGTGACGCAAATTTCCTCCAGCCCGAACGCGGAGGAGTTCAACGGCCCGGAAAGCCCTGCCACGGCAAGTGGAATGTTCAATGTATCCCCGTTGTCAGGGATTGCGGCACCGGTGCCTTGGAAGGCCTGTGCAGCAATTGCCAGGGGCAATAATGCCGGTAGAACGGCAATGATCTGTTGGGCTCTGGGTCGTCGCATGGTTAGCTTCTTGGGGCAGGCTGTGCCCTGAATGTGCCGCATTTTCCTTCAACGGGGGCACAACATGGCAATGCAATCCCAGGAAACAGCAATTGGGCTGACTTTGCGAATGTAAACGCTCCAACTGCGCGCCGCCAAGGGCTTTGCTGATAAATATCAATGGAAAAGCCTGTACGAGGCGGTGCTTCTGCCTTGATCATGGATGATCAACACGTATGGGCCAGGAGCCATGCTTTCCGGGATTTCGATGCGCTGCACTTCCCCTGGCCCCGAAAAAGGCCCTGCCTGCAGCACCGTCCGGCCCAATGCATCCAGCAGTTTCACGCTGGAATTTCTTTGGCCGGTAGTGCGGAACTTGATCACATCGCTGAACGGGTTCGGCCAGGGAGTTTCCAGCTCGGCAGGAAGGGCTTCACGGACCCCGGTTGTGCCACAGGCACCCGGCAGATGGGCATCAAGCCATGCCCAACGGGCATTCATGAAGTTCTTCAGCTCTTGTACTTCGCCTGCGTATGTGGTGGGCACCGGCTCCGGATTGGGCCATACATACGTGCCCAGGATGGGCCAGCGGTAAAAGTTGCGCTGCTGTGCACTGTTCAGCAAGGCGGCCACGGAATCCGCGTAGGCCGCCACGTTTGCGGGTGAAAGCACGTTGTAGCGCAACTGGTTCCACCTGCAATGCACGGCATTCACAAAGATGCTGTCCTCCATGAACCGCTGCCACCAGAATGGTATTTGGTTGCCATCATCCGGGCACACATCGCCGAATTGGTAGGCCCAGCCCGTGGTGTCCCAGCCATGGCAGTAGTTGGCATTGCCCCACGCGATGTCATAGTCCCAGGCCGGGCCTGCATGCAGCCTTCCGCCGTTGCTGTATTTGTCCTTGTACAGGTAGCTGCTCAGCCGGTAGCCGTCCACATTGCGGCTCAGCTCATTGATCAGGAAAAGGTCCACAAAGGAGGAATCATTGGCAAAAGCCCGGAAGCCGAGCCCGGGGTCCATGAAATCCGGTCCGGCCAAGGCGGTTTCAAAGCTGTCCACATAAGCTTGGATGTAGGCTTTCTGCTGGGGCGCAATGTCATCCGGCTTCGGATACCGGTACTGGAAGAAGATGGACTGCCCATTGCCGTTCTCTGCTGGCGGAAATGGGGAGGTGAACCCGCTGCCGGGGCCTTCGTAGCGGTCCACGCTAAGGATGTATCCGCCGGTGAGGTCGTCGCCACTGATCTCCGTGGGCTGTAGTTTGGCAATGTCCACCCGGTTGGGTCCGCGCTTGATCTTTTCCGCAGCGGCATACACGCCGATGTACTCGCCGTTCAGCACCACTTCCACATCGCGTGTGCGAGGGGCATAGCGCCCCATGGCCCGTGCCAGGTGGTAGGTGAGCGTGTTGTTCATCAGCGATTTGTCGAAGTAGTTGGCCAGCAACACCCAGTCGCTTTCCGAAGGCATGCCAAGAATGGGCGCATCAAAGTCCGCGCCGGTGCCGTCCCGCAGTTCCACCGTGTAGGATTTCTTCGGTGAAAGGCCGTCCGAACTGTTGCCGCGCACCTCAATTCCGATGGTGCCGTCATAATCCGTGAACGGGTCCGTGGGATGGTTCAGGTTGCCCGAGCCATTGTCCACGATGCCCATTTGTGCCGTGATCTTTACATCATTCGGGATGTCCTGCCCGTTGGTGTTGATCACTACGATGGGCAGGTTGGAGGAGGACAGGCTGAACGGCGCGGCGGGGTCGCTGCCGAAGGTGATGCTCCACGAAAGGACGTCACCCTGGTCCGCGAACGGATACATGTCCAGCACGCGCAACAGCCACTCGCCATTGCCGTCCTGCCCATTGTTGATCAGGCCCAGGTCGCCTTGCGGGCGGTAGGTGCCGGTGTAAGGCGGCATGCCCTGCACAATGGAAAGGGCTTCATCCTGCCGGAAGCAGGTATTGGTGTAGTGGTCGCTGTCCCCGCCTTGGCCCGTCACGAGCAGCACCACGGTGCCGTCCGGGGCCACTAAGCTTACGTCCAGGTCGGAGATCCAGCTGTGGTCAATGTTGATGCACACTTGCTCCAGCCCGAAGGTGGTGGTGTCCAAAGCGGCGGAAAGGCCATTCACGCCGAGGGGGATTTCCAAGGTGTTGCCGTTGTCCGGGATGGGCGCACCCGTGCCGGTGAAGGTCTGGGCGCTTACCAGCAGGGGGAAGCTTGCAAGAAGTACTGCAATCGATGAAGCTGTGGGGAATTGGGGCATGAATGGCTGGTGTACTTGCGAATGTAGTTTGCCAACGCATGATGCGGTAGAAACCTCTTCGCAACATCAAGCTCATGGCCTTACTTATTCCAGCACCACCGGCAAGTCCTTCGGGTACTTCACTGTGTAGGCAAAGCCCAGCTTCTTGGTTTCCTTCGGCGCGAGGTTCAGCTTCCAGGCGAGCATTCCCGTGTTCTTGTCCACGGCTGCGCCACCTTCCTCGGTGAGCTTCACCTCGATCTCGCTCTGCGGGCTTAGCGGATACTGGTCGCGCTGCTCCAGCTCAATGGCCATGCCCTTGGTGTTGCGCACGGTGATGTCCCAGCCGATGGTCACCGTGCGGTTTCCGCTGATCACGGACTTTTCATTGGTGCCCTTGCGCTTTACGCGTTCCACCACCACATCTTGGTCGTTGGTTGGACGCATGGCCCGCAGTGCTTACCATGATGACTTCAACAACAGGCCGATAAGGGCAGCCGCCAAGATGATGTATGGTTCTTGCAATTTCTTCACATAGATCAGTGCAAGCATACTCGCGATGGCGATCAGGGCCGTGGCCAGGTCGGTGATGCTGCCCATGGCGATCACCACCACCGCCCCCACCAGGGAACCGATCACGGCCGCCGTGATACCGTCCACGAAGGCCTTGATGCTCTTGTGATTGGCGATGGCCTTGAAGTAGGGCGCCAGCAGCACCGTGATCAAGTAGCAGGGCAAGAATGTGGCCAGGGCCGCTACTGTGGCGCCAGGAAAGCCGGCCACGAGGTAGCCGATGAAGCCCACGGTGATCACCACGGGTCCGGGGGTAATCATGGCCACGGCCACGGCATCGAGGAATTCCTTCTCGGTGAGCCACTGGTATTGCGATACGACCCCGCCGTGCAGGAAGGGCACGATGGCCAGGCCGCTGCCGAAGACAAAGGTGCCTGCTTCGGTAAAGAACAGGGCGATCCGGCCCAGGGTGCTCCACTCGAACTGACAGAAGCCGATGCCGGCCAACGCAACCGAGGCGGCAGCCTTGCCCGTGTACCGGGGAGGTGCTTTGATCAGCATGTACAGTACTCCGGCCACTACCAACAGCAATACACTCTCGTGCCGTGTGGCCACCGTAGTGCCGGCAGCGATCAAAAAGAAGGACCAAAGCACCCATTTGGCCTTGACCTCGCCCAAGTTCAATTTGCTCACGGATTTGATCGTGAGCTTGTAGCTGCTGAGCGCAATGATGCCGATCACCGCAGCGCCCACGCCGTAGAAAATGGCCTGCATCCACGGCAGTCCGCCATACTCGTTGTACGCCATGCCGATGAGCACCACCATGATGAACGAGGGCACCACGAAGGCTAGCCCGCAAAGGGTGGCGCCCAGAAAGCCATGATGCACGTAGCCGAGGTAGATTCCCAGCTGGGCGGCCAGGGGGCCAGGAGCCAATTGGGCCAAGGCCAAGCCTTCCTTGTATTCTTCCTCGGTGATCCACTTGCGCCGCTCCACCAGGTCGCGGTGCATGTAACCCACCAAGGCAACCGGGCCGCCGAAACCAGCATAGCCCAGGCGCAGGAAATAGAACACCATTTGCCGCAACGAGTAGTCGCTGCCCGACTTGGTTTGCATCTTGTTCAAGTTGGGTTGCCCGTTGGCCCGGTCTTGCGAATTTAGGTCGGGGACTGGTGCCGGGGCTCAATGATCACAAGGACAGCAATGCGCCATGAAGGAAGGCATTCCCGCTAATGAGGTTGCCCTTTGCCGGATGTTCCGCCAGATTACCCTACTCCAGCACCACCGGCAGGTCCTTCGGGTATTTCACGCTGTAGGCAAACCCCAACTTCTTGGTTTCCTTCGGCGCGAGGTTCAGCTTCCAGGTGAACAGTCCCGTGTTCTTGTCCACGGCTGCGTCACCTTCCTCGGTGAGCTTCACCTCGATCTCGCTCTGCGGGCTTAGCGGATACTGGTCGCGCAGCTCCAGCTCAATGGCCGTGCCCTTGGTGTTGCGCACGGTGATGTCCCAGCCGATGGTCACCGTGCGTTTTCCGCCGATCACGGACTTTTCATTGGTGCTCTTGCGCTTTACGCGCTCCACCACCACGCCCTTGTCGCGCCCCAGGCTGATCTCCAGGGTGTCCTTGGGCACGCTGAGGTTCAGCTGGCTTTTGCCCACGTACGTGCCCTCGAAAAATACGTTGGCCTCGCCGCTCAGCAGGTTCAGGTCTTCCCAGCCGGTGGTCCGGGCGTACAGGAAGGCATCCTTGTCGAGCTTCGGCGTGGCGATGTACGTGTAGGTGGCGGGCAAACGGTGTTCCTGCACGGCGATGGTGTGCGGCTGGCCGTCGCTGGGCACGCTGAAGGGCGTGGCAATGGCGTATTCCACCGTGGTGGCCTGCTCGCTCACGTTCACCACAGGGCCGCGGAGGGCATCGGCCATGCCGGCCATTTCGGACACGGCTTCCGATTTCTTCGCCATGGAAGGCGCGGCTTCGTACCGGGCATTGCCATCCTGCACCGGGCGCCAAGTGAACAGCGTCCAGGGCTGCAACGCAGGCATCACCCCGCCCAGAGTGGGGTTGCCGCTGCTCAGCGAAAGTTCCACCTGGTCCCAATCCTCGCCGGTGTTGTTGGTCACTGCGGCCTTCATCAGCAGGTCAATGGGCTTGCCGGTGCCGGAGGCGCGTAGATCGTAAGCGGGTGTCCACGTGGCCTGCCCCACAAAGTAGTTCAGGGTGAAACTGGCGCTGGTGGCGGCCGGGCTGTTGATCTCCACCACCACCTCGCTGGTGGGCCGCTGCCCCAGAGCCTGCAGTTGGGCGATCTGCAATTGCAACTTGACCTTGTCCTCTTGCATGTCAGCGAGCTTTTGTTGCTGGGCCAGCTGGCCGGCCTTCACCGCGCGCAGCCGTTCGCGGATGTAGTCGTTCACCGCCGTGAGCTGGCTCAGCGTTACGCCGTTTTGTTGGCCGCCCACGCTGCTGTTCTTGATCAACAACTGCTCCTCGTTGTTCCACACGGCCAACATCGCGTTCTCGTTTGCGATGTCCCGGTCCATCTTCTTCATCCGCGCCTCCAGCTCATCGAGCTCTTTCTTCTTGGGGCTTTCGCTCAGGTAGTTCATCCGTTGGTTCACGCTCAGGATGGTGTAGCCACCCTTGCCGGTAACTTGGATGCTCTGAGGGTCCATGTTCTGCGATAGCCCCGTGAACACCAGGGTGCTGGCACCGGCCGGCAAGGAGGTGCTGGCCGTGCGCGTGAGTTGTGCGCCTTGCAGAAAGATCTTGGCGGAGGTGAGCTTGGAGGGAAGGTTCTTCCCATTGTCTGCCGCAGTGGCGGTAAGGGCCGCGAACAGCGCGGGGATCAGAAGGTGGCGATACTGCATGGGATGTTCTTGGTGCAAAGGAAGGTCAAGGATCGTGCCGTCTTGGGGTGCTGTACACCGAATGTCGGCAAGCGTTCACGGATCCTGGGCGAGTTTGAACGGATTGGCTCCCCAAATGCAAAAGCCCGCCCCGGATTTTCCGGAGCGGGCTTTTATCAAAGTAGTTGCTTGTAATGTCAGTTCCCCTGCGCCGCCACCCGCACCTGAACGGGCAGGTTTCCTGAAGCATCAGTGCCTGCGGCAACTTCAATCCGCCGGTAGTGGGGGGTGTGCGGCACACCACCGGGCTTGTAGGGTGAATCCGTGCCATAGATGCCGATGTCGGTGCCGTCGTTTCCGGCACCGGCTCCCGGACTTGCCCCGGCGAGGTGCAGGTCGTCCGTGAACTGGTACTTGCCGTCAAGTTCATTCATGAAGATGGCGTCCGCAGGTATGCCGAACAGATTGTTTTCCTCCACGCCGGTGCAGTTGCTGAAGACCAAGGTGTCAGAGAACAGGCAATTGCTCACCTGCGCATCCTGGCTCTGCCAAATCGCGCCGCCCATGTGCGTGAACACGCAATTCGCGATGGACGCATTCAGGCAATGATCAAGCTTGCCGCCCAGCACTACGCTGTTCAACATGTAGAGGCCAGTGGGCCGGAAAATGGTGATCATGCCCCCGGTGCCCGGTGTGTAGTCAAAGATGCAGCGGTTAACCACGCTCGTGCCGCCGTACCCCGCGAAGGTGCCATGGAATATGCACTCGGTGAAGGAACTGGTGGTGCCGCTCGGCTCCTCCACGCCCAAGTTCACGCCGTTGCTGAACATGCAGCGCAGGAAGTCCACGTCGGTTACGAACTGGTTCCCGGAGAAGGTGCCGAATGAGATCGTGGGCGAGGCCCCGGTGGTGAACATGATCCCGGTGAAGGAAGTGCCGGACGCGCCGGAGATCAAGGCGAACGTGCCGCTGCCCGTGGTGCAGATGTTGGTGGCCCCCGTGCCATTGGTGCTGTCCGGGTGCATGCCTGCGCCGATGAAGTGCAGGGGCTTGCTCAAGGCGAACCCGCCCGGAACAAAGAAGCTGCCGCCACTGAGGTACAGGTTGCTGTTCGCCGGTGCGGCCAGCATGGCCGCACCAAGGTCGCTGAACACCATCGGTGCTCCCTGGCCGTCCACCACGATCCGGGGAAGCTGCGCGGCCAAGGTGGAGGCACAGGCCACGCCTGCTGCCGCAAAAAGAAGGTGGATGGTCTTCATGGCTTTGTGAAGGGGATGTTGGCCGTGTGGCCGTGTGATGAAATGCGGATGATGTACTGGCCTGCCGCAAGGGAGCGCGTGTCCCAACTGCGCTGCGAAAGGCCTTGCACGTTCCAGTGCACCGTCGGGGTGACGGCCCGGCCGAGGAGGTCGAACACGCCCACTTCGTACGCAGCGGGGTTCAGCGCATCCAAGCGCAGGGTCAACTGGTCCTGCACCGGGTTGGGGAACACGGTCAGGCTGCCCACGCCCGGAAGTTCATCCATGCCCACGTACACCGTGACCGATGTGGTCATTGGCACGCTCCACTCCCCGGCCTCATCGTGGAAGCGGATCGTGAAGGTGTGGTTGCCGGCCGGGGTGTTCAGTGGCAGATCGCTGATCAGGTCCACCACTCCTGCGGGTCCAATGGTGTTCGTAACACGGTCCGCCATCTGGTCATCGATCCAGTATTCATAGCCCGTGATCAGGCCGCCGCCGCGCGTCATCAGCGAGGTGTAAGGCACGCTCCATTCGCCGCGCTCATCCTTGCCGCGCAGCGTAACAAGGTGAAGGCCCACGGGCAGGGCGGCAGCACCAAGCGAAGCGGAAAGGTCCAATTCCGCAGTGGGCGTTACCGGGAGAAGGGTGGCGTTACCTGCATCATCGTTGAACCAGTATTGCAACGCCACCAGGGTGCCGCCCTTCTGGTTGAACACACTTGTCCATGGTGCCGACCAGTGTGCATCATTGTCCATGAACTGCACCGTTACGGTGTGGTAGCCGGGGGATAGTGCGGCGCTGTTCAGGGAGATTCCTGCGTTCAGCTCCGGGGTGGCTGTAATGGTCATGTTGACCAGGTTGGCAATCTCATCGTCGAACCAGTACCGGTAGTTGGTGATCTGTTGCGCCTGGGCGCTGCTGCCCAACAGCATGGCCAAGCCGAAGGCCAAGGGCAGGCATGTCGTTCTGTTCCGGAACTTCTTCATGGTTCAATGCGATTGTGCCGCCATGCGGATGTTCACGGGAAGTTCACCCTGGTTGTTCGTGGCCCCGTTGATGGTGGCCGCCTGGAAGTGCGGGTCATAAGGCACTGCGCCCGCCTTGTAGGGGCTGCCGCTGCCATAAATGCCCACGTCGTGCCCGTCGTTGCCGGCATTGGCGCCTGGGCTGCCACTTGCCAGGTGCAGGTCGTCGCTGTACTGGTAGGTGTTGTCGGTCTCGTTCACGAAGATCGACGATGCAGGTTGGTCATAGATGATGTTGGTCTCGTAGTTGCCGGAGGCATTGCTGTAGAGTCCGGTGCCCGTGATCAAACAGTTGCTGATCTGTACGCCGCTCACCTGCCAGAGTGGTGCAGCGTTGACGGTGAACACGCAGTTCTGAACGATGGCGTTCTTGGAATTCGCCAGCTGGGCATTCAGCACCACACAGTTCTTCATGAACAGGCCGGACGGGCGGAAGAGGTTGATACCGCAGTGATCAATGATGCACCGGGTCACCACGGCCCGGCCTCCATACCCATTGAAATGAACGTTGCCGCCTTGGCGGATCACGCACTCGTCCAGCACCGAGGAGGATATGGCCCCTTCTGCCCAGCCTAAGCTCAGCCCGCCGGTGAAGTCGCACCGCTGGAACACCATGCCGGTGGGGTCGTCATCCGCCGCTTCAGTACCATAGCCCACGGCATTCGTGAAGGCAATGCCAGTACACGTGGTACCGCTGGCATCGGTGGTGAACCGCAGCGAGCCGGAGGCCAGGGCGATCGTGGTGGAGCCCGTAACGGCCGAGCTGTCCGGATGCATGCCCGCGCCGATGAAGTGCAGGGGCTTGTCCACAGTGTAGGATGCGGGCAGGAGGAAACTGCCGCCGCTGAGGTAAAGCTTGTCCCCGGGCTGGGCATCCTGGATGGCGGTGTCCAAGCTGGTGTAAACGGCCGGGCCGCTCGTGCCTTGCACCACGATCCGTGGCACTTGGGCGCTTGCCGAGGTGGCGAATGCACCGGTGAGGCAGCAGGCGAGGAGTAGTTTGAGGTTCATGTAGGTTGGTGTTGCGTTTTTTGGTTCGGTTTCATTAGGCCAGCCCGTATCGCAAGGCTTTGGCCACGGCCTCGGTGTTGTTGTGTACGGCGAGCTTTTCGTAGATGCGCTTGATGTGCGTGCGCACGGTCTCGAAGCTGATGCGCAAGCGGTGGGCGATCATCTTGTAGCTCAGGCCCTCCACCAATGCGTTGAGCACCTCTTTTTCGCGTGGGCTCAGTTCGGTTACTGGCGTGGTCACCGGCTGCGGGAAGGGATCAGTCACTTGCAGCATCACGCGCTGGGCAATACTGCTGTCACCGGGCAAGTTGCCCCGGCCCATCTCGCGGATGGCATTCAGCAATACCTGCGGGTCGTTGCTGCTCAGCAAGATCCCCGGCGTGCCCGTTCGCATCTGCTCCGGTGTTACGCCTTGGCCCTCCGCCACGGCAAACATGATCACGGTGCGGGCCGTGGTGTCCGATCCTTCCTGGGGTGTCATGTCCTGCATCGGGTGGTGGTGTATCGATGCATCGGGGAAGGTTCCGGAATGTGAACGATCGGGGACAAAAAAGAGCGGTGCGGTGTTCGATCACCGCCCCGCCTTGGGTTGCCGCTTTGGTGCTCCCGGCTTATTCTGCCAGCACGATCACCTTGTTCTTGCTCACTTCCATCACGCCGCATTTCAAGCTGAAGGTTTCCACCTTGCCCTCCCGGCAGGGCCCGCATTTGCCTGAACCGTATGGCGGCATTATAAGAGCAAACGCCCGCACCGGAATTCCGGGACGGGCGTTGCAAACCACACGAAACCAACGTTCTATTGTTTCATGAAGCGGGCGTTCCACGTGCTTTTTTCGCCGGTGGCGCGCAGCAGGTAGGCGCCGCTCGCCAGCCCGCTGATGTCCCAATTGCGCCATGCGCTTCCGGCCACGGCCCAAGAACCTAAGTCCAGCACGTGTTGGCCGGCCAGGTCCAACACTTCCAGTTGCAGCGTGCGGCCCGCATCGCTGTTCAACCGGAGGCCCAATTGCCCGGTGGCCGGGTTGGGGAACAGCAGCAGGCCGCTGATGCCGGGAAGTTCCGCGACACCCACATTGTAGCTGTAGGTGGTGCTGATCGGCACAGACCAGGTACCGTTCGTGCTGCTGAAGCGGATGGTGAACAAGTGTTCGCCGGGCACTGTAGGCACCGGCAGGTCGGCAACCAGGGTGACCAGCCCGCCCGGGCCGATGGTGCCCAGGGTGCGGTCCTCTATGGCGTCATCGGTCCACCATTCGTAGCCGTTCACCTGCCCGCTGGCACGGACGAAGTGGCCGGTGCGTGGAACGGACCAATTGCCGTTGGTATCGCGTACCTGAAGGGAGATCAGGTGATAGCCCGCACCCAGTGGGCCGGTGGGCAGGTTGGTGTTCAGTGCCAGCACATCGGTGGCGGCCACGGTGATGGTGGTGGCGCTGGCCGCATTGTCGTTGTACCAATAGCGGTAGGCGTCGATCTGCTGTGCGCTTGCAGTGGCCGAGGCCAGCAGCAGCAAGGTGATGCATGGGGCTCTCATGGCTCAGTGCTGTTGTGCGGCCACCTTGAGGTTCACCGGCAAGGCCCCGCTGCTGTTGGTGGCGGGGGCGATGTCGGCCTGGCGGAAGTGCGGGTTGAAAGGCACGCCCCCGGGTTTGTACGGTGAGGTGCTGCCATAAACGCCCACATCGTTGCCGTCGGTGCCGAAGCCGGTGCCGGGGCTGCCCGCAGCCATGTGCAGGTCGTCGGTGAACTGGTAGTTGTGGTCGGTTTCCGACACGAACAAGGTGGCGGGATCCACTTGGAGCACGTTCACCGTGGCAGGCTGGGGATTGTAATAGGCCAGGTCGGCGAAGCCCTTCAGGGTGTTGCTGATGGTGCCGCCCGCGCAGTCCATGCACAGCTTGTCATATTGGTTGCCGTTACCGGTGAAGATGCAATTGGTCACTTGGGAGCCTGCGCAAGTGTTCATCATGGCCCCGAGGAACACGCAGTTTTGCACGGTGA
The DNA here is from genome assembly GCA_018266685.1 of Bacteroidota bacterium. Classification (GTDB taxonomy): domain Bacteria; phylum Bacteroidota; class Bacteroidia; order Flavobacteriales_F; family PHOS-HE28; genus PHOS-HE28. Next base: position 12,800 of record JAFDZY010000043.1, read on the forward strand.
GGCTGGCGCCATTGAACCCGCCCAGCGCATACACGTTGGTGCCCTTCGCATCGAAGATGCATCGGGTTACCACGGCGCTGCGGCCCACCCCGTTCACGGCGGCGTGGATTTGGCATTCGTCAAACGTGGTGATCAGTTCCGGGTGGAGCGGTGCGTCCGGGGCGGTGTTGCTGCCCAAGCGGACGGAGCCTGTTCCAAAACGGCAACGGTGGAAGAGGATGTCGGTGGTGAGGTCATCGCTGGCGTCGGTGCCGTAGGCGATCAGCCAGTGGTTAAAGACATTGGAGGAGCTGGAAAAGTCGATGCCCGTAAAGGTGCTGCCGGAAGCCGCCTGGCTGATGCGCAGCGGTTCGGTGTTGCCTTGGCGGAAAAACACCGTGGCGCCGGTGGCCAACGTACTGTCCGGGTGGAAGCCCGCTCCGATGAAGTGCAGCGGCTTGTTGATCACCAGGCCGCCGGTGAAGGCGAAGGTGCCCCCGCTGCAGTAAACCACGTCGTTGGCCTGGGCGCCGGCAATGGCATCGGCCAAACTGGTGAATACGTGCGGGTCTCCGCTGCCCTGCACCACGATGCGGGGCTGTTGGGCCAGGGTGGTCATCGCCAAGGCGAGCCCAACGATCAATGAAAGGGTACGATGGAGTTTCATGTTGTTTGTATTGGTTTGCATGGATTGATGTTGTTCTGGTTTCAGGCGTATTCCACCAGGCCGTTGCGCAAGGCTTTGGCCACGGCCTCGGTGTTGTTGTGTACGGCGAGCGTTTCGTAGATGCGCTTGATGTGCGTGCGCATGGTCTCGAAGCTGATGCTCAAGTGGTGGGCGATCATCTTGTAGCGCAGGCCCTCCACCAATGCGTTGAGCACCTCTTTTTCGCGTGGGCTCAGTTCGGTTACTGGCGTGGCCACCGGCTGCGGGAAGGGATCGGTCACTTGCAACATCACGCGCTAGGCAATGCTGCGGTCACCGGGCAAGTTGCCCCGGCCCATTTCGCGGATGGCATTCAGCAATACCTGCGGGTCGTTGCTGCTCAACAAGACCTCCGGTGTGCCCGTTCGCATCTGCTCCGGTGTTACGCCTTGGCCCTCCGCCACGGCAAACATGATCACGGTGCGGGCCGTGGTGACCGATCCTTCCTGGGGTGTCATGTCCTTCATCGGGTGGTGGTGTACCGATGCATCGGGGACGGCCCCGTAATGTGAACGATCGGGCTGAAAAAAGGCGGGGCGGTGTTCGATCACCGCCCCGCCTTGGGTTGCCGCTTTGGTGGTCCCGGCTTATTCTGCCAGCACGATCACCTTGTTCTTGCTCACTTCCACCACGCCACCTTTCAAGCTGAAGGTTTCCACCTTGCCCTCCGGCAGGGTCACTTTTACCTCACCGGCCTTCAGCACGGTGATCAGCGGGGCGTGATGGTCCAAAAAGCCCATGCTGCCGTCCACGCCGGGAACCGACACGCGCTTGGCTTGGCCGTTGAACAATTCCTTGTCCGGGGTGATGATCTGCAGTTCCATGTTCCTGTGCACTAACAACTACCAACTACGCCCTACGAACTTCTTTCTTGCTCAAGCCGTCTCAGCCAGCATTTTCTTACCGGCGGTGATCACGTCCTCAATGCTGCCCTTCAGGTTGAATGCGGATTCCGGATATTGATCCATCTCCCCGTCCATGATCATGTTGAAGCCCTTGATGGTGTCCTCGATGGAGACCATCACGCCGGGCAGGCCGGTGAATTGCTCGGCCACGAAGAAGGGCTGGCTCAGGAAGCGCTGCACGCGGCGGGCGCGGCCCACGGTGAGCTTGTCTTCCTCGCTCAGTTCGTCCATGCCGAGAATGGCGATGATGTCCTGCAGTTCCTTGTAGCGCTGCAAGATGGCCTTCACGCGCTGGGCGCAGGCGTAGTGCTGCTCGCCCACCACGGCAGGGGTGAGGATGCGGCTGGTGGAATCCAACGGGTCCACCGAAGGATAGATGCCCAGCTCGGCGATCTTCCGGCTCAACACGGTGGTGGCGTCCAAGTGCGCGAAGGTGGTGGCGGGCGCAGGGTCCGTCAAGTCATCGGCGGGCACGTACACCGCCTGCACGGAGGTGATGGAGCCGCGCTTGGTGCTGGTGATGCGCTCCTGCATGGCGCCCATTTCGGTGGCCAGGGTGGGCTGGTAGCCTACGGCGCTGGGCATCCGGCCCAGCAGTGCGCTCACTTCGGAACCGGCCTGGGTGAAGCGGAAGATGTTGTCCACGAAGAAGAGGATGTCACGGCCTCCGCTTTCCTCATCGCCGTCGCGGAAGTATTCCGCCAGGGTGAGGCCGCTCAGCGCCACGCGGGCGCGTGCTCCGGGGGGCTCGTTCATCTGCCCGAACACGAAGGTGGCCTGGGAGGTCTTCAGCGCATCATGGTCCACCTTTTCCAGGTCCCAGCCGCCTTTCTCCATGCTCTCGATGAACGCCTTGCCGTATTTCACGATGCCGCTCTCGATCATTTCGCGCAGCAGGTCGTTGCCCTCGCGGGTGCGCTCGCCTACGCCGGCAAATACGCTGTAACCGCTGTGGCCCTTGGCGATGTTGTTGATCAGCTCCTGGATCAACACGGTCTTGCCCACGCCGGCACCGCCGAACAACCCAATCTTTCCGCCCTTGGAGTAGGGCTCGATCAGGTCGATCACCTTGATGCCGGTGAACAGGATCTCCGCGCTGGTGGTCAGTTCCTCAAACTTCGGGGCTTCCCGGTGTATGCTCGCGCCCTTGCCGCCGGTTACCTGCTGCATGCCGTCGATGGGCGCACCCACCACGTTGAACAGGCGGCCCTTGATGGCATCGCCCGTGGGCATGCTGATGGGCTTGCCTTGGCCCACGGCCTCCGCGCCGCGCGCCAAGCCGTCGGTGCTCTCCATGCTCACCGTGCGCACGGTGTCCTCGCCGATCAGCTGCTGCACTTCCAGCACCAGGATGGAGCCGTCCGCACGGGTCACGTGCAAGGCATCATAGATGTTGGGCAGGTCATTGCCGGTGGCGAAACGGACGTCCACCACGGGACCGATCACTTGTACGACTTTACCGATGTGCTGGGACATGTTTGGGGAATGGTCGGGGGCGCTGCCCTGTTTTTGCGGGCGCGAAGGTAGAATTTGTTCCGCGAACGGAAAAGAGTTGTTGATGAACCGGTGCATAGAGGCCGTGTGCAACCGGCTTAGGGCCAGCAAGATGGATGGTTTGAATGGAGCTTGCAGGTGTGCTTTCTCAACAGGCCGCATGGATCGCCGCACCGTACCTTGGTGGTCCGTGCCCGTTGGTTCCGAGATTTGCCGCCCGCAGTTCATGCAGATCCACACTTCCCTTGCCGCCTTCCACGGGGTAAAGCGCCCGGTGCTCACCACCGGCACCTTCGATGGGGTGCATTTGGGGCACCAGGTGATCCTGGACCGCCTGCGCACCGTGGCCCGCCGGGAGGGGGGCGAAAGCGTGCTTTTCACTTTCCATCCGCACCCGCGCCTGGTGCTGTTCCCCAACGACAACGACCTGCGCTTGCTGAACACACCGGACGAAAAGCAGTACCTGCTGGAAAAAGCTGGCCTGGACCACCTGCTGGTGGTGCCCTTCTCACGGGATTTCAGCCGCATGCTGGCGGCGGACTACGTGCGCAACGTGCTGGTGGGCCAGATCGGCGTGCATGCCGTGGTGATCGGCTACGACCACCGCTTCGGCCGCAACCGCGAAGGCGACATCGGCCTGCTGCGCCAGCTGGGCAAAGCATCCGGCTTTCTGGTGGAGGAGATCCCCGCGCAAGTGATCGACCATGTAAAGGTGAGCAGCACCAAGATCCGCGAGGCGTTGATGGCAGGCGCCGTGACCAAGGCGAATGCCCTCCTGGGGTACACGTACATGCTTACCGGCGTGGTGGTGAAGGGCAAGCAGCTGGGGCGCACCATCGGCTGGCCCACGGCAAACGTGGGGGCCATCGATCCCACCAAGCTCATCCCCGGCGATGGCGTGTATGCCATCACCGCCTCCACTACGCGCGGCGAGTTCAAGGGCATGCTGGGCATCGGCGTGCGCCCCACCGTGGAAGAACACGGTGCCCGCACCGTGGAGGCCCACCTCTTTGGATTGGAAGGCGAGATTTACGGTGAGCCCATCACCGTGCGTTTGCACCAGCGGCTGCGCGATGAGCTGAAGTTTGAAAGCATGGAGGCCATGGGCGGTCAAATTGCACGCGACAAGGTGGATGCCCTGCGCGCGCTTGAACACGTTGGATGATGCGCAAACCGCTTGCTGTTGCCTTGTTCCTGTTTGCCGCGCTTGCACAGGCGCAGCTGCTGCCGCAAACCACCTTGGACTCCGTACGCACCTGGCACAGCCTGGAGCGGGCCTTGCAGCACCCGGACAGCGTGTACCGCCTGGATCTTTCCCACAAGAAACTCAAGAAAGTTCCCGATGAACTTCGCCGGTTGAAGAACCTGAACGCGCTGGACCTGGGACGCAACAAATTGCGTGAACTCCCCGGCTGGATGAACGAACTACAGTTCATGCAGGAGTTCAGCGCGGGACGCAACAAATTCACCCAGATCCCGAACACGGTGTGCCAGTGGAAGCACCTCAAGCGCCTGGACCTGCACCAAAACCACATCGAGGGCTTGCCCGCCTGCATGGGCAACCTCAAGGAACTCTTTTCACTCGACCTCTGGAGCAACGACCTCGGCGATTTTCCCGACGAGATCAGCGGCATGAAGGCCCTGCGCTTCTTGGACCTCCGCGTCATCCAATTTTCCGACAAGGAGATCGACCGCATCTCCCAACTGCTTCCGTCCGTGAAGATCTTCTTCTCCCAGCCTTGTAATTGTGGGGAATAGGTTGTTAGGTGCGTGGTGCATAGGGCGTCCAGTCCTCCCTCAACTAGGCACTACGCACTACGCACTACGAACTATGAGCCACGTTCTATAATCAACGCACCACGCCTTACCCCTCCGAAACCGAGAAACTGTACTTCTCCATCACCAAGTTGGCCAGCAACTTCTTGCAGGCCTCATCCACCTTGGCTTCCGCCGCTTTCTGGTCCTTGGCCTCCACCTGCAGGGTGATGTGCTTGCCGATGCGCACGCCGCTGATCTCGGCCAGGTTCAGGTTGGCCATGCTGTTGCTTACCGCCTTGCCTTGGGGGTCCAGCAGGTTGTCGTGGGGCATTACATCAATGGAGGCGCGGAAAGTTTTCATGGGTTCTTCGGAAAAAGCTTGCCCCACAAGGGGCTGAGCAGGTACAATACGAGCAGCAAAGGAACGGCAAGCAGGCGGAACAACAGCACACTCACAGCCCCTGCGGCGATCAGCAGGAAGATGGTTTCGTTCCCTTTCCAGCCTTTGTGCTTGAATTTCAGGCCGGGCAGCGGTAATTCCGAAAGCATGAAAAGGCCAAGTACCAGTGCCACGGCGAACACCAGCAGCGGCGATCCCAGGAATGCCGCAACCCCCGCGTGCAATTTGCCGGTGGTGGCAGTGGCCGGAAAGCCTTGGCCCAACACGATCAGCACCATGCTGGCCCAGAACAACCCGTTGGACGGGGTGGGCAGGCCCAAAAAGCCGCTCGTTTGCCGGGTATCCACGTTGAACTTCGCCAAGCGCCACGCCGATGCAATGCAGATGGACACGGCCGCTGCCGCGATCCATGATTCCCCGCCGGGATGCAGGGGTAAAGCAGCAGTCCACAATGCAAAGGCCGGGGCCACTCCGAAGCTCACCAAGTCCGCCAAGCTGTCCAGTTGAACACCCAAGGGGGTGCCCCCCCCAAGGGCGCGTGCAGCCAATCCATCGAACACGTCGAACACGGCCGCCAGGAACAGCAACCAACAAGCGATCGTCAATTCACCCTGCGAGGTGAGCAGGATGGAGACCGTTCCGCAACAGAGATTTGCGGTGGTCAGCAGGTCGGGCAATCGGGGGAGGCGCGGCAAAGCGGGCCGAAGTTGGTACTTTTCATGCAATAATGCAGGCCACCTTCAGTTAGATGATGCGTCTACCACACAGCACATGATCTTATCCAAAGGCTACTCCGGCCGTTCCGCCGCCGCGGCATTCCTGTTTTTGTCGGTTGCCGCCCTGCATGCGCAGGACGCACCCAAGTACAGCAACGAGTTCCTCTCCATCGGGGTGGGTGCGCGCTCGCTGGGCATGGGCTATGCCCACGTGGCCGCCGTGAATGATGTCACCGCAGGCTACTGGAACCCGGCGGGCCTGCTGGGCGTGAAGGGCGACCTGCAGGTGGGCGCCATGCACAGCGAGTATTTCGCAGGCATCGCCAAGTACGACTACATCGCCATTGCCAAGCCCATCGACACGGCCAGCACCATCGGCATCTCCTTCATCCGCTTTGGGGTGGACGACATCCCCAACACTACCGAGCTGATCGACAACAACGGCAACTTGGACTACAACCGCATCACCACCTTTTCCGCCGCGGACAACGCTTTCCTGCTCAGCTATGCCCGCAAACTGAAAGTGCCCGGCCTGCGCCTCGGCGCCAATGCCAAGGTGGTGTACCGCAAGGTGGGTCCCTTTGCCAAAGCCTGGGGATTCGGCCTGGATGCGGGCATGCAATACGACCGCGGCAACTGGCGCCTGGCGGCCATGGCGCGGGACATCACAGGCACCTTCAACGCATGGAGCTACACGCTGGACCAGCGCACCAAGGACGTGTTCCAGCAAACGGGCAATGAGCTGCCGGTGAACGGCGTGGAGGTCACCCTGCCGCGCTTGGTGCTCGGTGTAGCCCGCCAGTTCCAGTTCGGCAGCAAGTTGAACCTGCTGGCAGAGATGAACCTGGAAAACACCTTTGACGGCAAGCGGAACGCGCTGATCGCCTCCAATACCTGGAGCGGTGATCCGCGCTTGGGCATCGAACTGGGCTACGCCCGTGTGGTGTACGTGCGTGCCGGGGTGAACAATTTCCAATACGTCACGGACATCAACGACAAGAAGTCGCTGAACTTCCAGCCCAACATCGGCGTGGGCCTCAAGATCAAGAGCGTGTCCTTGGATTACGCCCTCACCGACATCGGTGACAACAGCGTGGCCCTGTATTCCAACGTCTTCTCCCTGAAGTTCGACCTGTTCAAGCATTCCGGTACATGAGGAGATTGCTATTCGTTGCTGTTCTGTTGGGTGCCATTTGCCAGGTGCAGGCACAAACTCAACCTTACGGCAACGAGTGGATCCACTACAACCAGCGCTACTGGTATTTCCAAGTATGGCAGGACGGCTTCCGCCGCATTGATTCCACGGCCTTGGCAGATGCCGGTTTCCCCGTGGGCACCGTTGACCCGCGCACCATCCAGCTCTTCACCCGCAACCGGCAAGTGCCCATCCACGTGGAAGGCGAACAGGACGGCGTGTTCAATGGCAGCGATTTCATTGAGTTTTACGGGTTCAAGAACGACTGCTGGATGGACAGCACCCTCTGGGATGATCCCGCGCACATCAACAACCCCTATTACTCACTGTACAACGACACCATCCGCTATTACATCACCATTGGTTCGCAGGCTGAAGCGTTGCGCACCATTGAAAGCGGAAGCACCAACTGGGCGGCTTACACCCCGCTGCCATGGGCATGGCGCACCACCTTGCTCACCTATCCGGTCCAATACCAGTCCGGCGAGCGCACCCAGGTCGGTGTTTCACAGTGCAGCATTGGCCTGGCGGAGGGCTATTTCCACAATCAGACCATCGCCTCCGAGGGGGACAATGGAACACAGTCATACACTTTGGGCCTTACTGATCTCTATGCAGGGCCAAATGCTCCGCCTTCAGCATACCGCCTTGTGCTGGCCAGCCTCAACAACTCCGGAGGAACCGCCTGCCCGGACCATCATTTGCGGCTGGAGCATGGGGGAACCCTGCTCGCCGACACGGTTTTCCAGGGGTACAAACTGTTGAAATTCGCATTTGACTTTCCGCCCGCTTCGCTGGGCACTTCAAGCACCGTGGTCACTGCTACTTCCGTGCATGACCTTGTGTGCGGTTCCCTCGCACCGGATTACCTGGATGCTTCCGCGCCCGCTTGGCAAAGCATCCGCTATCCGGGTGATTTTGTGCTCGGTGACGCTGCCGTCATTGAGGTGCCTGCTTCAGCGGACAGCAGCCTGATGGCCTACCCTTGCGAGCCGGGCCATGTGCTCTATGCCTGGGCACCGGACGGGTTGCACCGCATATCGGCCGTATTCTCCAGCGGGAATACCTTCAACGCCATCCTGCCCCCTAATGCACAGGATATGAAGGTGGCCCTTGCCCGTTTGGCCGGGATCACCCCCGTGGGGCAGATGCAGCCGGTGAACGGCACCGGTAGCTTCACGGACCCGGGCCTGAACTTGCCGGATTCCGCACTGGTGATCGTGACCCATACCTCGTTGCTGGCGGAGGCGCAGCAATATGCCACCTACCGCCAGATGAGCCCGGGCAACCACTACAACACCGTGGTGGCCGACGTGGAACAGCTCTACGACCAGTTCGGGGGCGGTATCGAAAAGCACCCGCTTGCCATACGCAACTATTTGCGCTTTGTGTACAACCACGCACCCTCGAAACCTCAGGCCCTCTTCCTGATCGGGAAGAGCGTGCAATGTCCCGTTACAAGTGCCTTTGACTATGGATGGGGCTACCGCATCGTTCCTGCGGCATACGCGGATTGCCTGGTGCCCACCATGGGCTGGCCGAACAGCGATGTCCTCTTCGGATTGAACATTCCCGGCAACCAGCCGGGAACCATTTCGGTGCCGGTGGGCCGGTTGGCGGCAACCAACGGTACGGAGGTGCTGGATTACCTGGCCAAGGTGGATTCCGTGGAGAACCAGCCGCCTGCGGCCTGGATGAAGAACATCCTGCACTTCAGGGGCGGGAACACCGCGTCCGAATGGAGCCAGTTCAATGCCGCATTGCAGTCCTACAAGGTGATCGCCGAAGACACCTCCTTTTTCGGGCACGTTACCAAGTTCATGAAGAACGGCGGTGGCGTGATCCAGCAGGCTGCTGCGGACAGCGTGTCGGACATGATCGCCAACGGCGTTACCCTGATGACCTTCTTTGCCCATGCCTATGGCGGCGGTTTTGACATTACCACTGACGTGCCCACCAACTACCAGTGGCACGGAAAGTTCCCCACCGTGATCGGTAATTCCTGCTACACCGGGAACATCCACTTGTATGATGCCCATAGCACCAGCGAGCAGTTCATTCTGCAGCACAATGCCGGGGCCGTGGCATTTCTTTCCTCCAGCGACTTGGGCCTTGCCAGCCCCTTGCAGCAATACACCGGGGATTTCTACCGCAGCTTCAGCCAGGTGAACTATGGCAAGAGCATTGGTGCCCATATCCGCTATGCCTCGCAGAACCAGCTGGGCGGCAGCTTGGAGCAGGTGAACAATGCGGAGACCATGTGCCTGCATGGCGACCCTACGCTCATCATGAACTCGCCCAAGTTGCCGGACCTCCAGGTCACCTTGGCCGATGTCAGTGCCATTCCCGCCCAGGTAAGCGCCGATGTGGATTCCTTCCAGGTACGCGTCATCTTCCGCAACATCGGCCGGGGCACGCACCAGCCGTTCTCCGTGGCCTTGGACAGGTCCCTGCCCGCATTGGGCTTCAACTTCCCGCCGCAGTTCACGCAAGTGGCCATGCAGGCATACCAGGACACCGTGTACTTCACCGTGCCCACAACGGTAGGGCCCAATGGCACCGGCTTGAACCAATTGCAGGTGCGCCTTGACATGGACCCTGATCTGGTGCCGGAGCTGGACAATGTTGGCAACAATGCCGTGACCTTGAACTTGAACATCACCGTAGGCGACCTGCTGCCTGTGGACCCATACGAGTTCGCCGTGGTGCCGGGTTCCACAACGATGCTCTCCGCAAGCACCGGCGACCCTTTTGCACCCGTGCGCAACTACATCTTCCAGATCGATACCACCGACCAGTTCAACAGCCCGGTGATGGAGCAGCATTCGGTGTCCGCCCCGGGGGGCGTGGTGCAATGGCAGCCGAACGCCATATATGCCCTGAACAGCATGCAGGACAGCGTGGTGTACTACTGGCGGTGCGCCTTGGACAGTACCGGCCAGGGCGGCTACAATTGGCATCAAACATCTTTCCAGCACATCAATGGGCGGAAAGGGTGGGGCCAAGCCCATTTCTTCCAGTACAAGAAGGATGAACTGAACCTGATGATGCAGGACTTGCCCCAGCGCCGGTTTGAGTTCCAAGGGGGCACCCACCACATCGGTTGCGAGGTGTGGGGGGAAAACTTCTGGCAGGTCTATTGGACCAAGGACTTGGCCATGGAGGAGGGTGGAGGGTGCGGCAACAAGGAAGCCCTGGTAGTGGGCGTGGTGGATCCGTTCGACTTCTCCACCTGGATGAGCCGGTACAACGGCGTGGGGATGTTCTTCGGCAATGTGAACGATACCGGCAATTGCAGGAACCGGCAGGAGAAGTATTTCATCTTCCGGGAGAACTACCGGGCACAGATGGACAGCCTGGGGAGCATGTTGGACCACAAGATCCCAGACGGGCACTACATCGTGGTGTACACGTTTCTGCGGCTGCTCAAGGATTCCGTGGCCGCATCCACCGCAATGGCCGCCCTGCACGGCCTCGGGGCCAACAATTTATACAATGGCGCCGTGCCGGACAGTGTGCCCTACATCTTCTATTGCAAGGTGGGCGATCCCTCCTCCGCCGTGGAGGTTTGGGGTGATTCGGCAACGGCACACATCAATTTCAGCGTGGCGATCCAAGCTGCCGCACGAAGTGGTTCCATTCAAGCCCCGAGAAGCAATACTGCACTGGATTGGCAAGGCCTGAGCTGGAAAAGCTTGCCGCAGCAACCCGGTGACAGTTCGCGGGTGATATTGTCCGGCATCACACCGCAGGGCAACGAACAACCCCTGCTGGACCTGCCCGGTTATGCCGGCAACGTGGACCTGCAACCGCTTTTCACGGCCGCACAGTACCCCCAGCTGCGCCTGATGGGCCGCTTTTGGAACGATTCCCTTGAACTGCCATTGCCCGCCCAGCTCAAGCGTTGGCACCTGCTCGGAACACCTGCCCCCGAATGCGCCCTTGATCCGCCTGCCGGATACCTCCTGCACTTGGACAGCGTGTTCCAGGGGCAGAACGCGGCAGTGATGGTCTCCGTGCGCAACATCAGCCAGCAACCGATGGACAGCCTGTTGATGACCGCATGGGTGACCGACCACAACAATGTGGCGCACCGGGTGCATTACAAGTACAACCCACCATTGCCCGTGGGCGGCACCCTTCAGGATACCATCCGGTTCAGCACTCAGCAGTTTCCCGGGCCCAATTCCATCCTCATCGAGGCAAACCCGGTGGACACCCTCACCCAGCACTACGACCAGCCGGAGCAATACCATTTCAACAACATTGCCCAGTTGCGCTTCCTCACCTTGCAGGACCTGGAGAACCCCATGCTGGACGTCACCTTCGACGGCATCCACATCCTGGACGGCGACATCGTCAGCGCGCAGCCCGAGATCCAGATCACCTTGGACGATGAGAACCAAACGCTCCTGCTGAACGAGCCTTCCGATACGGCATTCTTCAAGGTCTTCCTCACCGATCCCTCCGGCGCCATGAAGCGGATCTATTTCCGGGAGAACGGGGCCGAGGTCCTGCAGTTCGTCCCTGCCACCGGCCCCTCCAACGTGAGCAAGGTGTTCTACCGGCCAAACCTGGTGCAGGACGGCAAATACCGCCTTACCGTGCGGGCCACGGACAAGAGCCGCAACAACAGCGGCGACCGCGACAATAGCGTGAACTTCGAGGTGATCAACAAGCCCACCATCACCGAGGTGCTCAACTATCCAAATCCGTTCACCACCAGTACGCGCTTTGTGTTCACGCTCACCGGCCGGGAAGTGCCCACGGCCATGCGCATCCAGATCATGACCATAGCCGGCCGCGTGGTGCGCGAAATCCCCATGTCCGAACTGGGGCATTTGCACGTGGGGCGCAACATCACGGATTTTGCCTGGGACGGTACCGATCAGTTCGGTGACCGCCTGGCGCGCGGCATTTACCTCTACCGCGTGATGGCGCAGCTGCACGGCCAGGACATCGAATACCGCGACGGAGGTGCCGGTTCCTACTTCACCAAGGGCTTCGGCAAGATGTACCTGTTGCGGTAGCGGTGCCGCCCTGCGCTACTTTCGGCCGCATGCGCCACCGGTCCTTGTACTTGCGCTCCGCCCTGCTCTCAGGCATTTTGTTGGCACTCGCCTGGCCTGGAACCGGTGCCTTCACCCCGTTGATCTTCGTGGCCTGGGTGCCGCTGTTGTGGGCGGAGGATCGCTTTGCAAACAGCCCAAAGGCCGCGCGACCGCGAAACTTCATGCCGTATGTGATGTTCGCCTTGCTGGTGTGGAACCTCGCCACCACGTGGTGGCTGTTCTGCGTCAGCGAATCCATCGGCACCAGGCTCTTCACCCTCATCGGCCCCAACATCGGCAACGTGCTGGTGATGTCCGTGCCATGGCTGTTGTTGCGCATGGTGCGCAGGAGCTTCGGCGGTACCGGTGCCCGCTTGGCGTTGGTAGTGTTCTGGACCGCCTTCGAACGGTTCCACATGCATTGGGACCTGAGCTGGCCTTGGCTCACCCTGGGAAATGTGTTCGCATCGCAAATTTCATGGGTGCAGTGGTATGAGGTAACCGGGCACTTGGGCGGTACGCTGTGGGTTTGGGCGGCAAACCTGGCCGTGCTGGGCATGTTGCTGAAACCGGTGAAACAGGAGCGTGGAGCGGTTACGGCCGCATCATTGCGCGCTTTCCTTGTGATCGCGGTTCCCTTGGCGGGATCATTTGCCCGTTATGCCACCTTCCGTGAAGTTGGCCCGCCGGTGGAAGTGGTGTTGGTGCAGCCGAACATAGATCCCTACACTGAAAAGTACGGGGCGATCGCTCCGCTTGACCAGCTGGACCGCATGTTGGCGCAGGCTGCACCCCTGATGGACAGTGCCACGGCCCTGGTGGTGATGCCGGAAACCGCCTTGCAGGAACCGCCCACGCTTTCCAACGAAAACGGGCGTTTGGTTTTCCACGGGCTTTGGGAAAATGACATGGGCGACAGCCGCAGCCTGGACCGTATCCGGGCTTTTCTGGCCAAACATCCGGGCGCTTCGCTCATCTCAGGCATGTCGGCGGCACGCCTGTATCCAAAAGGCGCTGCCTACCCCGTATCGGCGCGGGTACTGGAGGGCATGGACCGGGCGTTCGATGCATACAACGCTGCGCTGATGGTGCGCTCCGACGGAAGTTGGGAAGCCTACAACAAATCCAAGCTGGTGCCCGGCGTGGAACTGATGCCCTTCGAAAATGTGTTGGGGCCGTTGGGAGGCCTGGCGCTGGACCTCGGCGGCACCACGGGCAGCTTGGGCACCCAAACGGAACGCTCCGTGATCTGGTCCGCGGACAAGCGCGTGGGCGTGGCCCCCACCATCTGCTATGAAAGCATTTACGGCGACCACGTGGCGGCCCATGTCCGCAACGGCGCCAACCTGATCGTGGTGATGACCAACGATGGCTGGTGGGGCAACACGCCCGGGCACGTGCAACACTTGCTCTATGCCAAACTGCGCGCAGTGGAAACACGCCGCGATGTGGCCCGGTCGGCGAACACGGGCATTTCCTGCTTCATTGACCAGCGCGGCGACATGCACCAGCTAACGGCCTGGTGGGTAAAGGCCACGGTAAGGGGCATGGTGCACACGCGCAAGGACCTTACGTTCTACGCAAAGCACGGCGACTACATCGGCAAGGGCGCTTATGCCGGATCCGCGCTGCTGCTCCTGCTGGCTGCGGGAATGGGCATTTTCGGCAGAAAAAGGGCTTAGTTCACTTGCCCACCGGATTTCCGGCAGCATGCGGAAAAGCCATCCGGGCCACGGTTCAATCCAAGTGCACCCGGCGGCTCATCATGTTGGTGCTGTTCAGCAATTGCACCATGTAAATGCCCGTGGAAATCCCACGCTTGTCTACCCGTAACGTGGTCATGCCGGTGTTGATCACTTGCGAGGCACGCACGGTGATGACCTTGCCCTGGGCATCCATCAAGGTGAGGTCGTATACGGCATCTGCGGTGGAGGAGACCGCAAGGTTCAGGTAATTCCCGTCATCCCACGCATTCACGATGTCGATGCCGTTGTCCTTGCCGCAGCCAACGGCGATCACATTGCTCACCGTGCTGGTGCCGTTGATGTCCGTTTGCCGCAGCCGGTAGTAGGCCATGTCAGCGGAACCCTCGTTGTCGGAATAGGAATAGCTGATCATGCTGCTGCTGTTCCCTGCTCCCGGTACCGTGCCGATGGCGGACCAAATTTGCGCATCGCGGCTTTTTTCAATGGTGAAGAAGGCATTGTCCTGTTCGGAGGCGGTGGTCCACTTCAGCAGGATTTCTTTTCCGTTGCACGTGCCTTCCCATGCCACCAGTTGGATGGGCAGCGGCAACAGCGTGTTGCTGAGGGTCCAGCTGCGCATGAAATTGGCCGGGGAAGGCGTTACGCCCGCCACGGTGTTGCCGGATTGTGCACCCATGGGCAGAATGTCATACCACTTGTTCAGGCCGGCGTTGAACCGCTGGGCAACCAAATTGCCGGCCGCGGCATTGAGTGCTGCGGAGTTTCCACCGTTCACGTTGGCCTCGCGCGGGTCAAAGCCGAAGGTGATGTCCACCGTGGGGCGGGTACCGTAGGCAAAGCTCCCTTCACTGCCATCAATGATCCAGAACCGGTCGATCGCATTGGCGGAATTGTTCACCACGCCCGTAGGCATGTCGTTCATGTGCGTTACGTCCGAAGGCCGGTAATTGTCGTTGTTCCAGCCTGAGGAAACTGGCCCCCCGCCCGGTTTCCCCAAACTGTTGAACGTGGAGAAGATGAGCGATGGGTTAGTACCCCCTGAACCGGCCCCCGTGATCTGCACCGTAAGCGGCATGGCACCGTCCGGAGACCAGCCCGAGGTGGAATAAGGCAGGATGTAGGAACCAGTGGCGTTCGCAATGGCCCACCGCACCTTGTTCTGTTCAGCCTCGCTTTTGATGATGGGCGTATTGCTTGTTAGCGCACCGGTAAACGTGATCGCGTTGGCGTTCGAGTTGTTGATCACCAGGTAGGCCCCGGGATTGGTGGCCACGTTGGGGTCAGGATTGAAAACCACGTAAGGATGCTGGTTCACGGCAGGGCCGGTGCCATCAAACACGATCCGGGCAGCTTGTCCTTGGCAAAACAGCGCGGAGCCTGCGGCTATCAGCATGAGCGGAACTCGGTACATGGGGGAGCGGGGGATGGGGGTAGATTCAAAAGTAGCAAGATTCGGCGAACCTGCCAAAAAAGGGTTTCTCCTTCCTGTTCAACCCGGAACTTGGTAACAGGCGGATGTTCATGGACGGCCGAACAGTTACGATGAACGGAATTACGGTATGCAGCACGGGCTTGTGGCCGGAACCCTAAAAGGACGGCCCCGGCCATCCAGGGTTGCCCCGGTGCTGATAACTTCCGGCTGTAATCTTGCCCCTGATCGGAACATTCGATGACCCTCCCTTGGAATGGCACCATCAATTGGTTGGCGCTAGATCCCTTTGATCTGGTACTGGCCCGGCGTACCGGCGACCATGGCCAATGGTTGATCGGTGCGGGCTGCAACGCGAACGAGGGGGTTAGGCCGGAGCCTTGGACAGGCACAGCACCCTGTTTCGGCTATGCGGGGTATGACCTTAAGAACCGGTTTGAATCCTTGGAGAGTCGCCACCCCGGTACGGACGGATTTGATCGATCCGCGTGGTGGAGACCGCAGTACCTGGTAAAGCTGGCTGATGGGCAGGCGGTGCTTGAAGTGGAACCGCGTTTCGCCCGGGAGGGGAACGCCTTTCTGGAACTGTTGATCGCCGATCCGGGACCGCTGGTGGAACTGGCCCCGGCAACGTGGTTGCGCACCACACCGCAGGAACAGTACTTGGCCCGGGTGAAAGGGCTGCTGGGCAGCATTCAATGGGGCGATATTTACGAAGTGAACTATTGCACGCAGCGCACTGCGGTGCTGCCCGACTTTGATCCATACACCGCTTTTGCACGCCTGCTGGCCTATAGCGACGCTCCGTTTGCAGCCTTCCTGCGCCACGGAGGGAACTACGCCCTCTGCGCCAGCCCGGAACGCTTTCTCCGCATCGAAGACGGCCGGATCAGTACCTATCCCATGAAAGGAACGCGACCCAGGGGCCGCAGCATGGCGGAGGACCAGGCTTTGGCGGAAGAGCTGGCCAATGACCCCAAGGAGCGGAGCGAAAACATCATGGCCTTGGACGTGGCCCGCAACGACCTGGGGCGCATCGCCAGCCCCGGCACCGTGCGGGTGGACGAACTTTGCGCCGTGAAGAGCTATCCAAACGTCCATCAATTGGTGAGCACCGCCAGTGCAGAGCTACGGCCGGGGGTTGGCCCGATGGACATCCTGAGGGCCGCCTTTCCCATGGCCAGCATGACCGGTGCGCCCAAGGTGCGGGCCATGCAGTTGATCGACGGCGCGGAGGACATGCGGCGCGGCATTTTCAGCGGTACCATGGGGTATTTCCTGCCCGACGGCACCGCCGACCTGAACGTGGTGATCCGCACGGTGACCTGGAAGGCCTCCACCGGCCGTGCTTCGCTGATCTCCGGTGGCGCCATTACCGCAGCCAGCACGCCGGAACAGGAATTTGCCGAGTGCGAGCATAAAGCCCGCTCGGTGCTCAATGCCTTCGGCCATGCTTGCTGAGGTGCGCCACAGCATCCTGCGGGAAAAGTTGCTTGCGCCGGGTTGCCCCCTGTGGGTGGCCGTAAGCGGCGGCATTGACAGCGTGGTGCTACTGCATGTGCTCCGGCAACTTGGCCATGCCTGCCATGTAGCGCATGTGGACCATGGTTTGCGCGGCAGCGAAAGTGACGGGGACCGGGCTTTTGTGGAAGACCTGGCCCACCGCGAAGGCTTGCCGTTCCGCTCTGTTCGCGTGGACCCAAAGGCTGCGGCCAAGGGAGTTTCCGTGCAGATGGCAGCGCGGGAACTGCGCTATGGCTGGTTCAAGGAATTGCTGCGCGAAGGGCCTTCGGTGATGGCATTGGGCCACCACCGCGACGATGCCGTGGAAACCTTGCTCCTTAACCTGATGCGCGGCACCGGCAGCCTGGGCTGGCAAGGCATCCCGCCGGTTACCATGCTTCAGGAAGGACGCTTTTGCAGGCCCTTGCTCCGCATCAGCCGCAAGCAGATCGCTGCGTATGCCAAGGAGCACGGCCTCGCCTTCCGGGAAGATGCCAGCAACACCGACCCCAAATACTTGCGCAACCGGGTGCGCCACGAGTTGTTGCCCTTGCTGGAGAACATGCGGCCTGGTTCAACCACGGTGCTGGCAAGGGAAGTGGAGCTGCTTTCGGAGCTCTCCAAGGCTTCCGCGCAGCAGATCGCCAGGGAGGCACAAGGTGTGAAGCGGGAAGGTGATGCCGTCACGCGCATTCCATTGGCACAACTGCGTGAAAGCGTGGCGCCACACCTTCTTCTAATGCACCTGTTGCGGGACACAACCATGCACCCGGACCAATTGGACCAGATGGTCGAAGCGGCACAACAAGGATCCACCGGTGCGCAGTTCCACGTGGGCGCCTTCACGGTCACCGTAGCCAAGGACCATTTGGCAGTGCATGGGGACGGGGCTGCACCGGACGAGTTCTCAATATCCGCGGATGGAGCCCGCCAAGGCCGGCATGGGCCGTTCAGTTGGCGGACCTGCCTGCCCCATGAAATGGAATTCCCAATGGGCAGGAACACCGCCTGGTTGGACATGGCCAAACTGCAGTTCCCATTGGTGGTGCGCCCGTGGCACCCCGGCGACCGCATGCGGCCCGTTGGGCTGGGCGGGTCCAAACTGGTGAGCGACATCCTTACCGATGACGGAGTGCCGCGCCAAGCCAAGAGGGATGCGCATGTGGTGCTCAGCGGTGGTGAAACGGTATGGCTGGCGGGATTCCGCATGGCGCAAGGATTTTCGCCGGACGGCCGAACGGAAATTGTGCTTCGCTTGGATTTCCGAAGCCAAGGCGTTCACCATCTTTAGTGGTACCGGGCAGCGCGGTCCCAGGCGGATGGGATAAATTTGGAGCATTCCGCCGATGCTCCCCTTGGTACGCGCCCTCCTGCTTTCCCTTGCCACGGCCACCAGCTTTTATGCCTGCGCCAACGGCCCGGTGAAGTGGTCCTTCACTGCGGCCAGCGGGCTAGGTGATACCGTGCAGCTCCAACTTCAATCCAATTGCGAGCCCGGATGGCACATCTATGCGTTGACCTTGCCCAGTAACGACGGGCCGTTGCCTACCGTGGTGAAGGTGGAGGACGGGCCGGGGTATGCACTGGCCGGGGCATTGGCCGAACCGGTGCCCGTGGAAAAGATGGACCCGGCCTTCGGCATACTGGTCCATTACCACGAAGGCTCCGCTACCTTCAGCCAGGATCTGGTGCGAAGCACTTCCGGTGCGTTCAAGGTCGATGGTTATGTGGAGTACATGGCCTGCAATGACAAGACCTGCCTGCCCCCGACCCGGGTGGAATTCAATTTGGACATCCCGCCAGCAGCATCGAAATGAGATCCCTATACCTTGTATTCACAGCACTGATCGCTTCGGGCGCATTTGCGCAGAACCCGGCCCCTGCGGCGAAAGACCCCGTGAAGTGGACCATTACCGCCGTGCAACAGCCCGGAGCATGGGACATTGTGTTCACCGCCACCGCGGACAAAGGATGGTACGTATATTCCCAGGAGAGTTTCGGCGATGCCGGGCCCATGCCCACCAAGTTCGCGTTCGACACGGTTCCGTATTTCAGTCTTACAGGCACTACCTCGGAAACGGGCGCACACATCAAGGAAGGCGTGGACCCGGTGTTTGAGATGAAGGTGAAGAAGTATGCGGAACAGGCCGTCTTCACCCAGCGCATCCAAACCAGCTCCCCGGACAAGCCCGTCACCGGACGCTTCGATTTCATGACCTGCAACGATGAGGCCTGCATCTTCCCGGACCCCGTGTACTTCAGCATCTTGCCTGCAACGGGTAATGCCAGCATGGCCGGGGTGCCGTTCCCCAAGGGCGGCGATGAACAGGCATCCGGGATCTTGGACCCCGTGAAGTGGGCGGTTGCGGCAAGTGATGCGGGCAATGGCCTTTGGAAGCTGGACTTCAAAGCCACGGTGCAGGACAAATGGAGCGTGTATTCCCAGGAATCCTTTGGCGAAGGCCCCATTCCCACCAGCATTGTGTTCGACACGATCCCGGGCGTGGAACCGGTGGGCAAACCCACTGAATCCGGGCCCGAGGTGCATGAAGGCATGGATGACCTCTTTGGCATCCAGGTGCGCAAGTACAAGCATGAGGCCACCTTCAGCCGCATGGTGAAGGTGAAAGATCCCGCATCGGCCATCACCGGCGCGATCAATTTCATGGCCTGTGATGATTCACGCTGTGTGTTCCCGGACCCTTTGAAATTCAGCATTGTTCCCGCCACCGGCGCGGCCACCATCGGCGACCAGCCCGTGGCAAACGCCAACGCAGCAGGAAGCACTTGCGACCTGAAGTTGCAGAACGTGGACCTGGACGCCCCCGTGCTGCGCTCCACCACGGAAACCGTGGACAACCAGGTGCGCAAGGGCGGATCGCTTTGGAACATTTTCTTCCTCGGCTTCATCGGCGGCTTGGTGGCGCTGCTCACGCCCTGCGTGTTCCCCATGATCCCGCTCACGGTGAGCTTCTTCACCAAGGGCAGTGAGGACAAGGCCAAGGGCCTGCGCAATGCGCTCACTTACGGCGGCTTCATCCTGCTGATCTACCTGCTTTTCAGCGTGCCGTTCCACCTGCTCGGCTCCGTGGACCCCGAGATCTTCAATGAGATCAGCACCAACCCGTGGCTCAACATCTTCTTCTTCGTGATTTTCCTGGTCTTCGCCGTCTCCTTCTTCGGCTACTTCGAGATCACGCTGCCCAGCAGCTGGGTGAACAAGATGGACAGCAACGCCAGCCGGTTCGGCGGAAGCATCGGCATCTTCTTCATGGCGCTCACATTGGCGCTGGTTTCCTTCTCCTGCACCGGCCCCATTCTCGGTTCCCTGCTGGCAGGGGCGCTCACGGCGGACGGCGGTGCGTGGCAGCTCACCGTGGGCATGGGCGCCTTCGGCCTGGCGCTGGCCTTGCCCTTTGCACTGTTTGCCCTCTTCCCCGGTTGGCTCAATTCGTTGCCGCGGTCCGGCAGCTGGCTGAACAGCGTGAAAGTGGTGCTCGGTTTCGCCGAAGTGGCGTTGGCCTTCAAGTTCCTCAGCAATGCGGACCTGGTGAAGCACTGGGGCATCGTGCGCTACGAACTCTTCATGGCCGTGTGGGTGATCTGCGCTGTGGGCGTTACCCTGTACATGCTGGGAAAGGTCCGCTTTCCGCATGACAGCCCGTTGCGTTCCATTTCGCCCATGCGGTGGGGCTTCGCAGCCATCTTCGGTGCGCTCGCCATCTACCTCGCCATGGGCTTCCGCGTGGACAGGTCCAACAACACATTTACCACCATGAAGCTTATGAGCGGTTTGGCGCCGCCGGTGGGCTACAGTTGGATCCTGCCCAAGGAATGCCCGAGCGGCTTCGACTGCTACCACGACCTGGCCGCCGGCATGGCCCAGGCCAAGGCAACCGGAAAGCCTGTCCTGCTGGACTTTACCGGCTATGCCTGTGTAAACTGCCGTAAAATGGAGGAGCACGTATGGCCGGTGAAGGGCGTGCATGAGCAGATCAACAAGGACTATGTGCTCATCTCCCTGTACGTGGATGACAAAACCGAGTTGCCCGCAGCGGAACAGCGCGTGTACACCACGTGCGATGGCAGGCAGAAGCAGTTGGCCACCAAGGGCAACAAGTGGAGCACCCTGCAAACGGAGACCTTCGTGAACAACAGCCAGCCGTACTATGCGCTGCTCAGTCCGGACGGCGTGCTGCTCACCGATCCCGTGGGCTACACGCCGGATGCGCAGGAGTACAGTGCCTTCTTGAAACGCGGTCTCAAGGCCATGGAGCACTTGGAGGCGAAAGCCAGCAAGTAGGTTTTTGGGAGTCCTGAGTCCTGAAGTCCTGAGTCCTGAAGTCTTGAGTCCTGAAGTCTTGAGTCCGGACTCACGACTTCAGGACTCAAGGACTCGCGACTAATAGACTCACGACTCAAGACTTCAGGACTCAAGGACTCGTGACTAACAGACTCCCGGACTTCAGGTCTCCGACCATCCATCATCCAACCATCCACCAATCCTGTGCATCTTCGCGGTCAGCCACGCAATGGGTAACCACCATATTTCTGCACACTTTGAGGAAGCTGCTGCCGTGTTGGAGCGCTTCCGCGCGGACCAGCGCAACATCGATTCCGTGCTGGATGCCGGTGAACTCATGGTGACCGCCTTGAAGGCCGGCGGCAAGGTGATCAGTTGCGGCAACGGCGGCAGCATGTGCGATGCCATGCACTTTGCCGAAGAGCTCACCGGCAAATTCCGCGATGACCGCCCGCCCATTGCCGCCGTAAGTATCAGCGATCCATCGCACATCTCGTGCGTGGGCAATGACCACGGATTTGAGCAGGTCTTCGCACGCTTTGTACAGGCCCACGGCAAACCGGGTGATGTGCTGCTCGCCATCAGCACCAGCGGTAACAGCCCCAACGTGCTCCGCGCCGCCGAAGCCGCCAAGCGCCAAGGCGTGCAGGTGGTGTGCCTCACCGGAAAGGACGGCGGAAAGCTGGCCGCACTTTGCGATGTGGAAGTCCGCGTGCCGCATGGAGGCTATGCCGACCGCGTGCAGGAAGTCCACATCAAGGTGATCCATGCTTTGATCGACCACATAGAACGCGCGTTGACCGGCGAGGCATGATCGTCAAGAATTTTGGTTGCGCAGTGTTCGGGGTGGAGGCCACCATCATCACGGTGGAAACTAATATCGTCTCCGGCAACACCTTCTTCATGGTGGGCCTGCCGGACAATGCCGTGAAGGAAAGCCATCAACGCGTGAGCGCGGCGATCAAGAACATCGGCTTCCACATGCCGCGCGGGCGGGAGATCACCATCAACCTGGCCCCGGCCGACATTCGCAAGGAGGGCACCGCCTACGACCTGCCCATCGCTTTGGGAATCCTCGGTGGCAGCGAGCAGATGGACCCTTCCCGGTTCGGGGATTTCGTGGTGATGGGTGAGCTGAGCCTGGACGGTGAGGTGCGGCCCATCAAGGGTGTGCTGCCCATTGCCGTGGAGGCGCGCAAGCAGGGCTTTAAGGGCGTAGTGGTACCTGCAGCCAACGCGCGCGAGGCGGCCATCGTGGAAGGGCTGGAGGTGTTTGGCGTTACGCACCTCAGCCAAGTGGTGGAGTTCCTGGAAGGCCGCGCGCCCATTGCCCCCACGGTTGTGGACATCCGCGCCGAGTTTGAGGCGGGCACGGGCCACTACGGCGTGGACCTCAGCGATGTAAAGGGCCAGGAAAACATCAAGCGTGCCTTTGAGATTGCCGCCGCAGGCGGGCACAACGTCATCCTCATCGGCCCGCCCGGCGCGGGGAAAACGATGATCGCCAAGCGACTTCCCACCATTCTTCCTCCGCTGAGCATGGAGGAAGCGCTGGAAACCACCAAGATCCACAGCGTGGCCGGGCAGTTGCAGCAGGAGGACGCACTCGTGAGCACGCGCCCGTTCCGTTCGCCGCATCACACCATCAGCGATGTGGCCCTGGTGGGCGGTGGCACTTATCCGCAGCCGGGCGAGATCAGCATGGCGCACAACGGCGTGCTCTTCCTGGACGAATTGCCCGAGTTTAAGCGCACCGTGCTGGAGGTGATGCGGCAACCCTTGGAAGAGCGGGTGGTCACCATCAGCAGGGCCAAGTTCACGGTGGAGTACCCGGCGAGCTTTATGCTGGTGGCCGCCATGAACCCGTGCCCCTGCGGGTTTCACAACCACCCGGAGCGCGAGTGCGTTTGCCCGCCTGGCGTGGTGCAGAAGTACCTGAACAAAATCAGCGGGCCGTTGCTGGACCGCATCGACATCCATGTGGAAGTAACGCCGGTGGCATTCACTGAGCTGGCCAGTGAGCGGGAAACCGAGAAGAGCGCCGACGTGCGCAAGCGTGTGGTGCGGGCAAGGCAGTTGCAGGAGCAGCGGTACAAAGGCAAGGGAATCCATGCCAATGCCCAGATCGGTACGCAGCAGTTGCGCAAATACTGCCGGGTAGGGGCCGATGGGCAGGCCCTGTTGCAAAAGGCCATGGAACGCCTCGGCCTCAGTGCGCGGGCGTACGACCGCATCCTGAAAGTGGCCCGAACCATTGCCGACCTGGCCGAAAGCACCGACATCCGCACCGAGCACCTGGCCGAGGCCATCCAATACCGCAGCCTGGATCGGGACGGATGGGCCGGTTGACACCCTTCTGGGGCAAGGAGCAAGGAGAGGTTGAACATCTTTTCCGACCACTGAAACTTTGCGGCCAGCCACCACGTACTACAGCTTGAAACATTGAAGCCCGACCGTGCAAATGTCCACCCCCGTCCTTACGCTGCTTCTCGCCTGCTTGTCATTCGGCCCGGCCAATGCACAACGCACGTATTTGGATGATGGGCTGCAACCCACTTCCAAAGGGAAGGCGGCTTATTACATGGAACAGGGAGGGGCCGATGCCAACGGAGGCTATGTGGCACAGATCTTTTCCATTGATGGCAAGCTGAAGGCCAATGGCCATTACGCCGATGCTGATTACCGCATTGCGGACGGCCATTTCATCTTCTATTTCCCTGACGGTAAGGTGGAGAGCGAAGGCAACTACGCAAACGGCCGCAAGGATGGCGTGTGGACCCGCAAGGACAAGTGGGGCAGGGACCTGGCAGAAAAGGTTTACGATCCAGCACCGCTTGAAAATGTGGTTTACACCTTGGCGGAATCAATGCCCCAATATCCCGGTGGCGAAAAGGCCATGGTGCGTTACCTGCGGGAAAAGGTGGGCAAGACCCACGGCGACGTGATGGCCAGTTTCATCGTGGAGAAGGATGGACAACTGAGCAGCGTGGAAGTGGTGGGTGCGGATGACCCCAAGATCGCCGACCAGATTGCTTCGGCCATCAGCACGGCCCCCCGCTGGGCCGCCGGCCAGCAGGATGGCCAACCGGTGCGTGTACAGATGCGCGTGCCCCTGAAATAAGAACCAACCGACATACACCGATAGCTGTGCGCCCCGGAAACGGGGCGTTCGGCATTAGGGCCGTCCGGTTACGCCCCCGCCCCGTGGCAGTTCTTGTACTTCTTCCCGCTGCCGCAGGGACAGGGGTCGTTGCGGCCCACCTTTTTCTCCACGCGCACGGGCTGCGTGGGCTGCGGGCGGGGAGGGCCTGGTGGCGGTGGCATTTGCTGCGTGCCCGCAGGTGCCGCGCGTTGTGCGCGCTGCGGGGCTCCGGCTGAGGCCCCGGCGTATTCGGGCACTTCGGTGCGGCTGGTGCGCATCTGCTTTTCCTCACGGGTGGCACGGTGTTCCGGTGCTTGCTGCACGGCGGGATCGGCGGTGGGCAGCCCGGCACGCACCAGGAATTCCACCACTTGGCCGCTTACCCGGTCGATCATGGCATCGAACAACTTGAAGGATTCCAGCTTGTAGATCAACAGCGGGTCCTTTTGCTCAATGCTGGCGTTTTGCACATCGCGGCGCAAGTCATCCATTTCGCGCAGGTGTTCCTTCCACTCGTTGTCAATAATGGCCAGCGTGATGTACTTCTCAATGCTGTCCACCAGGTCATGGGCCTCGGTCTTGTAAGCCTTTTCAAGGTTGGTGACCACCTGCATGGTCTTCACGCCGTTGCTGATGGGCACCACGATGTTTTCGTACTGCTTGCCCTGGTTGAGAAACACGTCGCTGATCACCGGCAGGGCCTGTGCCGCCAGTTGCTTTCCGCGGCGGTCGTAGTTTGTCAACGCGGCTTCGTACACCTTGTCGGCGATCTCGTCCACCTTGCCGTTCTTGAACGCTTCGGCATTCACCGGTGAGGAGATGAAGAGCTTGCGGAAGAGCTCCGTCTCAAAGCCCTCGAAGTCGCCTTCCGGCTGGTATTCCGCCGTGATGTTGGAGGCCACGTCGTGGAACATGTTCAGTACGTCCAGCTTCAGGCGGTCGCCGAAGAGGGCGTTGCGGCGGCGCTTGTAGATCACCTGCCGCTGCTTGTTCATCACGTCGTCATACTCCAGCAGGCGTTTGCGGATGCCGAAGTTATTCTCCTCCACTTTCTTCTGGGCCCGCTCAATGCTGGCGGTGACCATGCTGTGCTGGATCACTTCGCCTTCCTTGAGGCCCATGCGGTCCATCAGCTTGGCGATGCGCTCGCTGCCGAACATGCGCATCAGGTCGTCTTCCAGGGAGATGTAGAACTGCGAGGATCCGGGGTCGCCTTGGCGGCCGGAACGCCCGCGCAACTGGCGATCCACGCGGCGGCTCTCATGTTTCTCCGTGCCTACGATGGCCAGGCCGCCGGCCTCTTTCACGCCTTCGCCCAGCTTGATGTCAGTGCCCCGGCCCGCCATGTTGGTGGCGATGGTCACCGTGCCGGCCTTGCCCGCGTGCGCCACGATGTCCGCTTCGCGCGCGTGCTGCTTGGCGTTCAGCACGTCGTGCTTGATGTTGCGCATCTTGAGCATCTTGGACATCAGCTCGCTCACTTCCACGTTGGTGGTGCCCACCAGCACGGGCCGCCCCGCCTCCTGCAGCTTTACCACCTCGTCGATCACCGCGTTGTATTTCTCCCGCTTGGTCTTGAAGACCATGTCCTCATTGTCCTTCCGCGCGATGGGGCGGTTGGTGGGAATGGTCATCACGTCCAGCTTGTAGATGTCCCAGAACTCTTGCGCCTCGGTGATGGCCGTGCCCGTCATGCCCGCCAGCTTGTGGTACATGCGGAAGTAGTTCTGCAAGGTCACCGTGGCGTAGGTCTGCGTGGCAGCTTCCACCTTCACGCGCTCCTTGCTCTCAATGGCCTGGTGAAGCCCGTCGCTGTAGCGGCGTCCGTCCAGGATACGGCCTGTCTGCTCGTCCACAATCATCACCTTGCCGTCCATCACCACGTACTCCACGTCCTTCTCGTAGAGCGCGTAGGCGCGGATCAACTGGTTCACGGTGTGCACGCGCTCGCTCTTGATGCCGAAGTCGCGCAGCACCTCATCCTTCCGCTTGGCCTTTTCCTCCGGGCTTGCGTTGCTTTTTTCAATTTCTGCCACGTCGCTCCCTACGTCGGTAAGGATGAAGAACTTCGGGTCTTCCACATCGCCGCTGATCAGGTCCACGCCCTTTTCGGTGAGCTGGATGCTGTTCTGCTTTTCATCAATGGTGAAGTAGACCTCCTGGTCCACGAAGGGCATTTCCTTCTCCTGGTCCTGCAGGTAGCGGCTTTCAGTTTTTTGCAGCAGTGCGCGCACGCCAGCCTCGCTGAGGTATTTGATGAGCGCGCTGTTCTTCGGAAGCCCGCGGTGGCAGCGCAGCAACGCCAGCCCGGCTTTTTCGGTCTGTTCCTTGGAGGCGCCTTCCTTCAGCAGTTCCTTGGCCTCGGCCAGCAGCTTGGTGACCAGCTGCCGCTGGGCGTTGTACAACTTCTCCACGCGCGGCTTGTATTCGTCAAACTGGTGGATCTCGCCCTTGGGCGTGGGGCCGCTGATGATCAGGGGCGTGCGCGCGTCGTCGATCAGCACGCTGTCCACTTCGTCAACAATGGCGTAGTGGTGCTTGCGCTGCACCAGGGCCGTGGTGTTGTGCGACATGTTGTCGCGGAGGTAGTCGAAACCGAATTCGTTGTTGGTGCCGAAGGTGATGTCGGCCAAATAGGCTTGCCGGCGTGCCGCGCCGTTGGGTTCGTGCTTGTCGATGCAGTCCACCCGCAGGCCGTGGAATTCGTACAACGGCCCCATCCATTCACTGTCTCGCTTGGCCAGATAGTCGTTCACTGTTACGATGTGCACCCCGCGCCCCGCCAACCCGTTCAGGTAGGTGGGCAGTGTGGCCACAAGCGTTTTGCCCTCACCGGTGCTCATCTCGGCGATCTTGCCCTTGTGCAGCGCGGCACCGCCGATCAGCTGCACGTCGTAGTGCACCATATCCCAGGTGATGGGCGTGCCGGCGGCATCCCAGGTGTTGCTCCAGATCGCTTGGTCGCCTTCGATGCGCACGCTGTTGCGCTTTGCGGCAATTTCCCTGTCCAGGTCGGTTGCCGTAACCTTCACCTCTTTGTTTTCCGTGAACCGCCGCGCTGTTTCCTTCATCACGGCGAAGGCCTCGGGCAGCAGTTCCAGCAGGACTTCCTCAATCTGCACCAGGGTTTTCTCCTCCAGCTTGTCAATCTCCTGGTAGCGCTTTTCGCGTTCACCGATGTCCATCCGCGGGTCATCATCGATCTCCTTGCGCAACTGGTCCATGCGGGCCTGCTCGTCGGCGATCTTGGCGGCAATGCGTTCCCGGAACCCGTTGGATTTGGCGCGGAGCTCGTCGTTGCTGAGGTTGGCCAACTTGGGGTATTCAGCCTTGATCTGCTCCACCAAGGGCTGCATTTCCTTGAGGTCGCGCGAGGCTTTGTCGCCGAAAACTTTCTTGATGATGGAACCGATCATGGCGGTGCGGGGGTCGGGATTGTGGCGGCAAGGCCAGGAAGATCCGTGACATGCCGCCGCTGAAAGGGTGCAAAGGTAACCGGCACGGGCCGTCAATCAGTGTGCCGCAACCGTGCTTATGCCGCATTGGCAGCCGGGCCCTGGCACATGAAAAAGCCCCGCCGCAGGGGCAGGGCTTTCAAAAGAGGGGGCGGAGGATCAGTATTCGTCCTCGTTGAAGAAGAAATCCTCCTTGCTGGGGTAGTCCGGCCAAATGTCCTCGATGGTCTCGAAGATCTCCTCGTCGTCCTCAATGGCCTGCAAGTTTTCCACCACTTCCAACGGGGCGCCCGTGCGCATGGCAAAGTCGATCAGTTCATCCTTGGTTGCGGGCCAAGGTGCATCTTCCAGGTAGGAGGCAAGTTCGAGGGTCCAGTACATGATTACCGACGTTAGGCGGTGTTTTGAAAATTGGCCGCAAATATAGCCGGATGGGAATAGCGCCGGACAGTGCCCCGATGCAGTGCCGCAAAGGCCATGAACGCCGCGGCTGGCGCGGATTTGCGCGTTCTACCCCCTCGGTTTCCAGGGAATTTCAGCCACCTGGAGGCGCCAACCGGTCCATCGGGCCAGCATGAACAGGAGGTCGCTGAGGCGGTTCAGGTAGCGCACAATGATCTCCGGGACCGGTTCATCCGCCGCCAGCCGAATGGCCAAGCGCTCCGCCCTGCGGCAAACGGTGCGGCAGATGTGTGCCTGTGAAATGGCCGGATGTCCGCCGGGCAGGATGAAGTTGCGCATGGGCGGCAGGTCCTTGTCGAAGGCGTCCATGGCGGATTCCAGCGCGTCCACGTCGGTATCTTGCACGGCCGGCACTTTGAACCGTTCCACGGTTGCTGCATCGCCGGCGGAAAGCGTGGAGCCCAGGTCAAACAAATGGACCTGCACCCCGGTGAGCAGTTCCGCATTCTGCCCGTCCAACAAGTCGCGCAGCATGCCGATGTGGCTGTTCAGCTCGTCAATGGTGCCGTAGGTTTCAATGCGCAGGCTGTCCTTGGGCACGCGCTTGCCGTTGAGCAGCGAGGTTTGGCCTTTGTCGCCCGTGCGGGTGTAGATCTTCATTGCCGCGAAGGTAGCCGTCAGTAGCGCAGCCGGAAATGCTCGCGCGCCTGTTCCTTCCGCAGGAAAACCAAGCCGAACTTGAACAGGTCCACGGTAACCGATACGCGGGGATGTGCCTGCACTTCCAACCAAGCGGATTCCATGCCGGGGCTCCAATGGATGTCGTCCAGTATGAAAACGCTGCCGTTGTGCGCCTTGGAAAGGCATTGTCCAAAATAATCCAGCGTGGGTTGCTCGGCATGGTGCCCGTCGATAAATGCCAGGTCCAGCCGTTCCATGGATGCCAGGGCAACAGGCAGTTGTTCATTGAAGCTGCCGCAAAGGGCAGTGATGTTGGCTGGGCCGAGCTGTGTAAAATGCTGCTTGGCCATGGCATGGACCGCCGGTGCACCTTCAATGGTGGTGACCCTTCCGGCTGCATTGCCGCGTGCCAAGTACAGTGTGGTCAGCCCCAAGCTGGTGCCCAGTTCAAGCATGTTTTCCGGCTTTGCCCACCGTACAATGCGGTGGAGCAATTCCGCTTGCCGGCGTGGCTTTAGCGCACTGCTCGCAATGTCCTTCACGCGGCGTTCCGCCCCGTTGTGGCGGTGGGACCCGGCACCGAAGTCTTCCACCGGAATGGTGCGCCCGTCGGTGAGCAAGGCTTTTCGAAGTGCTTCAATGTCGCGAAAGGATGGTGTTCCGGCCTGTTTGCGGAGCGCCTGCTCCACCAAGCCGAACACAAAGGGCGAATGCACGCTGTGCCGGTTGCCTGCAAAGCGCAGGTGGCGCAAGTATGCGCCCAGTTGATGCGTGCGGCCGCCCATGCGCCGCGAAGGTATCCGCCAATGTGGGCCGCTTGCCCCAAATGCGGCTTCAGCCGATCACTACCGCGTTCGGGTAGCGCTGCTTCCACATGTCCAGCGCTTTCTTGCTGGCAAGGGTGATCACCGTGCGTGCATCGAGGCGCACTTTGATGGCTTTAACGCCTTCACGTACAGGTTGGCTAAGGATCAGTTGACGCTTTTTGCGTGGCATGTCGTTCAGTTCTTCAGGTTATTCAACTCCGTTTCCG
This sequence comes from Bacteroidota bacterium, assembly GCA_018266685.1. GTDB lineage: Bacteria > Bacteroidota > Bacteroidia > Flavobacteriales_F > PHOS-HE28 > PHOS-HE28. Next base: position 42,658 of record JAFDZY010000043.1, read on the forward strand.
TTCCCCTGCTTGCCGCAAGTCCCGCTCCAAGTGGGAACACCTTCTCAACGTGGCATTGCGCCGCATAGTTTGTCGGCCCTGGTCTGCTTAACATTCGTTAACCGCTCGGCCGTGGATCAGGCCATTTGGCCGTCCAGCATGCCCATCAGGCGGTGGCGTGCCTGGTGGATCCGGCTTTTCACGGTGCCCACCGGTATGGACAAGCGGTCGGCGATCTCATGGTATTTGTAACCGTCGTTGTGCAGTTGGAAGGGTTTGCGGAATATCTCGTCCAAGCGGCCCAGTGCGCCTTGGATCTCATCCATCCGTACACGCGCTTCGGGCGTGGCGGGCGTTTCCACCATGCTGGCCCGTTCGCGCACGCGCTCCACATGGTCCATCACGCGGTCCGTGCGCTTGTCCCTCCGGTGGCCGTTGATGAAGGTGTTCTTCATGATGGTGTACACCCACGCCTTGAAGTTGGTGTTATCATGGAACTTGTCGCTGTAGGTGAGGGCGCGGAGCATGCTCTCCTGCATCAGGTCATGTGCATTGTCCCGGTCATGCGTAAGGCTCAGGGCAAAGTAGAAGAGGGGTTGGCGGAGGTCCACAAGCTGTTGGTTGAATTCGAGCGTTGACATGGTTCTTTGGGATTTTGGCACGGGGAGCGCAAATGCCGTTCCCCCGTATTGCCTTCAACCTGTCCAACACTGCCAACAAGGCCTAAACCTTTGTGGGCCGGGCCTTTTCGGCGGGACTCCGCCACCGGTGCCAGGCCAGGCAAGCTGTGGCCATCAGGAGAATATTCCCCATTCCGAGCACCCCGGACCACACGAGGGCGTTTTCCACACGGCTGCCCCACAGGTCCGTGCTGCGCGTGCCATAGAGCAGCATGGCCAACAGAAAACCGTACAGCACCGTACGGTCTTTCCGGATGAACAGCCATGCCAGGATGAACAGGATGAGCGGCAAGGCGAACATGAAGTGCTGCTGGTCGGTGATCACCAGGTTCGGTACTGCGGCCATGGCCAGCCACAGCTCGAACGCCGTGTCCATCTGTGCTTCCGCAGCCGTGCGTTCCCTGTGCAGGTTGCGGTATGCGAAACCTGCTAGTAGCAGGCCGGCGGCGGCAATGAAACCCGCATCCACCATGGTGTTGGTTGCCAGACCGAAAGGATGGCCCAAAATGGCGCCGATGCGGTCGGGGCTGGTCATCACTTCGGTGTGGTAGAGCATGGAATGCCCCCATTCGCGCAGCAGTTCCCACCATTTGGCGGGGCCTTCAATGGGCAAGGGCAGCAGCAGCCCGGCCACCATCGCCGCAGCCGCAGTGCGCAGCACCTTCCATTCCTTCCGGACCGCAAACGGCACGAGCATGAGCAGCAGGTAAGGCTTGATCAGCCATACGATGCCCCAGGCAATGCCCGCCTGCACCGGCCTCCGCGAAAGGAATCGCTCCACGCCCAAGGCGGCCAACAAGATCAGGCCCATGTTGATGTTGCCCATGTGCAGCTCCCGCACCAGCAGCACCGCGATGCACAGCAGGCCAAGCGAGGCCCGGAGCACCGGCCTGGGCAAGGCCGGGACCAGCAAGTTGAGCGAGCGTTCGAGCACCGCAAAACACGCCATGAGCAACAGTCCGATCACGGCCAAGTGCAGCAGGGCTGCCACCTGAAAGGGGAGGAAGGTGTACGGCTGGAAGAAGTACAGCACCACCGGGGCGTATTTGTACAGCCCGGTGTACTCGCCGAACACTTCGCCATAAATGGGCAGCCCATGCCGCATGTTGGCCGCGGCCATGTAGTACACCCGGAAGTCGTTCACCCAGAAACGGCCGTTCACGAGGTCCAGCACCACGCTGGCCAAAACAAGCAGCGTGGCGATGAGAAAGAAGGGTAGTAGACGCCGGAGCCAAGCCATGCAGGGGGTAAAATTGGGTCGGAGCCGTCAATGTGTGGGCCGCAATTCCACCCTTGTTCCGTCCGAGGGCCACTGCACACTATATTCGCGCCCCGTTTCGGGAGCATAGCTCAGCTGGTTCAGAGCATCTGCCTTACAAGCAGAGGGTCACTGGTTCGAATCCGGTTGCTCCCACACAATTGCCCGCAAGTTGTGGGTTTTGACATCTTGAAGGGAGCATCGCTCAACTGGTTCAGAGCATCCCGCCTCCTTCGGCTCCGCTCAGGATGGCGGGAGGGTCACTGGTTCGAATCCGGTTGCTCCCACTAAATTTGCCGCCCGAAAGGCGGGAATTGATTTCTTGGGATCTTAGCTCAGCTGGTTCAGAGCGCATGCTTCACACGCATGAGGTCACTGGTTCGAATCCAGTAGGTCCCACTTCTTACAGCAGCAAGCCCTCCAAGCAATTCGGGGGGCTTTGCTTTTTCAGCGCTTGGATGAATCGGCTACACCAAGAAATTGGGCGCCCATCCTGTACATCCTGTTATCCTGTCCAAAATGGAGCTTCAGAACCGCGCCTGCACGCTCACCATGAAATTGCGCCCCGGCGCACTGATGCCGCTGCCGAAGGTCCTGTAGTTCACGTCCAGGATGTTCTCCAGCGCCAGTTGTAGGCTGAGGTGCCGGTTGAAGGCATACGCACCGCGCAGGTTCAAGGTGTACCACGCGGGGGAGCCGTATTCCGTGGCCGCCTCTAGGTTGTCCTCGCTGCCCGCCGTGGTGTTGTAGTCCTTCAAGCGTTTCCAGCCGTTGTACACCGCCGACGCCTCTAAGCGTAATTGCTTCGCCTGGTAGTCCAGGCTTGTTTCGCCGAACACCGGGGGGATGTGGTCCAGCGGGTAATCCGTGCTGTCCGTGCGGATGCGCGCGTAGGTGTAGGTGAAGCCGCTGCGCAGGGTGAAGCGGTCGTTGAAGTGCCCGGTGAACTGCACGCTGGTGCCGTACAGATAGGCCTTGGCCGTGTTCTGCAAGGCCGCCACCCGGCTCAGCACGCCGTCGAAGTCAATGCTGTCCTGGCCGTTCACCGTATAGGGCCCCACGGTGATGGCGTTGGTGTACAGCGTGTAAAAGCCGTTCAGCTCCACGGAGCTGCGGTTGTTGAGGGTTTTGCTGGCGGAGGCCTCGAAGTTGGTGGTGTATTCCGGTTCCAGCTCCGTGTTGGGCACGATCACGTCGCCTTGGGCGCTGTCGAACACTTTTCCGATGTCGTCCACGTTGGGCGCGCGGAAACCTGAACTGCCCATCAGGCTGAAGCGCCAATCGTTGCCCGGCATCAACACCACACCGGCCCGCCAGGTCAGGGCCGAGTTGTTCTGCCCGTAGGTGCCATTGAGGAAGCGGAAGTCCTCGTCGTCGTTGAAGGTGGTGCTGAGGCCCACGTGGGTGAAGCGCAGGCCTTCGGTGATGATGAACTTCGGGGAAATTTCCAGGCTGTGGTTCACGTAGGCGGCGAAGCTGCTCATGGAAGACCCTCCGTTCGGGTAGCGCGTGGTGCGGTAGCTGCGCGCACCGGTCGTGATGTTTTCGTTGTAGGCGCTGCTTTCCACGTTTTCGCCGCTGATGTCGGCGCCAAAGCGGAGTTCGTGCTTACCTATTTGTTTTTCCATGTCGGCGTTGAAGCCCAGCACATCCACCTGTTCAACGTTGTGGCCCAGGTTGGACGAACCGAAGCGCCGGTTGTGCCGCGATTGCTCCTGGTGCTGGAAGGAAGGCGTGAAGCGCGCCAGTTGGAACCAGCCCGCGTCCCGCTTCACCTCCAGCGTGTAGGCCGCCAGCATGCGCTGTTGGGGGCCATAGTAGTATTCGGCGTACTTCGGCGCGATGTCCCCGGCGGCATTGAATGAATACTCCGTGATCTTGTCGTAGCGCGGCACGTCCGTGGAGGTGCTGAGTTGCAGGTTCAATTGGTGGACCACGTGCCCACCCGTGCTGTAGCGAAGCTTTTCCAGCACATCCAGTTGCTTGTAGCCCGAACCGAGCTGCACGTTGCTGTCGTCGTTGCGCTTCACCACGTCGTGGCCGTTCTCGCGCACCACTTCAAACGGCATGCGTCCCAGGTCCTCATAGAACGGGTTGCGCGTACTGCCTTGCCGCAGGTCGCCGAAATCGCTGGCGGTGATGCTGGTGAAACTGGCCAGTCGCTTTCCGCGCAGCTCAATGCCGGCGTGCGCTGTTTTCTCGTTCGCCGCCGTGGCGTAGCGCACAAAGGCATCGCCGGTGGTGCGGATGCTATCGGCCCCCAGGAACTCCGGCGTGCGGGTGATCAGGTGGATGGTGCCGCCGAGCGCGTCGCTGCCGTAGGCCACGGAATTGGGGCCGCTCACCACCTCCACGCGGTCCAGCGCGTACTGGTCCACGGTGATCAGGTCCTGCGTGTGGCCGCTGCGGGTGATGGCGTTGTTCATGCGCACGCCGTCCACCACCAGCAGGATGCGGTTGGCCTGGAAGCCGCGGATGGTGGGGCTGCCGCCGCCCAGTTGGCTTTTCTGCACGAACACGGTGCCGGTGTTCTGCAACAGCTCCGCCGCCGTGGGCTGCGCCATGAAGCTGATCTCCCGCCGCCCCAGCACGTCGATCTGCTCGGGCACGTCCCGCTTGGGCTCGGTGAAGCGGCTGCCGCTGGTCACCACCTCGCGCAGCGGGTTCACGCGGTAGCCCAAGTCCACTTCGGGCGTAGCCGCCAATGCCGCCCAAGCCATAGTGACCGGTATGTAGGAAAGGTGGTCGATGCGGATGCTGTCGCAGCCCTTCAGCGGCGCGATGTCCACGCGGCCATCGGCGGTGGTAGTGAGCACTTTCCCGGTGGATTTGCAGGTGAGCGTTACGTCCGGAACGGGTGCGCGTGTGGCCTGGTCAAGGAAGGTGACGGATTGGGCGTGCAGGTTGATGGAGATGACACATAGGGTTGCGGATAAGGCAACAGTCCTTCTCCTCAACCAAAGGGAAGATTCAGACGTGCGGTAAAAATTCGCTGGTAACATTTGATGGGGTTGAGTCATTGCACGCCGCTATGTTTCGCTCACAAAAAGCGCATATCAAGCCGAGAAGGACACAGGCATTGTCATCGATACCACAAGTCAACCGCTCAATGCTTTACCAGTTAACCGTTGCCCGCGTCCCGTCCAGGGCGGTCACCAGCAGGTTGTAGCATCCGTCGAGCAGGTGGGAGAGGTCCATGGTGCCCTTTCATCCAAGCCATGTGCATTCGAACTTTGCGAATGACCCACCCTCGCTCGGATCTTGGTGCGTGTTGAATTAAGCATTGCCGCTGTCACGCACGGCTCGAAAGTCAATGGTTGGCGAACTCCCGACTTTGCCGAGGTCGTTGATGACCTGTTGTGCATGAATGGAGCAAGTGAACCCCAGCAGACAAAGGCCGAAGATGCGATGTTTCATGGCTTGATCAATTTGATGTTGACGACTGCTTGTTGTCCCTCCCTATCGCGGCTGATTGCGCGGACAAATACCAACGGATGCTTTTGTCCAA
>JAFDZY010000439.1 GCA_018266685.1 Bacteroidota bacterium
CGCTCACGCCGCTCGCGCTGCAGTTGGTGCCTTTGCTGAAGGGAATGGAGGGGCTGGGGTGAGGGCGTACGTGTGGTCCTCCTTGCCTTGGTCGATCAACAATTCTCCTTTGCTCATTTTCATTCCGGCTGACGCACTTTCCGTCAGCCGCGTTGGGACAAGATAATGGCAAGTCGCGGGGCGGGACGGTGCGCTGCCGTTGGAAGTTGATCGGCAGGTTTTGGGCGTGCCCCCTTGCCCACGCACAGGCCCACGCGCGGGTCGCGTGCTGCGCTGTAGCCGGACTTGTCAGGGCCTGCATCCACGGCGCTCCGGGGTCGCTCGTTCCTCGCGCCTCCTCGCTGCACGTGGCTGCATGGCCTTGCCTGCGCCGGGCTGCCGCTTCGCCCGCTCACGCGAACTCCCGCAAGCCCGTCCTATGAAAAACCTGTTCACCCATACGGCCACATGAAGCGCGGACCGATCAACGTGTTGTGCATGGTCCGGGCGTAAATTGTACGTTCACGCTATACCACCAGCACAACCATGGAACCCATCCCTGTTTTCTACGACTCCATTGACCGCAACGCCATCCTGGTGAGCCCCAAGCAGCCATACCTGGACTGGACTAGCAGCGTCTTCGCCGATGGCAAAGGCATGGATGCAAGGGACGAATGCAACATCTACTTGATCCATGAGATGGACCACAACGAAGCAGTGATGCGATGGGTCAAAAAGCACTTCGACGAGCTTTTCGTGAACGAGCTGAATGACTGGTGTACGGACGAGAAACGCTGGCCGCGGCACCGCACCTACAAGCTGTTCGCGGAGTGGTTCAGCGTGGAGGTGCATTCCGTGGTGCTGGACCTGGAGGAAGGGCCGGTGACGAAGGAGTAGGGCTCAGGAAGGGAACGAAGAGGTTCAGTGCCGCGTGGAGGCACCACGTATGTGCCGACCCTCGCGCACCCTCCGTTCCAAAGGCGGCGGATGGCCGAAGAAGTCCGCATAGATCGCATGGATCTCATCGGCGAAACCGTAGCCCGTGCCATCGGCATACTGCGCCACGGCATCGGCAGGCACACGGAAGTCTTCCACCATGCCGTGCTTTTTGGCCAGGACCAATGCCCGTTCAAAGCTCTCCACAAAGACGGCGTAGAAGTCCTCGTCCATATCGCCGAAATCGTGGGTGTATTTGGCGCCCAGCGAAGCAGTGTACATCAGGAACATGGCCAGCTCCCCATCGTTGCCAATGGAGGCATACTCCGCCACCACCCGCTGTATACCCGTCAGGTCGGGACCCTTGGGCAACGGCGGAAAGCATTTGCCCAAGCGGTTGACATACCGATCAAAGATGTCCTTGGCCTTCTTGGTATCCGCCAGTTGTTCCAGCCTGTCGCTTACCTGCGGGTTGTGCGCGCATAGCTCAAGCACGAGCTTTTCCAGTTCGGGCTTCGGCAAGCCTTTGAGATAATTCTTCACGGTGGCCATGGGGTCAAAGATCCCTCACGAACCCGTACCGCGCCCCCTTCTTCTCGCCCTGCCGCTCCACCTGGCCCGCCTCCAGCAGCTCCTTGATGGCCGCGTTCCAGGCCGTGGCCGCCACACCGGTGCCGGCCAGGATGGCGCTTCGGGCGTGCAAGCCGGGATGCGCCTGCAACCAGTTGTGGATGGCGGCCGCCGCCCTTCCTTGGCCGGTGGCCGGTGCGTGCTTCGGTGGACGGCCGGGGCCACGCCGCTCGGCAACCGGCGAAGGCTCCGCCGCCATGGGCACCACTGCGGGCGCCGCGTAGGCCGCATGCCCATTGCCCGAAGGCACGAGTGGCGGCGAAGCGATCTTCGTCTGATCATCAGCGGGTGTGCCAGGCTGAGCAATACCGAAGGAGTGGGCCGCAGGGCGCGCAGCGACCGAGGACCCCGAGGACCACACCCGCTCCACCCGCTCCTTTACCCTCGCCTCCATGCGCTCCGCCAAGGCCTTTGCCGCCCCCACCATGCGCCGCTCTTCCTCCAGCTCCGCTACTATGCGCTGCTGCTCGGCGAGGGGGGGAAGGGGAATCTGAATCGAAGCGAAATAGTCCCAGCCAACTCGTGGAAGCTGTGCTCCTTTAAGCCCCTTCATGACCTCAGCATTGAAATGCTCGGATAGGAAAAGATATCGGAAGAATCCTGATAGCGCGTCTTTCACGTGGCTCCGCACAACATAGATGTCCGTTGAACAGATACCATCGCAACCTGCAAGAAGCACCTTATTCAAGTTGGGCCGGAGCTTGCCATACAGAATGTCATCCTTTCTAAACAGAGTCTTGGCACTCTTGATTGACTTCGGATCAACATCGGTGTTTCCATGGATTGTACCTGTGCCTTGTGTGATGTTCTCAAGTGCCACATAGTTCACCATCAGCTCAGAAATCAGTGTAGGAAGAACTTGGTCCGTGACTTTTGAGAACACCTCCCCCAACTCCACCATCTCCCATTGCGGATCGATGGTGATGCGCGGTTTGTAATGTGCCACCACCTGCCGGGCCCCGTCGATCACCCGCTGGTAGCCCTCCACCTCCGCCACCAAGGCTTCCTGCTCGGAGAGCGGGGGGAGGGGAATCTGAGTTTCCCCAATCTGCTTCAATGAAAGATTGTACTGCGCAACACCCGATCGCTTGTCGTACAGTTCGGTTTGAACGCCGCTATCGGTCAGACACAACATCACGAACTTCGAGTTCAACACAGCCTTCGGCCTAATGATCGCCAATGCTTGGTTCGTGTTCGCAGGAAGAATGCTCTCCGGAACAACACCGACACGGCCCAACGTACCCGCGATCGAGAAGAGTACATCACCTGTTTTCAACTGGCTGCGCTGGAGCGCTTCATTGCACTCATCGCTTATGTGCGCGAGCTTCTCCGGTATGATCGACCCAGCTTCCGTCAAGCTCTCGACTTTCACGAAAGACACACCCGTTTCAGTGAAGCTGAATCCAACAGAAGTTGGCGTTGTGCCCTTTGTGATCAAATCGCACACATCTTGTAACGCCACAAGCGGCCATTCCCCATTAGATACTGATGCCGCTGCACCATACCGATCCCCGCTCAAGCTGTACTCCCCGTTCTTCGCGATCACTTCCCGCTCCACCACCACCGCCTTCGTCTCCCACCCTTCCGGCGCTTCCCACTTCACCCCCTCCTTCAGCGCCCGCTTGTAGTCCATCATCAGTGCGTAGGCGGCGGGCAGGTCGTTCTGCGCAATGGGCCTGCGCTGTGCGCCGAGGTCGAAACCATCGGCCTCCACTTTTACGAAGAGGAGCTGGTCGGTCTTCCGCGCCAGCGCGCGATCGAACCAGAGCAAGCTGGTCTTTACGCCGCTGTAGGGGTTGAACACGCCGCCGGGCAGGCTTACCACGCCCACTAAGTAGTGCTCGTCCAC
>JAFDZY010000440.1 GCA_018266685.1 Bacteroidota bacterium
AACGCATCTAAATTCAAGCAATCAATTCATCAACATGAAAATCAAGGATTTGAGGTTAGCCCTTCGGCTCCGCTCAGGGCAATGTATCGTTAGTGACTGGATGATAACCATGAACTGCCCTGAGCGGAGCCGAAGGGCCAACCAAGTTCAGCACCAGAGGTTTTTCAAGCCTGGTGTACATTTCTATACGTGATGCTATCCTGGCTTGGTCAAATTGATGCGTTTGCCCGGAGGAGCCCCTGCCAGCATGCACGCCACAAGGCTACTTTTGCGCTCTTATCATCCAAGCCATGCAACCTACCCAAGCTGTGGAATCCACCCTTTCGCGCGATGCGGCCATCTTCGACATCATTGAACAGGAAAAGTGGCGGCAGACCAAGGGCCTGGAGCTGATAGCGAGCGAGAACTACGTAAGCGGCCAGGTGCTGGAGGCAGCCGGTTCGGTGCTGACCAACAAGTACGCCGAAGGCCTGCCCGGCAAGCGCTACTACGGCGGCTGCGAATACGTGGACATGGCGGAGGAACTGGCCATTGCCCGTGCGAAAAAGCTCTTCGGCGCTGCATGGGCCAACGTGCAGCCCCACAGCGGGGCACAGGCAAATGCCGCAGTGATGCTGGCCTGCCTGAAGCCCGGCGACACCATCCTGGGCTTCGACCTCAGCCATGGCGGCCACCTCACCCACGGATCCCCCGTGAATTTCAGCGGCAAGCTTTACCACGCCACCTTCTACGGCGTGGACAAGGAAACCGGGCGCGTCAACATGGACAAGGTGGCGGAACGGGCGCATGCAGTAAAGCCGAAACTGATCATCTGCGGGGCCAGCGCCTACAGCCGCGATTGGGAATACGCCCGCTTCCGCGCCATCGCCGATGAGGTGGGCGCGTTGCTGCTGGCCGATGTATCGCACCCTGCGGGCCTGATCGCCACCAAGCTCCTTGGCGATCCGCTCCCCCACTGCCACATCGTGACCACCACCACGCACAAAACCTTGCGCGGTCCGCGCGGGGGCATGATCATGATGGGCAAGGATTTCGAGAACCCATGGGGCATCAAGACGGCCAAGGGCAGCCCGCGCATGATGAGCTCCCTGCTGGACAGCGGGGTGTTCCCCGGCACGCAGGGCGGCCCGCTGGAACACATCATCGCGGCCAAGGCGGTGGCCTTCGGCGAAGCGCTGGACCCTTCGTTCTCCGCCTACGGCCGGCAAGTGCAGGCCAATGCCTCGGCCATGGCCAAGGCCCTGATCGAAAAAGGATACCACGTGGTAAGCGGCGGCACGGACAACCACTGCATGCTGATCGACATGCGCAGTAAGGGGCTCACCGGCAAGGAAGCCGAGGCCGTGCTCGGTTCCGTGGACATCACCGTGAACAAGAACATGGTGCCCTTTGACGACCAAAGCCCGATGGTAACCAGCGGCATCCGCATCGGCACCCCCGCCGTTACCACCCGCGGCCTCACGGAGGCCGAATGCGGCCAGATCGTGGAACTGATGGACAGTGCCCTGATGGAACGCAAGGACCAGGCCCAGTTGGACCGGATACGCTTCCAAGTGAACGGCATGATGCGGCTTCGCCCGTTGTTCGGCTGGTGAACCGGTACACCCTCTTCCCTTCGCACTGCACCGTCCGCCGCCCCTGAAAGATGAAGCCCCGCCTATTTCCCGGCCCAACGCTGTTCCGCCTGTTCGCGGCAGCAGCGCTGATCGGCATGGCCCACTGGTCCTTCGGCCAGGATGCACCGCAGCTGAAGCACCGCGTGTTCGCCTACTGGGGCTACAACCGTGCCCAGTTCACCGCCAGCAGCATCCGGTTCACCGGAAACAACTACGACTTCATTCTGCACGACGTGGCGGCCAAGGACAAGCCGGAGGACTTCACGTTCAGCAACTACTTTAAGCCGAAGAACATCTGGATCCCGCAGTACAACTACCGCGTAGGCTGGTTCCTGAACAACAAGTGGAGCTTTTCCATCGGGCTCGACCACATGAAATACGTGGTGGTGAAGGACCAGCAAGTGAAGCTCTCCGGCACCATCAGCCGGGACCGGTCCGCCACCTATGCCACCAGTGGCGAAACCGGTGAAGTGCGCATCACCCCGGACTTCCTTACCTACGAGCACACCGACGGCCTCAACCTGCTGGCCTTGGATGCCGACCACTACAGCCGGATGTGGACCAGCCGGAACGGCAGGCAGGCATTGTACTTCACCCAGGGACTTTTCGCCGGCCCCGTGATCCCGCGCACCGACGTGCGCCTTTTCGGCGAAGGCATCAACAACAAATTTCACCTGGCCGGATACGGCGCAGGCGCCCAGCTGGGCCTCTTCGCCCTTGTGGCAGATCGCGTGTTCCTGCGGGCAAACGCACGGGCCGGCTACATGGAACTGCCCAGTGTGCTCACCACCGGCAAGGCGGAGGACCGCGCTTCACAGCACTTCTGGTTCACGGAGGAAAATGTGGTGCTTGGCGTATTGATCGGCCGGACCAGGGCCGCCAAGGAGTAACCTCAAGGCCCAGCCACTGGTGCAGCCGTGAACAAAACTGTTGCTGCGCCGTTGAACTGGAACGATGTGGCGGCCGCTTGTCCTGCGGCCCATTTCTTTGTGCATACATGACGTTGAAGCTAAGCCGGGCCGCGTGGGTGATCTTCCTGCTTTGGGCGGCGATCACGGCGCTGGACCTGAACAAGGCGTTCCACATCGACGACACGTTCCATTTGCTGGCGGCGCAATGGGTGGGGCAACATCCGCTGCAACCCATGTCCGGCTTGGTGAACTGGGGCCAAAACCCGGAGCCCCTCCACCACTTCAACCAGCCCCCCGGGTTCTTCTACCTCGTAGCCATCACCGGGTATGCATTCGGCTGGGGCGAGGTGCCCATGCACCTGATGCGTTCCCTGTTCAGCTTGCTCGCTCTGGTGTGCTTCCACCGATTGGCCCGCCGCACGGCCCCGGGCCAGGAACTGTGGCTCACGGCCTTGTTCGCGCTGTGCCCCGCCTTCATGGTGAACCAGGGCCTGATGACCGACATTCCCCTGTTGGCCTTGCAACTTCTGTTCTTTAGCCTGTTGCTGGTGCCGCGCCGCATGCAAACCGGGCTGAGGTTGGCTTTGGCGGCATTGGCACTGGCCGCGGCCATGTTCATCAAATACACCACCTTGCCGCTGCTGCTCGTGTTCCCCCTTGCGCTCCTGTTGCGCCGGCAATGGCAGTGGCTGCCCTTGGTGCTGCTGCCGCCAATCCTCATCGCGGTGTGGTCCGGCTGGAACCTGCATGAATATGGCGGCGTGCACCTGCTAGACCGCCAAGGCGGGGACCCCAGCATCGTCGGCATCTTTGTGCGTGCGCTTGCCCTGCTTACCTGCGTTGGCGCCGTTGCGCCCTTCACGCCGGCCTTTCTGCGGCCGTTGCTCCCGCGCCCCGCACACCGCCTGTTCATGGCGTGGGTCATCCTGCTTTGCGCGGCTGCCTGCTTTATCCTGCTGGTATACATCGGCACCATTCCGGAACCTGTTTCAGACCAGGTGCTCCGCATCGCTTTCACCTTGAATGGCGTGCTTTTGGTGGTGCTCTGTGCACGGTTCCTTCCCTTGAACGTTCCCTCCGTCGCCGCCGAAAAATGGATCCTGGTGCTATGGGCCTTCGGCCTCGCCGCCTTCCTTGCCCTGTTCTCCCCCATGATGGCCAGCCGGCACATCCTGCTGGTGCTGCCGCCGGTGCTCTTGCTCACGGCACCGGCACTGGCAAAAGCCACTGCCCGCGAAAAGGCCCTGGCACTGGCGTGCACCGCGTTCCTCGGGGTGGTGCTCACGCTTTCCGACAAGCAGTATGCAAACTTTTACAAGCAGCGCGCCCCACGCATTGTGCAGCAGCTTTCAGGCCAAGGCGGCACCGTGTGGAGCCTGGGCCACTGGGGCTGGCAATGGTATTCCAGGCAGGCTGGCATGAAAACCTACAGCCGTGATGCGGGCAACCTGGCCGTTGGCGATTTCCTGGTGATCCCCGAGGATTACGACCACCAAGAACTTGCGAACGGCGTGGAAAAAGTGCCTGTGGCCACTTGGGACCAGGCCCCCGGACCGGAAAACTTCTTCTGTGTGGAGCAGTATGCGGGCATGTACACCTCCAGCTACGGCAAATTGCCGTGGAGCCTTTGCCGCAGCCACCACAAGGTCATCACGGCCTACCGGGTCACCGCTGTTCATTGACGGAACCGTGCGGTTGCGTGCAACGTGCCGACATTTGCGCCATGAGCGCAACCAATGAACATGTGATAGGCCGCGATCTGCGGTCATGGGTGGAAGCCCCGGCGGGCAGCGACTTCCCGCTGCAGAACATCCCATTCGGCATTTTCCGCGCACCCGGGCGCACGCCCCGGCCCTGCACCCGCATCGGCGATACCGTGGTGGACCTGCAAGTGCTGGCGGACGCGGGTTTGCTGGCCGCCACCGGGATCAACAAGGAAGTCTTTCACCAGGCCACGCTCAATCCGTTGCTCGCCTTCGGAAAAGCAGGTCTGCGCCGGTTGCGTGCCAGGCTTTGCGAACTGCTCCGGGACAACAACGCCGAACTGCGGGACAACACCGACCTCCGCAAAAACGACTTGGTCCCCTTGGCGCAAGCCACCATGCTGTTGCCCGTGGCCATTGGCGACTACACCGATTTCTACAGCAGCCGCGAACACGCCACCAACGTGGGCACCATGTTCCGGGGAGCGGAAAACGCCTTGATGCCCAATTGGCTCCACCTGCCCGTGGGCTACCACGGCCGCTCCTCTTCCATTGTGATCAGCGGCAAGCCTATCCGCAGGCCCATGGGCCAAATGCGCCCAAAGCCTGATGAGCCGCCCGTGTTCGGGGCGAGCAGGCAGTTGGACATCGAGCTGGAAACGGCCTTCATCACCTTCGGCGGTAAACCCATGGGCGAACGGATCACCACGGCCGAGGCGGAAGACTACATTTTCGGCATGGTGCTGTTCAACGATTGGAGCGCACGCGACATCCAGAGCTGGGAATACGTGCCCCTGGGGCCGTTCCTGGGCAAGAACTTCGGCAGCAGCATGAGCCCGTGGGTGGTAACCCTGGATGCGCTCGAACCCTTCCGCGCCGGAGGCCCGGCCCAGGACCCGCAGCCCCTGCCCTACCTGCAGGCCGCAGGGCCACGGGGCTTCAACATCAGCCTGGAAGCCATGCTGCAGCCCAAGGGCGGCACGGAATCCGTGATCTGCCGCACCAACTTCAACTACCTCTACTGGAGCATGGCCCAGCAATTGGCGCACCACACGGTGAACGGATGCAACGTGAGGGCCGGCGACCTGATGGCCAGCGGAACCATCAGCGGGTCCGCACCGGACAGCTTCGGCAGTTTGCTGGAACTTACGTGGCGCGGCACCAAGCCGCTGAAATTGAGGGACGGCGGTGAACGCAAATTCCTGGAGGACGGCGACACTGTGGTGATCCGCGGCCACTGCGAGAACAACGGCCTGCGCATCGGCTTCGGCGAGGTGCGCGGAGAAGTGCTTCCCGCAGAATGAACCGGTCGCCCCGATGCTGCGGGGAACGGACAGGGCCATCAGGCCTAACGCGCCCTGCGGGCGCGGCTTCCAATGGTATTCAAACCGCGGATGGACACGGATGCACACGGATTGCGGTCTCACCTACCAAGTAAAACAACCTTCCTTGATCCGTCTCCATCCGTGTGGACCCGCCTCCCGGCCGGCAGGTCCGTGGTTCAAAAGTCAGAGTGAGAATGCGCCGCCAGGCGCAGGTATAAGATCCGATAGCCCTGGCGGAATGGAGGGAAACATGCAACTGACCCGTAAATTTGGGGAATGCCTAAGACCGCCGAAGCAACACCCGTGTACGACCTGGAAGAAGAGAAGGAGCAGATCCTGAGCCGCTACCGGGGCTTGTTGCGCGCTGTTCGCGGAGACCGCACGGCAGAGGGCACGCGGCTCATCCGCAAAGCCTTCAACATTGCGCTGGAAGCCCACAAGGACCAGCGCCGCAAGAGCGGCGAGCCATACATCTACCACCCCATTGCCGTGGCGCGCATCTGCGCCGAAGAGATCGGGCTGGGCGTAACCAGCGTGGCCGCAGCGCTGCTGCATGACACGGTGGAGGACACCGACCTCACCCTGGAGGACGTGCGCGACATGTTCGGTGACACCGTCTGCACCATCATCGACGGGCTCACCAAGATCAGCGGGGTGAACTGGCAAACGGACAGCATGCAGGCGGAGAACTTCCGCAAAGTGCTGCTCACCCTGGCCCAGGACGTGCGTGTTATCCTGATCAAACTGGCCGACCGCCTGCACAACATGCGCACGCTGGAAAGCATGAGCCGCGAAAAGCAGCTCAAGATCGCCAGCGAAACGCTCTTCCTGTATGCACCCCTTGCCCACCGCCTCGGCCTGTACAACATCAAGAGCGAATTGGAGGACCTCTCCCTGCGCGCCAAGGAACCCGCCCTGTACCACGACATCGAACACCGGTTGAAAAAAGGGGAATCCGTGCGCAAACGCTTCATCAGCCGCTTCATCCTGCCCATCCGCGAAGCGCTGGAGAAGGAACAGTTCGAATTCGAGATCAAGGGGCGGCCCAAGAGCATCTACAGCATCTACCAGAAGATGCTCACCAAGCACGTCACCTTCGAGGAGGTGTACGACCTGTTCGCCATCCGCATCATCGTGGACAGCAAGCCCGAACTGGAAAAAGCCGATTGCTGGAAGGTGTACTCCATCGTCACCGACTACTACCAGCCCAGCCCGGACCGGCTGCGCGACTGGATCAGCATGCCCAAGGCAAACGGCTACGAAAGCCTCCACACCACCGTGATGAGCCCCGGAGGCAAGTGGGTGGAAGTGCAGATCCGCAGCCGCCGCATGGACCAGGTGGCCGAAATGGGCCTGGCGGCACACTACCGGTACAAGGGCGAGGAAGAACATGCCAACGCCATGGACAGCATGCTCAACCGCATCCGCGAGATCCTGGCCGACCCCGGCAGCAACGCCTTGGACTTTGTGAATGATTTCAAGTTGAACCTGTTCAACGATGAGATCATGGTGTTCACCCCCAAGGGCGAAATGCGCAACCTGCCCGCGGGATCCTCCGCACTGGACTTCGCCTTCGACATCCACAGCCAGATCGGCCGCCACTGCATCGGGGCCAAGGTGAACCACAAGCTCGTACCGCTGAGCCAGGCCCTGCGCAACGGCGACCAGGTGGAGATCATCACCAGCCGCAAGCAGCAGCCCAAGGCGGAATGGCTCAATTACGTGATGACCGCAAGGGCACGCCACAAGATCAAGCAGGCCCTGCGGGAGCAAAAACGCAAGCTTGCCATCGTGGGCCGCGAAGCGGTGCAGCGCAAGCTCCGCTCCTGGGGCGCCAAACTGAACGCGGAAAATATCACGGTCCTCGCGGATCACCTGCTGGCCACCTCGCCCACCGACCTCTACTGGCAGATCGCACGCGAACAAAAGGACCTGGACGCCATGCCCGCCCCCACCGTGAAAAACGGACGGCTCATCCTGCCCAAGGGCATAAGGCCCAAGGAGGAACGCAGGCTGGAGGAGATCGTGGCGGAGATCCGCGGCACACAGGGCAGCACGCTCACTATCGGCGACGAGCTCCAGAGCATGGAGTACAAGCTGTCTCCCTGCTGCCACCCCATCCCCGGCGATGATGTGTTCGGCTTCATCACCCCGGAAGGCATCCGCATCCACCGCGTAAACTGCCCGAACGCGGTGCAGCTGATGAGCAACTTCGCAATGCGCATCGTAAAGGCGCGCTGGAAAGGCAAGGACAGTGTGGAATTCCTGGCCGGCATCCAGTTCAGCGGCATCGACGCGGTGGGCATCGTGAACCGCATCACCACCATCATCAGCCACGAGAACAACGTGAACATGCGCAGCATCAACTTCGAAAGCAAGGACGGCATCTTCGAAGGCAAGGTGATGGCCTATGTGCACGATGCCGAGCACCTGCACTCCCTGGTGGAAAAGCTCCGCAGCGTGCCGGAGGTGCGCCGCGTGGAGCGCATTGACCACTAATCGTTTCTGGGTTTACGGCCCGGGGCCGGCATGCCGCGGGCTAATCCCTGGGAAACTTGTGCGGGTCCTGGTGGTCCTCCTCGATCTTCATCTTCACCGACCACATCTTTAGGCCCAGCATCGCCAGTTCGCGGTGGCCCTCGCGCAGCAACCACTGGAACGCTTCGTCGTCACCGCCGCACTCCGCCATTTTCCGCAGGGCCAAAAAATCGTGGTTCTCCAGCCAATCCAGTGCCTTGTCGTCGCCCTCAATGCCGCGGATCACCGCCATGAGGTGCGGATGGCCGTTGTCCATCAACCATTTGCGCGCATCAGCCTTCAAATGCAGCGCGAACACGAATATCCCCAGCTCCGGGTAGCCGTTTTTGATCAACCAATCGCGCAGGCCGGCATTGCCCGAAATGGCCTCGCCCCAAGCGATCAGCACTTTGGCGGGGTAAACAAAACGGGCAGGCATGGCGCACGCCAAAGTTACCCCTTGGAGCCAGCCGCGCCTTGCGGCCTGCACGGCCAGTATCTTCGCCGCATGCGCCTTTTGATCCTTCCCGCGCTCCTTGCCATTGCCGCAACAGGGGCCGCCCAATCCACCGCACGGATACAGGCCAAGGTGCGCGCCAAGCTGGCCAAGGGCAAGGCTTATCCCGCCATCCGGGTCGCTTCCGGCGTGCTGGGGAAGCCGGGCCATCCGGAATTTTACGCACTGCGCGCCGAGGGCTACAGCGCCATTGCCGAATTCACCAAGGCGGAACAGGATGCACGCACCGCCATGCGCCTGCTGCCGGACAGCCTCTCCGGCCTCTTTCAACTGGCCGTGGCCGAGCAAGGCATGGGCCAACTGGACAGCGCCGGTGTGCATTTCGGCGAACTGGTCCGGCAAAAACCCACGGTGGAAACGCTTTTCCGCCATGCCCAAGTGCGGCAATTGCAGGGAAAATTGCAGGACGCCATGGCGGACATTGACCAGGCCTTGGCTTTGGAGGGTGCCGCCAGCGCGGCTTCGGCACGTTTGCACCGCCTCAAGGGGGAGCTTGCGTCCATGGCCGGCGATACGGTACTGGCAAAAACCGAGCTGGACGAAGCCGTGCAGCTTGCACCGGACGACCCCGTGAACTACAACAGCCGCGGCTATTACCTCTACGCCTTCCGCGGCAACCATGCCGAAGCCATCCGCGATTACGACCGGGCCATCAAGCTGAACCCCAACTACAGCTATGCCTTCAACAACCGCGGCTGGAGCTGGTACAAGGAGGGCAACACCAAAAAAGCGCTGAAGGACATCAACCGGGCCAAGCGCAAGAAATCCATGAACCCGTTCGTATACCGCAACCTCGGCGTGATCGCCTTGGAAAGCGGCGATACGGCAAAGGCCTGCGTGCTGCTGCGCGAAGCCGTGGACAAGGGATTCACCGCCTTGTACGGCAACGAAGTGGAACAACTGATGGAGCGCTCCTGCAAGCAGGTGCCCGCCACCAAAGGCAAGGCGCCCGTGCAAGCACCGCAAGGCACCATGGACCAACGGCAAAACCGACCGCCCGTCCGAAACAACGCACCATAAGCCATGGCAACCACGAACGGCATGCTGCGCGAAGGCGCATTGAAAGGACAGGTGATCGTGATCACCGGCGGGGGAACGGGCCTGGGCCGCAGCATGGCCGAAGCCTTCCTGCGCCTGGGTGCCGGGGTGTGCATCACCAGCCGCAAGCTGGAGGTGTTGCAGGCCACCGCTGCTGAACTGGAAAAAACCACCGGCGGCACGGTGCTGCCCGTGGCCTGCGATGTGCGGGAATGGCGCGACGTGGACCGGATGCTGGAACAAGTGTTGGCCAAGTTCGGCCATGTCGATGCCTTGGTGAACGATGCCGCCGGCAATTTCATCAGCCCCACCGAGCGTTTGAGCAGTAAAGCGTTCGAAACCATCATCGGCATCGTGCTGATGGGCACGGTGAACTGCACACTGGCCTTTGGCAAGCATTGGATCGCCAAGGGCGAACGGGACAAGAAGGTGCTCAACATCACCACCACCTACGCCTGGACCGGCAGTGGCTACGTGGTTCCCAGCGCCTGCGCAAAGGCGGGCGTGCTGGCCCTCACGCGGTCCTTGGCCGTGGAATGGGCCAAGTACGGCATCCGCACCAATGCCATTGCACCTGGCCCCTTCCCTACAAAGGGCGCATGGCAGCGGTTGCTGCCCGGCGAGCTGGTGGAGCAGTTCGACATGGCCAAGCGCGTTCCCCTGGGCCGCGTGGGCGAGCACCGCGAGCTCACCGACCTCGCCAGCTACCTCGTATCCCCGTTCAGTTCGTACATCAACGGTGAAGTGGTCACCATCGATGGCGGGGAATGGCTGAAGGGTGCCGGCCAGTTCAATATGCTGGACGCGGTGGAACCGTCCATGTGGGACGCCATAGAGCGCATGGTGCGGGGCACGCGGGGCAGCTGACCCCTGGATGCCGGCCACCGGTGCATCCTGGCATGGCCATTGCTTTGGGTTTCACGCGAAGAACCCTATCTTCGCACTAAACCAACCCTCATGAAGACGTTGAAGTTTCTTGCCGCCGCGCTGTTGATCGGCACCGCATCATTGGCCAACGCCCAATCCGATGCCAAAAGTGAAAAGGCCTGCGCCGAAATGACCAAGGCCCGCACCGAGCTGCTTACCAAGGAACTTGCGCTGGACAAGGACCAGGCAGTAAAAGTGCAAGACCTGCTGGCCAAGAATGAAAAGGAACTGGAAGGCATGCGCGGCCATTGCGAAATGATGGACGCCAAAGCCAAAAAGGCGGACGAGAGCACCTACGCCTCCATCGGTGCATTGCTGAACCCTGAGCAGAAGGAAAAAATGGCGGACCTGGTGAAATCCGGCAAACTGGATTCCTGCGGCAAGGAAGGCGAAAAGGGCTGTTGCGCCGGCAAGAAAGTGGAAAGCAAGGGTTGCTGCGCCGGAAAGGCCGAAAAAGCAAAGGCCGAAAGCAAGCCGGCTACCATGAAGATCGCCGATTAGGAAAAAATCCCTGAACCAATGAAAAGAGGCCGCGATCGCGGCCTCTTTTCATTGGGCGGCAACCGCCTGCTCAGTCCGCCTCGATCACCAGGTACTTGGAAACGCTCCAGAAAGCAGTGGTGTCCTTGATGGTCAAATTGTCCACGTGGTCTTTGCCCACCAGCTCATAGCTGCCCGCAGGGTGGGTGGTGATCACCTTGGCCTTCTTGGCATTCACCGGGATCACGGTCATCTTGCTGATGTCGATCTGCTTGAAATAGGACTTGTTCAGGTCCGTGGTCTTCAGCTTGCTCACGCTTCCGATGCCGATCACGCCGCCTTCCTTGGTGAGGATGTTGTTCGCGATCAGCTCCTTCTTGCTGCCCACGCAGTAGAACGCGGTGTGCAGTTCACCCAATTGCATGTTGGCCTGCTGCTCCTTGTCCTGGTACATCTGGATCATGCTCGCCAACGAAGCATTGGTGCTGGCCAGCTGCTCCTTCAAGGAGCCGATCTCCGCATCCTTGTCGTTCAGGGACTGCTCCATCTCCTTGATCGCCTTTTGCAGCTCGCTGAGCTTGGCGTTGTCCGCAGCGGAACTCTTCTTCATCCGGGCGATGATCTTCCGGTTCACGGTGAGCAGCGAGTCAATGGCCCGCAGGTCGTCCACGATGCCTTGCTCCATGTTCTTGCCGTTTTCCACCCCCTTGCCGGTTGTGGCCAGAAGCCCTTGCTTCTCCCGGATCATGCGCAGGTTTTCGCTCACCCGGTTGAAGGCCCCGAACATTTCATTGATCGTGGAATCCTTCTCCGAGCTCTGCACGGCAACCGCGTCCTTGTCCTGTTCCAGTTGCTTGTACTGTTCGCTTTGGGTGGGGTCGCTCTTGCAGGCGGCGAACAATACGGCTACAGCAAGGCACGCTTTCAAGACAACCTTCATGTCAACTGGTTTTTGGGGTTTGTTTCATCCGGTTCAAGCCGGTGCAATGCGCTGCGTATGCCGGTAGGGGATGGAACGATGGCCGCGAAATTACGTATACGGCACGCGCAGTACGGCACAGGCACCATCTTTGTACTGCACCGTGATGCCATGAACGCTTTTGCCGCCCCCCTTGTTCGCCGGGCCTGCCTGCTCCCGCTTGCCCTTGCGGCTTGTACGGCCATGGCCCAACGCGGCAACGAAAGCCTCACCGGTGATTTTGGCAAGCTTTCAGCCAAGGAACGCTCACGCATCGCTGAGCGGGAAGCGCAGGAATCTGCCAAGGACACCATTTACCAGCGGGAGATGCACAACGCTGACCTCGCCTTCCAGCAGGGCCGCTATGAAGATGCGCTCGCCTTGTTCCGGGAAGCACGCAAATTGCGCCCCTACAACGTGTATCCCAAGGTGAAGATCGAAGACCTGCAGGCCCTGATCAAGAAAAAACAGGAAGAATCCGCCAAGCAAGCCCAAGAAGCCGAACCACCGGCCCCTTCCGTATCCCCGCAGGTGCCCGCCGCCCAACAACTCGCCCCCGCTGCCCCGCCGGTTGAATCCCCCACCCCAACCGCCAAACCGGAACCCGCCTCCACGGCACCGCCCTCCCCGCCTGCCGAAGTGCGCGAAACCAAGGCCGCCACTGCCCCTCCCACAGTTCCCATGCCCGCGAAACCGCTCCGGGAAGCACCCGCGCCACGGCCCGAGCCCGTACAGGACGTCCCGCCAGCACGTACAACCCCGGCACCAACAAAGGCACCGGAACCAAAACTTGCCGCGCCTCCCGGCGAACGGATCTACAAGGAGGCAGGTGCGGTGGTCACCGAGCGCACATTGCCGGACGGCGATCACACGGTGACCTATAAGAGAGTGGCGCATTCCTGGGGCCAAACCTTCTACTTCAAGGACGGCTTGGCGATCCCGGCGCGCGAGTGGAAAGAGCGCTTCAACGAGTAGCCTTGGCGATCAGGCGCACCGGCATCTCCAGCAGGGCACTGTAATCCTGCCCCGCTTCCTGCATGTCCAGGTCGTCCGGCTCGAAAAACCACTCCACGCAGGCCGCTGCCTTGCCGGACGCATGCACCTCGTCGATCAACCGAAGCAGGTCAAGAATGAACTTCGAGCTGCTGGAGTTGAAATAGTCCAAGGCCAGGCGCACAGTGGTCTGCGGTGCAGGCGCATTGCAATACCGTTCCACCAGGTTGAACACGGGGCCATAAAACTTCTCAGCGTCCTCCGGGATGGAACAACCGCGCAGGTCAATCAGGCCGGTTTTGGGGTCAATGGTGACTTCCGGCGTCCGGTCCGTACGGTCTATGTGCAAGCCTGTCATGCAGGGCGTGAAGATAGGCCGTGGGCGTGCCTTTTGGACCGGCAGGCCGGGAGTGCCGGTGAATATCTTTTGCCCGGAACGCAATCGTGCTTAATTTCAGGCCGGTCCACAACCCCCTTGAGATGGCCATCAACAACATCCTCGTGCCCTACGACTTCTCGGATTGTGCCACGGATGCACTTCGCGTGGCCGCCAAGCTGGCGCGCCAGACCAAGGCGAACCTGCACTTGGTGCACGTGTATGAGGACATGACGGACTTCCATTCCAGCAACCAAAAAAAGCGGGAGGACATTGAACTACGGCTGGACAAAGTGCCGGAACTGCCGTTCTTGGCGGGAATACCGATGAAACGGTTCATGCTGCGCCAGTTCGGGATCACGGAAATGTTCCGCAACAAGTACTTGCAGGACATGGACCTGATCGTGATGGGCAGCAACGGTGCGCGCGGCCTGCGCAGCGTGGTGGGTTCCAATACCCAGCGCGTGGTGCGCATTGCACCGATGCCCGTGCTGGTGATCAAGCACCGCGTGGAGGATTTTGACGTGAAGGACATGGTGTACGCCTCGAACTTCACGGCGTTGGACATTGCGAAGTTTGAAGCATTCATGCCGATCGTGGAACTGTTCAACCCCAAGATCCACCTGTTGAAGGTGAACACGCCCGGCAGCTTCCAGCGCAGCGCAGACACCTACAAGGCCATAGACGGTTTTCTCAAGCGGCACGACCTGCGCAAGTTTACCACCACCATTTACAATGACCTGAGCATCGAGGAGGGCATCCTTGATTTTGCACGGGGCATCGACGCGGACATGATCGCCATGGCCACCCACGGCCGCAAGGGGTTCTTCCACGTGGTGAACGGCAGCGTAACGGAAGACATTGTGAACCGCACCACATTCCCCGTGCTCAGTGTAAAACTCTGATAACAGGACCGCACAAGGGCCTTTCACGGCATTACCTTAGCAGGACCAACCAGCCACCAATACATGAAATTCCTGTACAGGAAGTACGCCGCCAAGAAAGGCCAATGCATCGAAGTGGAGATCAGCTCGCCCGCTACGGTGAAGTTCATGACCGCTGCGGAATTCAAGCGTTATGCGGGCGGCCGCACGCACACCTACTTCAAGGGGCGCGTGGATGACGGCACGGTGCGGATCGCACTTCCCTTTGACAGCGTTTGGCACGCCGTGGTGGAAAGCGGCAACAACGGCATCACCGCCAATTCGCGGCTCCGCGCCACGGCCCCGGAGATGCTCACCGCAGGCAATTATGATGAAATGGGGCCTGATGCCGACATGGAACTGCAGAACCAGAGCAGGGGCAACCACAGCGAAGGTTAGTACACCGTTGAAATGGACCAGACCGGTGAAGATGAACTGATCCGCCTGTTGCGCGGACAGGACGCACTTGTCCAGGAGGTCTATTCCATCCTGGAGGAAGAAGAGAAAAAGGACACGGTGCTCCGTGCAGTGATCCGCTCTTCATTCAGCCCTTCCGTAAACCAGCTGTACGGGGCTGCGCCGGAGCGGGTCTTCACCTTGGGTGCGATACGCAACGTGTGCATCAAATACCGCCTTCGCTTCCTCCCGTCGGGGCGGTTCAAGGGGCCGGTGCCAGCCGAGGCGCTATACGCCGTAAAACGGGTGGAGGCCAAGCACGGAGCGCCGTTGGCCGGCTTCATGATCCTTGCGCCCAGCAGTCAGTTCAGGTTGTGTGATTGCAATGCGGACCCCATGTTGTTCGTGCCGATGGGTGGCGACCGGTACTACTTGGTGCACCGTTGGGGCCACGACATGCATGCCTTGCGCGCCGTGATGGGCTGGCCCGTGCGCGGGATCGTGCATATGGCTGCCACGGTATTGCTGCTGGCCGCTACCATGGCGGCCATTGTTCCTTCGGCATGGTTGTCCCCGGAGCTTCCGGCCGAATGGTGGAGCATCAACCGCCTGGCGCTTTTCACTTGCCTTTCACTGTTCCTTGGCGCGGCCGCCTCCTTCGGCTGGCTCGCTTTCTTCGGGCAGTTCAGCAAGGAGGCGTGGAACAGTTCCACCTTCAATTGAGGTGCCCGTTGGGCGAATGGTCCACGCGGCAGACGCAGGAATTGCGGAACCATTGTTTCAGCGTTTCACGGTCCTCCGGCATCAGCCGCCTGAAGGCTTTGCGCAATTCCTTGCGGAATACGGTGCGGTCCGCATAACTGATCTTGGACAGGACTTCCTGATAGTAATCGATCAACGGTGTTGCCATGATTGCAATGGTTTACGCAAGCCATGCCGGAAAGTTGCACGGAATGCAAAGGGGCGGTACCGAAGCACCGCCCCCTCTGCTTTTTCCGGCGGTCAGGCGATCGCGATCTCCTGGGCGGCCGGCACCTCCACTGCTTTTTTGGGCAGTTTAATGGTGAGCACGCCATTCACGTGTTCCGCCGTGATCTTGTCTGCTTGCACCTGCTCCGGCAGCCGGAACTGGCGCTGGAACGCCTGTTGGACAAATTCGCGCCGTGTATACCGCGCATTTTCCTCCAGCTTGGCCGCCTCTTTTTCCGAGCTGATCGTGAGCACATCGTGCTCCACATGCAACTTCAGGTCTTCCTTGGCATAGCCGGGTGCCAACAATTCCAACGTGTAGCTGCCGTCCTGCTCGGTGATGTTCACACGCGGGAAGGTCTTGGGGAAATCATCCCTTCCCTGCATCTGGCCCATGTCCTCGAAGAGCTGGGTAAACATCCCGGTGAACGGGTGAAACGGCGCTGTGCGCAACTGATGCTTGAAGTGGTTCATTGCCTGTGCGGTTGTTTGGTTCATGGTGCGACCCCACGATCCAACACGGTGCCAGCCCCAATTGACCGACAATTTGCCCGTCCCGCAGCGCACTCACCCGTCAGAATGTCCGCTACAGACAAGGCTTTCCCGACAAATCGTCCTACTGGGCCAGGAAGATGTAAGTGATCGTTCCACGCTGGGGTTGATCAGCCGTGGACGAACTGGAGAAACGCGCGCCCCTTGCCGAAGACAAGGCGTTCTCCACCATGCACGCATCGGTGGTGGTGCTGGCTGCCGGATCAAGCTCTGCCTTGCTCATGGCTCCCGTTCGGTCCACCGCCACACGGACCACCACTTTTCCATGGCCTTTGCACAAGTAGGCCGGCACCTCCAGCACCAGGTCCGTTCGGCCTTTCAGGTCGTAGGATACGGTGGTGAGCCCTTCCACCTTTACAGGCTTGGGCGCCTTGTCCATGTAATTGCGCTTGTTGAACTTGGCGGTGTCCAGCACGGGCACCGCGATGTCCTTGCCCTGTGCCGTGCGCTCGGCGGCCAAGCGTGCAAATTCACTTTGCTCCATGGTGTGCAGGTCCTGGTCCACCCGCTCGTTCATCCGTTCCTGCGCGGCATGGGACATTGGCTTCTCGGCGCTCAGCTCCGCCGTGCTGTTGCTGGCCCTGTTGGTGACGTTCGGATCCACGTTTTGATCCTGTCCTTGTGGGACTTCCTCCACTTTTGCAGGCTCCGGTTCGGGCATGGCCAGTTCCAGGTCCAGTGCCAAGCCCTGCGGTGGTGGATGCGGAAAGCGGTCGCCCACGCTGCTGAGGCTGAACACGGCCAACAACACGGTATGCAGCATCAATGTGCCGATCACGCCGTATTTGTGCCGGTCGAACCAGTCCAGGAAACTGTTGTACGCAGACATTCCCGATGCAAAGTAATTCGCCTTGGGGGTCCTTTTCCGGTTCAACGCATGCGGATGCGCCAAGGTGCAGGCCAGCGGTTGTTCAAGCGCTTGCCTGCCCCGTTGGCCCACCCAATGGGCAAGTTTTGATGGCGTACAAGTACCGTGCCTGCCGCATCCTCCGCCGGAAGCGCTTCGCCGCGCAGGTACCGCAGTGCGGTGGCGCGGTCCAAGTCCACCGTGGGAAAGGCCTCTTCACGGAGCAGCTCGTTCAAGGCCAGTGCCGGGTGCGGAAGCCACGCTCCGCCTTTGTGCACTGCTACCGGTATTCCCGGAGCAACGGGTTGCATCCCACCGGATATTTCCTGCAAGGAAGCCGCCCATTGGTAGCCGATGGCGTACATCGTTCCCTCCTTTTCCACAAGAACCTGTTCCAATGGATCCTTCAGCCATGCGCCGATCGGCAATGCCTTCGCCGGCGGAGCCGTCGATGGCAACAGGCCGTTTCCGTCCCGATCGCCTTGGGGTTTGCGGAGCAGGGCAATGAAAAAGCCTTCGCCGCGCACGCGGTGCGGATAGCAGCGCAGCCCGAGGTCACCAGCCAGTACGCCCCACGCGGGGTCCGCCGCGATGGGCACGATTACAGCGCCGCGCCCGGCCATGCGTTCCACGTGGTCCTCGTTCTCGCAGGTTTCCCATGTGCATGTGCTGTAGATCAAATGGCCGCCGGGTTTTAATGCGGCCCAGGCCCTGTTCAAGATGTGCTGCTGCCTCGTGGCACAGGTTTCCACCAGGTTGGCCCCCCATTGCCGGCGTGCGTGCGGGTCCTTGCGGAACATGCCTTCGCCGGAACAGGGCGCGTCCACGGCGATCAGGTCGCAGAAGGCTCCCAGTGAGGCAAGTTCATCCGGCTCCGCACCGGTCACCACCACGTTCTTGCGGCCCCATTTCCACAGGTTTTCCAAGAGGGCAGCTTGGCGCTGCCGCACGGGTTCATTGCTGATCAACAGTGCCGATGGCGGAAGCAATGCTGCCAAATGCGTAGACTTTCCGCCGGGTGCGGCGCACAGGTCCAGTACTACCGCATCTTCCGGCAAATTGCCCGCCGCGCGGAAAGCTTGTTCCAGCAGCATGCTACTGGCTTCCTGCACATAATACGCTCCCGCGTGGAACAGCGGATCCAGCGTAAAAACAGGGCGTTCCGGAAGGTAGCGGCCCAGATTGCACCAATGCACCGGCTCTCCCGGCATTTCAACCGGCTTCAACGGATTCAGGCGGATGCTTACAGGTGCCGGTGCCCGCAGGGAGGAGAGCAGGTCTTCCGCTTCATCGCCCAGCAGGTCGCGCACATGGGGTGGTAGCACCAAAGGCACATCAGGCTTGGCACGCGGGGGTACACGCTTGCCGCCCATGCCCTGCTTCAACCGGCCGTGACCACCGCCTTGCGCACCATGGTGGCCTTGCGGTCCGGGCCTACGGAAACTATCCGCACCGGCACGCCCACAGCTTGCTCAATGAAGGCGATGTAGGCCTCCGCCTCCACCGGCAGCGGCTTCTCCGGATCAAGTGCGCCCCAACCGTTCATCGGGGTGTACACGGGTTCCAGTTCGTTGCCCAGCTCATACGGGAAGTGCGTGGTTTCCTTGCCTTGAATGCGGTATGCCGTACAAACCTGCACAATGCCCATGCCGCTCAGCACGTCGGCTTTCATCATGGCCAGCTCTGTGATGCCGTTTACCATCACGGCATAGCGCAAGGCCGGCAGGTCCAGCCAACCGCAGCGGCGTGGCCTTCCGGTGGTGGCCCCGAACTCGTTGCCGGCAGTACGGATCTTCTCGCCCATGGCATCGTGCAGTTCCGTGGGAAAGGGGCCGCTTCCCACGCGGGTGCAGTAGGCCTTGAAGATGCCGATCACTTTGCCGATGCGTGCAGGGCCGATGCCCAGGCCGGTGCAGGCCCCTGCGCTCACGGTGCTGCTGGAGGTCACAAAGGGGTACGTGCCGAAATCGATGTCCAGCAGCGTGCCCTGGGCACCTTCCGCCATCACGGACTTGCCGGCGGCCAGTTGCTCATGCAGCCACTGTTCGCTGTCCACCAGGGTGAAGGTGCGCAGCTGGTCCACGGCTTCCAGCCATTCCTTTTCCTTGCTGCGCCATTCCACGGGGTTGTCGTAAATGCTGAAGAGGCGCTCGTGCTTGGCGGTCAGCGCATCATATCTGGACCGGAAATCAGGTCGTTCAATGTCACCCACGCGCAGGCCGTTGCGGCCGGTCTTGTCCATGTAGGTGGGTCCGATGCCCTTGAGCGTGCTTCCGATCTTGCCTTTGCCCTTGTCGGCTTCACTGGCCGCATCCAGCGCGCGGTGCGTGGGCAGGATGAGGTGCGCCCGCCGGCTGATCAGCAGGTGCGAACGTACATCCACACCGGCAGCCTCCAAGTCTTTCACTTCACGCAGGAAGATCACTGGATCGATCACCACGCCGTTGCCCACCAAATTCCACACGCCCTTGCGGAACACGCCGCTGGGGATGGTGTGCAAGACGTGTTTCTTTCCGTCGAAGATCAAGGTGTGCCCGGCGTTCGGCCCCCCTTGGAAACGTGCGATCACGGCGTAGTCCGGTGCCACCACGTCAACTACCTTGCCCTTGCCCTCATCACCCCATTGGGCGCCAAGGATCACATCAACGCTTGCCGCCATGGTTCACGCACGCAACTTGGCCAATGCGAGTTCCACCGAATCCAGGATGGGGAACACAGTATCCAGCTTGGTGACCACAAAGAGCTGGCGCACCCCGTGTGACATGCCCGCCAGCAGCACCTGCCCGCCCGCCTTGCGGGTGCGGGTAAGCACGCTGATCATGATGTTGAGGCCGGTACTGTTCATGTAGAGCAGCTTGGCCATGTCCAGGATCACATGCACGCCATTGTTGCCTTCCAAGTGCTTGTCCAGCACCTCCATCAGGCGGTCGGCCTGCTGCTGGTCCATCAGGCGGCCTTCCAGGTGGAAAACCTTGGTGCCTTCCCGTTCGCTGACGTGCAGGTCGAAGGTGGGCTTGTCGGTTGCGGTACTGCTCATTTCGTCCGTTGTTCTTTGGTGCAATCGGGGCAAAGCCCGTAGATGTGCAAGGCGTGGTGGCTCACTTGAAAGCCCATCACTTCAGCCACCGTGCTGCGGATGGTTTGTATCCGCGGGTCGCAGAACTCCATCACCTTTCCGCAATTGGTGCAGATCACATGATCGTGCTGGCGGTAGTTCTGCGCCCGTTCAAATTGGGCGTGTGTGCCGCCAAAGCGGTGTTTGCGCACCAATTTGCAGTCCAGCAGGAGGTCCATGGTATTGTACAGCGTTGCGCGGCTCACCCGGTACTTTTTCCGTTTCATGGAAACGTAGAGGCGCTCAATGTCGAAATGCCCGTCCTGGACATATACTTCATTCAGGATGGCGAAGCGCTCCGGGGTTTTGCGATGGCCTTGCTTTTCAAGGTAGTCGCTGAAAATGTGCTGTACGTTCTGCTGGATCTCCGTGGCCGTCATGGCAGCGCGAAGGTAGCTTCCAAGTGCAATGCGTTCCACCGGGCCCAAACAACGTTTTCAACCGTTGTGGAAAGCCCGAAGCTTCACGCCTGCCGGCCTTGAACATGCAACCAACGCCCGCTTGGTTACTGGACTACGACGCGGCAGGTGCCTAGTTGGCCCTGATCGTCCGTTACCTGCACCAGGTAGATGCCCGCCGGCAACCCCTGCAGATCGATCACCTCCCGCTGGATCCCCGGGACAACTGTATGTGCTTGCCGGGCACGGATGCAATGGCCATTGGCATCAAACAATTCCAGTTTCACGTGGCGCCCCTTCCCGATGCCGTAGGAAATGTTCACCAGGCCGCTTGCCGGGTTCGGCCATGCTTCCACACCAATGGATCGGCGTTGTTCCGAATGGACCCCTGTGAACATGGCAGGCCCCAGGTAGCTGATGCCCGCACTTTGCTGCGGTGGCCCTCCGTTCACGCTTTGGCTCACCTGCGTAGCGCTCAGCAAGAAGTAGTGGATCCCGGGCTTGTAGAAATACACCTGCTGCACGGCAGTAACGTACGCCGTGCCGGGAATGCTTTCCACTACCGTATCCGTGCCCGTAAGCTTCAGTACGTTGTGGATGGTATCGTACGGTAAAATCAGCGTACCGAAGCCATCAGCCACATACGAGCCGTGGCCTGTGCCGTTCACCGTGCCGCCCGGATAGGTGTACGTGTAGGCATAGGGGTCGGAAAATGCTGTTCCATAGGTGCATGGATAAGGCAGGAACAGCTGCTCATCCGTGAAATGTATCTGGATGGAAAGGTTCCCCAAGTCTTTGTACACCCCCACCACGTACAATCCGGAGGAGTCCGCACGCATGTAACTGATGTTGTTCCCGCCGTCCAAGGCAAGGGTGGCCGCGGGGTATTGATCACCATATGCCGTGGCGTCCGGTGATTCACAGGGAAGGTTCACCGGCGTGCCCACGCTCACGGCTGAAAGGTCCCAGACCACATCTTCGCCAGTACCGGAAATAGGTACGTGCCCTACCGCGATGTACGGGAACACATCGTCCACCTGCGGGGCATCCGGAAAGTTGATTACCGGCTGCGCACGGATAGCGGAAACAGAAACAAGGGCAAGCAAGGCCAAGTGGTCACGGATGCGCATCGCGAAGCAATTGAATACCGGTCAACGGGCCACCACCAACCGTGAGGCGGCACGCTGCCCTTTGGCATTGGAAAGCACCACTTGGTACAAGCCGGAATCCCACTGCTTGAGGTCGAGTGCTTTCGCCATGCCGCTGAATTGTTCATGCAGCACCAAGCTCCCGCGCAGGTCGTACACGGCCAGGTCCACCGGACTGCCGGCGGGGTTGTGCACCAGCACGGTGGTGCTTTCCTTGGCCGGATTGGGGAACAGGTGCATGGACGGCTGTTGTGCCGCTTGCTCCTGCAGGCCCACTGCGGAGGCATCCAGCCATTCAATGAACGAGGTGGGTTGCACAATGGTCATTGCGCTCAGGGTGTCGGACAGGATCCGGAGCAAGGGGAATTTTCCCCAGAGCGGGTAATAGGCGGTGACGTTCTGCACGTGACTCACGCTTACGGCGCCCAAGCTCGTGGTAAGGGGAATGGTTTCCGTGAGGTGCGTGGTAACACGAAGCACTTCCACGGTATCCGCCCCGCCCGGCATGATCACCCTGCCCCAGGCATCGGCCGCACCGTTGATGGCGCCGTTGCGCGTGGTGGTGTTGCCGTCCACTGTGTAAGCCCCCGTGAAGAGGTCTGTCCATGGTGCGGTACCGAAGGTGTAGGGCAGCGTCAATTCCTGGATTGCATTGCTGTACACGGTGGTACCATGGTATGCGGTGCCCAGCGCGGTGATCGTCATGGCATCGCCCACCCGCTCCAAGCCTGCCGCAGTGGCCTTGTAATAAATGGTATCCGGGCCGCCGTTGGTGAGGGCGTACTGTGCGCCGGTGAATTGGGCAGAGTTGGGCAGCAGGGCGGGGTCCTGCCATTGGTAGGTGGCGGAAGAAGTGGGCGCAGCGGCGCTAAAGTTGAACAACACGTCCGCGCCGCCTGAAGCGGGAGGAGCGTAGGCGCCACGCTGCACCAGGAAGGAAGTGCCGTTCACGGGCACATTGCCGGGAGATACCAAGGTAATGGGGGCCTGTGCACCACAGAGCAAAGCGGTAGACAGGGAAACTGAAAGTGCAGCGTAACGACCGAAGGCCATGGATGGGGAGTTTGATTGGTTGCAAACCTAAGACACCACGGGGCAAATGAACGTTGCCCAAGGCCTTCCAACCCGCTCCTTGGGATTTCTTCTTCTCTTTGCGGCATTCCCCATGCGACACAGCATCAGCGAGATCACCGAAATCATCCGTGACAGGCGGAGCATCCAGCCCAAGGACTTCAGCCCGCGCGTGGTTCAGCGCGACATCGTGGACCAGGTGTTGGGCAACGGCATTTGGGCGCCCACGCACGGCATGACGCAGCCATGGCGCTTCGTGGTGTTCACGGGTGCGGCCCGTGAACGACTTTCCGCCTTTATGGGCGCGGAGTACAAGCGCATCACCCCGCCGGAAAAATTCCTGCAGCGCAAATACGACAACCATGTGCAGCGCCCCCTGCAAAGCAGCGTAGTGGTGGCGTTGGGCATGGCCCGCGATCCAAACCAGAAGATCCCCTTGCATGAAGAGCAGTATTCCGTGGCCTGCGCCGTGGAAAACATGTACCTCACGTGCACGGCCTTTGGCTTGGGAGCCTTCTGGAGCACGGGTGCGGTGATCACCGGCCCGGGGATGGTGCATTTCCTGGGGCTTGACGCGGAAGACCACTGCCTGGGGCTGTTTTACATGGGCTATCCTGCGGGGGACTGGCCCAAGGGCTATCGCAAGCCCCTGCCCGACCTGGTGCGGTACATTAGCGAATAGGCGTTCCGGAAGCTTGGCCGGGCCGAAGCTTTTCATCGGAAGTTTCCCGGAAGATGTCGCCCCTGTCCACGGGCCTGGCTGCGGCGTTCCACAAGAAATTTTCAAACAGCAAAGCTTCCGGGGGGGCTTTGTCCAACGGGTACATGGTGCCGTCCGGCTGTGTGATGAAACTTACGGTGCTCACCTTTCCGCTGTCCAGGCCCACGGTGATGCGGCTGCAGTCGGCCCGGTTCACACCTGTGATGCGCTCCGTGCTGTCCTTCTTCTCGCGTGCGAAGTAAATGGTACGGCTGTTCCCTTCAGCCACGATCTGCCTGATCTGATCCCCATGGAAATATCCGGTAAGCGTGGTGCCCGCCACTTGGTTGAAATGGCTGCTGTCCGCTTGTTCCACCATCAATGCAGCGCCGTCCACGGTGAGTTTCTGCGCGTGGCCGTTGTGCATGCGGATGAACACCGTATCGCCAGAAAGCTGGTTGCCCTTGCTCCAAATGAAGGGTTGGCCGCGTAGGGTGATCAGGCTGTCCCGGCCGTTGTAGGTCATCGTGTCGCACACGCCCTGCAGGTCCGGCTTGAAGAACCGGACATTCCTGCGGGCCAAAATGTGCTTGTGGCCTGAACTGTCCTGCTGCGCAAAGAGCGTGTCCCCATGCAGGTAAAGGGAATCCGCCCCCGCCAGCATGATCAGTTCCGCACGCCCGGTTACCATGGAGTTTCCCTGGGCCTGCCGGTGTGTTCCATAGTTCCCGTGCACCACCGTCCGGTTCACCGTGTCCTTTACCGTTACATGGCCCCAGCCCGTTCCTTCGCCGGTGGACCTGTTGTAATGCAAGCTGTCGCCGGTGAGTTCCTGCGCTCCGCTGGTGATGCGCCCGGCCTTGGTGAACCTTCCAAATCCGGTCCGCGTGTCGTAGCTCCCTTGTTCGCAATACATGGTGGTGGCGCCTTGCAGGATGTGCGTGGGCCCCAGAAAGAACGCGGTACCGGACGAGGAGGAATACTGCAGCGTATCCGCTAGAATGGTGCGGTCCGGATGCTCCAGCCGCACATTTCCGCTGAAAACAAACGCGTGGTTCCCCGCGAAATAGGTGCCGTGCATACTGGAGAGCGTGTTGCCTTCGCGCCGATCAGTGATGTGTGCACCGGAGTTGTAATCCGCCCTGCGGGCGCGCACATCATAGGTGAGCGCTTCCGTGGTGAGCTCCATGCCGGGATCGCTGAGCACCACGTTGCCTTCCATGCGTGCCAAGTGATCCTTGCCGGAGAATTGCAGTTTGTCCCCCGTGATCTGGAGCGTATCGCCTTGGCGCAGGTTCACATGGCCGAAGGCGTTGACGCGCTGGTCGTCAAACAGCCAGGCGCTGTCACAGGCCATTACTGCGCCGCCCTGGCCGAAACGCACGTGCCCGGACAGTCGCTGCGCCCCGGTGGCCACATCCTTGTTGAAATCCCACCGGTCCGCATTGAGGACCTCCACGCGGTCGCCCGGTGCGCCGGTTGCTTGCGCCACCAACTGGCAGCCCCGGCCCACGAAGGCTGCCAAAGTGAGGACACGGAACGCGTTCATTTGCTTTCGTGCAGGCGGCGGTCCAAGCGGTGGCCCGGTGCAACGGGCAAAGCGGTGAAACCTCTATTTGGTGGATGCCTTGCGCGCCCTGTGCTGCGCGTTCAGGCCGGCCACCACGGCCGGTGTGATGTCCAATCCTTTGTTGCCCACCCAGATCTGGCCGGCATCCTGGATACTGAAGATGTAATCGTACTTGGCCGTTTCATTGTACTTCTCCAGGAAACCCTTGATCTGCATGGAAATGTCCTGAAGCAGGTCGGCCTGCATCTTGTCCAGCCGGTCTTGGGAATTCATCCGCATTTCCTGGATCTTGCCGCTGAGCTGTTCCAGTTCATCCTGGTCGGCTTTCAGCTCGGCCTGCGTGCTGTACGTGTGGTCCTTGGACATCAATTCATTGTACCGGGCCTGTGCCTTGCCCATTTCCCGTTGCAAACCTTCCTCCAGCCGCTGGCCTTCACCGCGCACCCGTTCGGAGCTTTCCTTCACCAGTTCATACTTCGCCTGCACGGAATCCATGAAGAAGAAGGCAATGCGGCCTTCAGGTCGCTTCATGGTGTCCAACTCCAGGGCCTGCTTGGGCAATGTATCGTTTGTACTGCCGAGTTCCGCCATCCTTTCCTTCAAAAGGCGTTCCGGCACACGGGCACGGCCCAGCGACCATATGATCGCTCCGGTGAGCAGGATGTTCCAGAACACAAGCAGCAGCAGCAAAGACCTTTTGGACATTGTTTCTTTTGGGAATGGCGCAAAGGTACGCCCCTCCGCAGCGCGCAATGTCCGTGCCAATTCCTACTGTTTCACGAACCTTGCATGCAGCACGGTGTTCAGCGCGTGGATGCGCAGGAAGTATGTGCCCGGTGCAAGGGTGCGCACGTCCAGCGTGCATCGGCCTGTTTTGCTCCCCAAAGTCCGAGCCGGCTGCATTGCACCGCTGGCATCAACCAAATCCGCGATCACTGCGCCCGCAGGCAGGCCCTCGATGAAAAGAAAGTCTTGCGCAGGATCCGGGAAGAGCCTTATTGGCGTGGGATCCCATTGCACAATACCCACCGGCATGTTGATGTCCACGCAGGAAGTGTCGTTGTCCGGATGAATGTCCGCAGCCGCGGAAGTCCATGTGCAGAGCGCATCGCTGCCTCCACTGGCGGATACCAGCGGCTGCGCAAAGGTTACCAGGGCGGAGTTTCCCGGGGAAACCGGGGTGCCCGTGTAGTTCTGGCTTACCACGCTGCCGTTGCCGAAGCGGTAGTTCACAGGGAAACCGGTAATGGCCGCATTGCCGAAGTTCTTCACCAGCGCTTGCACCGTGGTGCCGTTTGGTACCTGCTGACCATTGTTGATACCCACCAGGCCCAGTACGCCCACATCCACAAAGGGAGGCTGTTGGATCTGCAACCCCAGGTGGAAATCGCTGGTGGCCCTGTCGCGGTATTCCGCCCAAGCACCGCCCAGCACTTCATAGCAGCGCAGGGAAAACGGGGGCAAGGCATCCACCGCAATGTTCACATTGGCCCCGAGCATGTACCACACCACGTAGTAACCGCCCGCAGCGGTAACCTGCACGGGGCTTGGGAGCGGGTACACATGGTCGCCAGGCCCCCCGTTGGAGGCGGCCACCACGGTGCTGTCCAACAGTGTGCCGGGGCCTCCGTCCGGACCGTCATCATCGTACACCATCATGGCGAAACTGCTGCCCGTGTTGCTGGTGATCCGCACCGTGGTGCCGGTGATCTGGCACGGAACAAAAGGCGGAATGATGTAGGCTGCCACGCCACCATTTCCGCCGTTCCATCCAATGCCCACACCATTGTCCAAAGGACCGGCCCAGCTCGCATTCACCTGGTCGGCATTGGATGGATAGATCACCATTTCCCGGTCCATGGTGTTGTTCGTGGCGATGAGGTCGCCCGCCACCCCGCTGACCTCCACCCGGTGCGTGTATGTACCGGGGCCAACCGGTGCGAAGGTCTGCGTCAAGGGAACACCCATGGTGCCATTGGGCGAAAGCGGTGGGATGTCCACAGTCTCCGTGAGCATCACCTGTCCGCTTGGGCCGAGCACCTTGCTG
The DNA here is from genome assembly GCA_018266685.1 of Bacteroidota bacterium. Classification (GTDB taxonomy): domain Bacteria; phylum Bacteroidota; class Bacteroidia; order Flavobacteriales_F; family PHOS-HE28; genus PHOS-HE28. The sequence continues at coordinate 27,098 of JAFDZY010000440.1, forward strand.
GAAACGGTAAAGGCAGGTAGTGGTTGGTTGCCGGTGTTCTGCACTTGTGCGGCCAATGGCAGGGTTGCGCCCACTGCAGCCATGGTGCCACCGGTACCCTCTTCGTCCACCCATTGCACCGCAGCATCGGCCACTTGCAACAAAGGCACGGCGGGATTGTAGAAACGCACTGCATATCCGGCGGCCGGCATCAAGCTTTGGCTGCGGGCCAACCCGATGCTCCCGGTAAGGCTTTCAATGCCGATGATCGGGCCATTGCTGCTGGTAGTCCCGGAAATGGCCTGGTACTGGATGGTGATCGTGCTATCCTGCTTGTTGAGGATCAGCTGGAAGGTGTTGCTCCCGGTGTAGCCCGGTGCCGCCACGTTCCAAAACGGCACATTGATCCAAGAAATGATCAACCGGGTTGATTCATCCTGCAAGTAGCATTGGGCAGGATTTCCAGTCCCTGCGAACGTAAGGTCGGACATGAACGCCGCGATGTAGTTCTCCGTTCCGCCTGCGGATGGCAGCACGGGAAAGGTGGCCGCGATATTCCCGCCATTGAAGGCCACATAGCCGTTGCTGCCCACCCACACCTTCTTCACATCGTACCAGTAGTACGGCATGTTGCCTTCCATGATGTAAGGCCCAAACGTGTTGTCGTCCGCGAGCCCGGTAACGGGGATGCCCGTTGCGGTGATGTCGATCCAATTGTAGACGGGACCGCCCGGCTCATCGCTGTCTTTCCAGATGTAGCCGTACTGGTCCGGACCGCCCATGGCGGCCAAAAGGGAGAGCGGACCGATCAATGCAACGCCGAGAGTAGCTATTCGCATGATGGGTTGGATTTGGCAACAAGATAGCACTTCCGCACGGGTGCCTGATGTGCCCGGCAGAATAATACCCTTTCGCAATAAGGGGCCGACCAAAGATGCGCAGCTATTTTTTCGTAGGGCGATACGAGGAGGGCGTTGCGTAGCGGTGCCTACGGAACGACCTCATCGGAGAAGCCATGCGGAAAAAGAGCAAGTAGATCGGATGGAGCTTTATTGCGAAAGGGTATAAGAACCAGTTGGCGGCAAACCAGCTACAAGCTCATCAGTTCTTTGAAGCGCAAGGCCTGCCTTCTGCTCACTTCAATGGTTTCCCCCGTGGATAGCATGCAGTTCAACCCGCCGCTGAACCAAGGCTCGATCTTTCCAACCCACGCCAGGTTGATCATTTGCTTCCGGTTGGCGCGGAAGAAAACGTGCGGGTCCAATTTCTTCTCCAGGTTGTTCAAGGAACGCAGCACCAAGGGCTTGTTGTCGCCGAAGCGCACACGCACATAGTTGCCTTCGCTTTCAAAAAGGCGCACATCCTTCAAGGCAACAAACCAGCACTTGTCGCCATCCTTGATGAAAATACGGTCATCGGCCGCCAACACCTCCCGGGTTCCGTGGGCTTCCTTGGGCATGCGGGAGAGCTTCTCCACGGCCGCGCCCAAGCGTTCGGGGTCGATCGGCTTCAAAAGGTAGTCCAGCGCGTTTACCTCGAATGCCTTCACAGCATGTTCATCATAGGCAGTAACGAAGATCACATGCGGCGCGAGCTCCAACGCCTCCAGCAACTGGAAGCCGTCGCGGCCCGGCATGTTGATGTCCAGGAAAAGCAGGTCGGGGCGCAACTCGCCGATCCGTTGCTCAGCTTCATCGGCATTGGCGGCCTCCCCCACCACTTCAATGGACGGATGTGCCTCCAACAGACGGGCCAGTTCATTGCGGGCCAACCGTTCATCATCAATGATCAAGGCTTTCATGGTCATGTTTCGATCAGTTTCTGTTCAATCCGTTCATCCAGCAAGGGCAGGAGCAGTTCGCAGACCACCATGCCGCCCTCGTTGTATATGCGCAGGGACGCTCCCCGCCCGTAGATGTGTTCCAGTCGCTGCTCGGTGTTCCGCAATCCAATGCCCGCAGCACCGGACCTCGCGGGAACGTAATGCCCCGAGTTGCGCACCTGCACCTGCATTGCGCCATGTGCCTGGCGCGCAACAATGCGTACCTCGCCGCCTTCCTTCAACTTGGCAATGCCATGGCGCACGGCGTTCTCCACCAGGGTTTGCAGCATCATCGGGGGCACGGGGCAACGTTCCAGCGCAGGGTCCACATCGAAGGACACCCGCAACCGTTCCTCGTAGCGCATGGCCTCCAGGGAGAGGTAGGAGCGCACCATGTCAATCTCCTCGCCAAGGGGAACCGTTCTGCGCTTCACGGTGGACATGGCATTGCGCAGGATGGCACTGAGCAGCGTAATGGATTTTTTTGCGCGTTCGGGATCTTCCCCGATCAACGCGCGGATGCTGTTGAGCGCATTGAACATGAAGTGCGGGTTGAGCTGGCTGCGCAAATTGGAGAGCTGCCCCTCCCGGTTGGCAGCCTCCAGCCGCAGTGCACGCAGCTCCTCCAAGCGGCTTCGCACGATGTAGTGGTAGGCCGCGTAGATCACTTCCCAAATGAACAACTGCAGCACCCAGCCCAGCATGGCCTCCGTCAACTTCAATCCGCTGCCGCCCAGCCACGGTTCCGCGGTGCGGAACACGGCATCATGCATGGCGGCCTGCAACAGTCCGGATACGGCACCGAGGGCCAAGGCCCCCAGCAACATGCGCACCAGCAGCTGCACTACGCGCTTGTCCAACCAATGCCACTCCTTGAAACAGGTGCGCAGCACATGGCTGCTGGCTATCCCGATGGCGGCCATCGCCGCGCTCACCTGTGCCAATTGCCCATTGGGGGCACCTTCCAGCCAGCCGGGCAGGCCCAGCAACAGCATGTAGGCACCCCAACCCACCACCTGGATGGTCCAATAGAGCAGCAGGATCCGGCGCGTGGAAGGCATGGGACCAAATTACCGGCAAGCCGGTTGCAACCGCATGCGGATACATGAGCGGTTCCTGGGCCGATCGCCCGGCAAATCAGGGCAACAAGGCACGGGCGATACCTTTCCGGACGTTTCCATGAACTTTTTAGGCCATCTTCTCGTATCCGGGAATGACCCGTTGGTGATCGTGGGCAATTTCATGGCTGACGCGGTCAAAGGGCGTGATCTGTCCGGTTGGCAAACCGGGCTTCAACAGGGAATCCGGATGCATCGCAAGATCGATAGCTACACGGACAACCATCCGATCACCTTGATCGGCAGGGAGCGGTTGCGTGCGCACTGCGGCAAGTACGCCGGTGTGGCCTTGGACTTGTTTTATGACCATGCGATAGCCAGCCAATGGGCCGCCCTGAGCAACGAGCCTTTGGGTGAATTTGCCCGGCGGATGTACACCCTGCTGGGCGCGCATGCGTCCGTGATGCCGGAGCGCACGCAGCGCATGTTGACCTATATGTCCCGCCACGACTGGCTTTCGTCCTATGCCACGATCGACGGCATAGGCAAGGCGCTTGGCGGTCTATCGGCGCGGGTTCCCGGCGGCGAAGTGTTGATCGGCGCCGAGGAAGTCCTGAAGGAACACCGGGCGGAATTTGTTGGGGAGTGCATGCGCTTTTTGCCGCAGCTCCGGAACCACTTGAACCAAGCAGATGCGAAAAGCTGAACTCCTCGGCACCGGCTTGTTCGGGCTGCTCCTGGTACTCCCCACGGTATTGAAGCCCGGCGCAACCGCGCATGAAGATTCCTTGGAAAATTGGAAACATCCCCATGTGGCGCGGGACCTGGCGGACATCAAGCACGACACCCTCCGCGTGCTGGTGATGCAGGACCCGCTGACCTGGGAGCAGCGTCCCGGGGCCATGATCGGACTTGAATGGGAAATGCTTGAACGCTTTGCGAAATACAAGCACCTTCGCGTCAAGGCCGTTCCGGTGAACAGCCGGGATACCATGCTGATGATGCTGCAGGACGGAAAGGGCGACCTGATCGCGGCACAACTCTCCCCCAATGGCTGGGCCGCACCATTCACCCGGAGCAGCCACCCGTACCGCCTGGTGGCCCATGGGCTGGCGCAACCGAACGACAACAAAGCGGATGCTGCTTCGGACAGCAGCTTGCAGGCGATCACCATCAGTGCTTGGTCACCATTTCTGGACAGCACCGGCCGGTTGACCTTCGGGGCGGGGAAGATTCCCTTCCGCATTTTGGACCAGCGCCCGGAGCAGCTTTTAATGGCCACGGCATTGGGCGCTCGCGGGCAGCTGCTTGTAAGCGATGCCACTGCGGCCATGGAGGCCAAAAGGCTGCCATTGGTGAAGTTCGGACCGCGTGAGGGCAAATCCATTCCCTTGGTTTTTGCAATGCGCAACAATGCCGTGCACCTTCAGCAAGCACTGGACACCTGGCTCGCTTCGGCCCATGAAGGGATGGCCCGGAAAGCATTGATCGAAGCGTATGACAACGGGCTGGAAACCCGCGGCCCGAAGCGCTCCTTCCGTTCCCTCGCGTTTGGTGGGGACACCATTTCCCCGTACGACAGCCTTTTCCAGGTGCATGCCGACAGCTTGTCCTGGGATTGGAAACTGCTTGCGGCAGTTGCCTACAAGGAATCGCGGTTTGATACTGCCGCCGTTTCCAAGGCGGGCGCGGGCGGCCTGATGCAAATGATGCCCGCCACCGCCACCTTGATGGGCGTGGACAAGGACGGTGGCGTAAATGCACACATTCAAGGCGCTTCCCGCTACCTGGTACGGCTGGACAAGATCTGGAGGTCGGAGATCCCCGTGCCCGCGCAACGGCTGAAGTTTGTGCTGGCCGCATACAATGCGGGCCCTGGCCATGTGAAGGATGCACAACGCTTGGCCAAGGACCTCGGCCTTGATCCCCAGCGATGGGACGAAAACGTGGAGCGGGCCATCGTGCTGTTGAACCGGCCTATGTACTTCTCGCTCCCTTGCGCAAAATCGGGCTATTGCCGGGGACAGGACACGTATTGGTACGTCCGCGACGTGCTGAACCTGTTCGCATGGCTGCGCGGCAAGCAACCCGCTTACCGGCCTGCTTGAAACAGGAAAGCCCCTTCCGCGAACGGAAAGGGCTTTGCCTACCTGTTGCAGCCCCGATCAGTGGGCCATCTTCTCCATTTCCTTGTCAAAGGTCTCCTTGAACTTCTCGTAGTCGTAGTCGATCTTCAGCTTATCGTCCTTGCTGAGGCGGTCGTTGTAAGCGGCCAGCAGGTCCTGTGCGCTGAGCTCGATGGCCACGTAGCACTTGTAGTTGCCGGTGGCGTTCACCTTCATCATCTTCTCACAGATGGTCTTGGTACCGGTTAGTTGCTGGTTCACCACTTCGCGGGCCAGGCTCTCATAGCGCTCGGCAGCCTCCTCCTTGTTGTTCATTTCGCGGCTGTTCACGTAGTTGTCCACCACGGCCTTCACCTGCGTATTGATGGCGCTGGCCATGTCCGCGCGGGCGTTGGAGAGGGCCTTCTTCTTGGCCGTGGCCTGGTCCATGCTTTCGCCCAGGTTATTGGCGCGGAAGTTCTTTTCATCGGTGAAGAACTCCGGGCCGGAGCAGAGCACCTTCACTTCCGTTTCGCCGCTGGGAGGAGCGGCAGCCTCTGCGGCTTTCTTCTTGCTTTTGCAGGCACTTAGCCCGCCCATCAGCATCAGGGCCAGCAAGGCGTACGAGGAAAATTTGGCGGTAACGGTTTTCATGTTCTTCGGTTTAGGTGGTTTTCGGGGTTATGCTTTCCAATGGCGTGCCAAAGTGCGAAATGTAGCGTCATTGCTGGAGAACGGCATTGACCAAGGCGGGTGCAAGATCGCTCCGCAGGTCCACGGCGGCCTTTTTGAAGGCATCCTGGCCGGCCTTGGTGTAATCCAGCTGGATGCCCTTCAAGCCCTGTTTCCCCCCGGCATAGACCACTTCGCCGGTGCGCCGGTCCCGTGCCTTCACGGCCTCGTCCAACGCTACGGTGAAGAAGCCGTTGCTCTCGCCCATTTCACGGGTGTTGGCCGTGATCTCCACCACCAGGTCGGCATCCGCTTCGCGGTCCACGGCGCGGAATCCCTTTGCGGTCAGCACTTCCTTCAAGGCCAACGACAGGGGGGCTTCCGCCATGGACTTGCCCAGGTTGCTTTCCGTGCCCTTCACCATGAACTTCGGCATCACCCGCTGTATGGGGACCCTGGTTTCGGGAATGGTCAGGCTGCCGATGAGGGGCTTGGTGAAGGCAGGGTCCAGGTCGCCGCTGACCATGGCATCCACATCCAAACGCACCACGAGGTCCACGGCGTCCGTGCCCGCCTCCATCCGCTGCACGGTGGTGCGGGCGCGCCCTTCGGCATCGGTGCTCCGGCTTTCGGTTACCGCGCCACCTTGCGCCGGGTACTGCACAACGATGGGCAACTGTGCCAAGGCCTTGCCTGAAGACGCATAGGTGGCGGTGATGAGCATCTGCCGGGAGAAGTGGTTGGACCAATCCAACGTGCATTTCTCGGGCAATAATGCCAGGCGCACCCCACTGGCCATTTTCTGGAGGTCGTTGAACAGTTCGTTCGCCAACGGCACAGACTTGCCGTCCACGGACACCACGTCGCTTTCCCCCCAATAGTCCTTCATGGCGATCAGGGCGCGCAGGTCCATGTCAAACGCGCTTTTAAGGTCGCCGGCGGCAAGGGTGGTCCCGGCACGGCCGTAAAGATCGGTGGCCTGGTCTATCGCTTGTTGCTTGCGTTGGGCCTTGAGGCGCGCATAGTCCGCTTTGTTCAACCGGTAATAGGTCCAATATGTGATGCCATCGTTGTAGCTGTCCACCAGTTCATAGCCTTCGATGCGCTCCTTGGTGCGGGTGGCAATGGTGCTGGTGTACTCCTCATCGAACTTGTACTTGCGGTCCAGCGTGTAGAGCAGGCTGTTGCCTTCCACGGTTACACTGATCTCGCTTGCCAGGTCGTTCAAGGCGTTCTTCTTTGCCGTTTCCTGGAAATCCGCACGGGCCACCGGGCAGGAGCCGATGCCGATGTAGTCCGCATCCGTCACCGGGCGCGCGGCCACCCACGCGGGCCGGTCCGGAGCCAAGGCCACCGGGTTCTCCGCCTGGGGCAGGCCCTGCTTGGACCGGCAGGCGCCGAACACAAGGGCCGCTGCGAATACCGGCACTATCGGACTTGTAGGGAGGGCCAACTTCATGGCAGCTTAGCAGCAAGCTCCTGTTGCACGGTTTTCGCCATGACGGAAGAAGTTGCCCGCAACAATTGGTTGCCCAGGTCGGCAGTGGACTTCACATTGTGCGGTGCAGCCAGCAACGCGTTCAATTCGCGCCTGGCGGACCCATTGGTGTTCACGGCACCGTTCAGCATGGGCAGTAATGCGGAAGCATTGCCTTCATACGTGGCATACCACGCATGGTCGTCCGCTTGCTGGTCCACCACCTTGCTCAGCAGTACTTGGCCGGTCTCAAGGGAAACCAACTTGTAGCTGAACGAAATGTTCGCCTTGTTTTCCTGGTAGTATTCCGTGTACTTCACCGGACGGTACTTGGTCAAGTAGGAAACTTGGTTGGTCTCCTTGTCCACCTGCTTCACCTGGTAGCTCTCAAAGCCGTCCTTGGTGCTTCTGCGAAGTCTTCCGGCATCCTCCCCGTAGGCCATCACGGTGCCCATTACCACGGCTTTGGCGCCCAAGAGCTTTCCGGCGCTCACTGCGGTGGATTCATCCACCACGCCGCTCATGCCAAGCTTTTGCTCATCCAAGATCTTCTGCATGTTGTCGCGGTCCACCACCTGGATGAACGGATCATTGGCATCCACGATCGCCGACGTGATGTAAGCCTGCAGGGTGGCGGCTTGGGCCGCTGCCGCAGTACCGTTGCCCGCCACGTTGAACGGAAGCACCGCAATGGCATACCTGCCCTTGTCCACACATTCCTGTTTCAGCGCCGCAGCATCCTTGTACGCCGCATTTCTGGCAACCACACGGTCCAGGTCATTGTATGCCTTGCGGTACTGCCCCGCTGCGAGGGCTGCCTTGCCGGATTGGTACAGCGGTTCCAGGTAGGCGATCTGCTGCAGGCTGCTGGCGTCCTTGTAGCCGGGCTCCAACTTGCCGATCTTGGCAAAGACCGTTTCAGCCGCGCCGTAATCCTTCTTGTCCAGCAGGTCATGGCCTTGGGTATAGAGCTGCACCAAGTACTCGCCCTTTACCTGCTTAAAGTCCGAGGCATAGCTGTCCGGGATGTCCAGGGTGACGCCGGCGCGTTGAACCCTGTCCTGGTAGTCCTTGGCATCCAGATAGGCGTTGACGGCGGCTTCCTTGTCGTCACCCACGCCAAAGGCCTTGAAGAATGTGCTGAGCTTGTCGTTGAGGACCATCTGCCCGGTTTTCTTCAGGCCGATCTTGGCATCAATGTTCTTGGCATTGCGCACGGCGCTCTGCAAATACATCTCCGCCGCTTCAGCGTACATGCCCCCGGAATCCAGCTTTCCGGCTTTCTTGGAAAGCGACTTGGACCCTGTGCAGGCCGCCAAGGCAAACCCGAAGCACAATAACGCGGAAAACGGGGCTCTCATCCGGTGGAGGGATCGCGTCCTTCGGTTCAACGGCTTTGGATGTACTTGTTCAACTCATCCACCGAGCTGGAGAAGCCGAAAGCATCATTGACCTTGTAATAGTTGTTGCGGTCGCTCACGTGATCGTACGCAAACTTGGCAAAGTCCAACTTGCTGTCCTCGAAGCCGAACAACCCCATGACGGTCTTTACCTGCGCGGCGGACATGCAATTGCTGTTCCCGATCTGCTTGGCCAGGGTGAGCTTGGTTTCCTCGAAACCCTTGTCATTGATGCTGGCCACGGCCTCGTTGAAATCCGCAGTGGACATGGGTTGGCTGCAACCGCCACCGGTTGCAGGCGCGGGGTCAGGGGAAGGTGCAGGGGTGGCCTGTTCTTGAACCGTGTTGTTGGTGGAGGTGGATGTGGAGGAGGTAGTGGTGGTAGTGGTGGTAGTTGTTGTGGTGGTGCCGCCCGTGCCATCATGGATGGTCATGTTCATGCCCACGCCGTTCACATCCACATTGAAGTTCACATTGCCGCCTGGCGTACCGTCCGTGGTGGTTACCGTAGTGGTCTGGTTTACTGACTGCCCGGTAACGAGGTCCGTAGCGATCACCTCCGTGGATGAGGCCGGGACATCTTCCTGGAAATTGGAAGGTGCCGGCTTGTCCGCAGCGGCTTCCTTGGTGGTTCCCAGCGGTGCTTGTCCCTGCATGCGCAGTACCCGTTGTCCTTTTTTATTGGTGGTGATGCGCAAGGTGTATTCCAAGCCGGGCTCCATCCAGCCATTCTGCTTCAGCGCGGGGATCCCTGCATCGGAAAAATTCACCGTCAACAGCGGTGTCGCATTCTTGATGCCTCGCGCCTCCACGCGGGAAGCGGGCTGGGCGTTTTGTGATACACCGTCCACCAGCAGGGTGAACTTCTCCCCGGCATCGGAAAACACGATGATGTCACTTGTTTGGGCGAACAATCCAGTGATGGCGAAGGCCGCAGAGAGCGTAAATGAGAAGAATCGCTTCATTTTTCCGGTTTGTTGGTTTGCGAAAGTAATGTTGTACCCTATTGGCAAGTGTTGTGCCACAATTCATGCAGGCCCGGCCAGTCCTTTCCATCCTTGCCTTTACCGGCGATTTCGGATGCACTGGTTGCAGACCAATGCCAACCGCGGCCATTGTAGGCCATAGATCAACATCCAACAGGCATTCCCTTGCCGATTCATGTGTGCGGGCCGGCCACCTTATACGTCACTGCCCGCCATTGCGTTGGGAATGGAAGAACCATGCCGCAGGAACCATGCAGCGACCGTTCATGTAGTGTGCCGTACCCGGCAATGGGCACAGGAATACTTTCGTGCCACCAGGCCATGCTGCAACTCAGGAACATCCGGAAGGCATACCGCATGGGGGCCAACACCCTCCAGGTATTGAAGGGCATTGACCTGGGCGTGGCCCGGGGCGAGATGGTGAGCATCATGGGTTCCTCCGGATCTGGGAAAAGCACCTTGCTGAACATCATCGGCCTGTTGGACAATGCGGACAGCGGTGAATACCTGCTGGACGGCATGGCGATGAAAGACCTCAGCGAAACGCGCGCTGCAGAGCTGCGCAGCAAATACATCGGGTTCGTGTTCCAGAGCTTCAACCTGATCGCGTTCAAGAACGCCATGGAAAACGTGGCGTTGCCGCTGTACTACCAAGGTGTTTCAAGCCGCAAGCGGAACGAAATGGCCACGGAGATGCTGGCCAACGTAGGGCTGCGGGAATGGGCCCACCACATGCCCAACGAAATGAGCGGGGGGCAAAAGCAGCGCGTGGCCATAGCCCGTGCCTTGATATCGAACCCCAAGGTGATCTTGGCGGACGAGCCCACCGGCGCGCTGGACAGCACCACCAGCACCGAAGTGATGGACCTGCTGGGCAAGGTGAACAAGGACCTGGGCATGACGCTGGTGATCGTAACCCATGAACCGAAAGTTGCCAGGCTCACCCAGCGCGTGATCCGCCTGAAGGACGGGGAGATCGAAAGCCATGACGGGGAGGTCCTTATCGAACAAGGCCATGTTCGACCGTGAAAAGTGGGCGGAGATCTTCGACACCATCGGCAAGAACAAATTGCGGACGGTGCTCACCGGCTTCAGCGTGTTCTGGGGCATTTTCATGCTCATCATCCTGTTGGGCACGGGCCAGGGACTGAGCAACGGCTTCAGCTACAACTTCAGGAACACCGCCAAGAACACCATCGACATCTGGGGCGGGCAAACCACCAAACCCTGGCAAGGACTGGCCGTGGACCGGGACATCCAGTTGGACATCCACGACGTGGACGCCTTGCGCACGGCCATCCCCGGTCTGCAGCACATCACGGGCAACCTCCGCGTTTGGCGCGGGGAAAGCCAGCTGAGCCGGGGCAAGAATTACGGCAACTTTACCATCAGCGGGGTAACGCCGGAATTCACGCACCTCCAGGACCAGCAGATCATCGAGGGCCGCTTCATCAACCAGATGGACCAACTCCGCACCCGCAAGGTGATCGTGCTCGCGGAGGATTCGCGCGATGCCCTCTTCAAGGGCGAGGATCCCATTGACCAATGGGTGCAGGTGAACAACATTCCGTTCCAAGTAGTAGGCGTATACCGTTTTGAAAGCAGCGGGCGCGGCATGAACCAGAACAGCCAAGTGTTCATCCCGCTGAGCGTGGTGCAGCGCGTGTTCAATGCGCAGCAAAACGTGGACAAGATCACCTTCAGCTTCACGGACGGTTCCCTGCCAGGTGCCGAACAAGCCGCCAAGCGCGCTACCGCCGTACTGGCGGACCGCCACCGCTTCGACCCCACGGACGACCGCGCCATCTACTTGAACAACAACGTGGAGAACGCCGAGACCTTTGGGAAGGTTTTCGCGGGGATCAATGCCTTCCTATGGATCATCGGCATCGGCACCATTGTGGCTGGCATTGTTGGCGTGAGCAACATCATGTTGATCGTGGTGAAGGAACGCACCAAGGAGATCGGCATCCGCAAGGCCCTTGGCGCCACGCCCGCCAACGTTACCGGACAAGTGATCATGGAGGCCGTGTTCGTCAGTGCCATGGCCGGTTACTTCGGGCTTGTGTGCGGCGTGGGCCTGTTGGAGTTCATCGCCGGGCACGTGCCGGGCAGCGAGATGTTCCGAAACCCCACGGTGGACCTGGGCACGGCACTCACCGCCACGGCCGTGCTGGTGGTTGCCGGGGCACTGGCGGGCCTGATTCCCGCGCGGCGGGCCGCCGCCATCCGACCCATTGAGGCGTTGCGTGATGAATGAAAAAGATGAATGGGAAAGATGAATGGGAATTGGAAGAGAAGAGGTTGTCAGTTGTTAGTTGTCAGTACCTCTCCAGATAGCCGACCAACAACGAACAACTAAGAACGAACAACTGAAAACGAACAGTAGCCCATAGCCCCCCATGTTCGACAAGGAGCGCTGGAACGAGATCTGGATGACGCTGAGCCGCAACAAGCTGCGCAGCGGGCTCACCATGTTCGGCGTATTCTGGGGCATTTTCATGCTGGTGATCATGCTGGGCATGGGCAAGGGCCTGAGCAATGGCGTTCTGGGCGGCTTCAGCGGCTGGGCCACCAACAGCTTCTTCATGTGGACCCAAAGCACCTCCATGCCCTACGCGGGCTTCAAGCGTGGCCGCCACTTCAATTTCGACAACAGTGACATTGCCGCCATCAAGTCCGTGGAAGGCGTGGACAAAGTGGCCCCCCGCTTGCAGCTCGGCGGATACCGCGGTGCCAACAACGTGAACTACAAGGACAAGTACGGCGGCTTCAGCGTGAACGGCGACATGCCGGATGTGCAGTACTTCAAGCCATCCACCATGGCGGAAGGGCGCTTCCTCAACCCGAAGGACATCCGTGACGAGCGCAAGGTGTGCGTGATCGGCCCGGACGTGGTGAAGGCCTTGTTCGGCACGGAAGCGCCCATGGGCAAGTACATCCGGATCCAGGGCGTGTACTTCCAGGTGGTGGGGCTGTTCACGCCCAAGGCCAACGCCATGCACGACGATGGCGAGGGCAGCACCATCTACATTCCCTTCAGCACCTTCCAGAAGGCGTTCAACAGCATGAACATCGTACACTGGTTCAGCATCAGCGCGGAGCCCGGCATCAAGGCCTCCGTGGTGCAGGAGCGCGTGAAGAAGCTCATGGCCAAGCGCCACAAGGTGGACCCGAACGACCCGATGGCCTTCGGGGGCTTCAACCTGGAGGAGATGTTTGACCAGATGAGCATGCTCTTCATCGCCATCGCGGCACTGAGCTGGTTCGTGGGCACGCTCACCCTGGTGGCCGGCGTGATCGGCATCAGCAACATCATGCTCGTGATCGTGAAGGAGCGCACCAAGGAGATCGGCATCCGGCGCAGCCTGGGGGCACGGCCCGGCAACATCACCGGGCAGATCATGCAGGAAGCCCTCACGCTCACCTTCATTGCCGGCTACTTCGGCCTAGTGGCCGGGGTGGGCCTGCTGCAGGCCATCAATGGAATGAACATCAGCTCCGGCTTCTTCACCAACCCGGAAGTCAGCCTCAATGTGGCGCTCACCGCCCTGGGCATCCTGATCGCATGCGGCCTCATTGCCGGCTGGATCCCTGCACGCCGCGCCTTGGCGATAAAACCAGTTGACGCCTTGCGCGCCGAATGACCAACACGTGCACACCACCGCCCCATCCCATACCGAAGCCATGAAGAAAATCCTCAAATACGTGCTGCTCATCCTGCTGGGCCTCCTGTTCATCTGGACGCTTTGGTTCCTGTACCAGAAAAACAGGACCACACCACCGGCATTCGACATCGTGAAGCCGAAAACGGCAACGATCATCAAAAAGACGGTTGCCAACGGCACCATTGTGCCCAGGCAGGAGATCGACATCAAGCCCGTGGTGAGCGGCGTGATCCGCGAGCTCTTCGTGGTGGCCGGCCAGAACGTGAAGAAAGGCGACAAGCTGGCCACCATCCAGATCGTGCCTGACATGCTCTCGCTGAGCCAGGCGGAAAGCCGCGTGAACAGCGCCGCCATCGGTGTGAGCAATGCACAGATGAATTACGACCGCAACAAGCCCCTGGCTGACAAGGGCGTGATCGCCGCCAGCGAAATGCAGACCTACGACATTGCCTTGCGCAATGCCAAGCAGGAGCAAAGCGCCGCACAGGACGCGCTGCAATTGGTGCGTGACGGCATCAGCAAGAGCAGCGGCAGTGCCACCAACACCATTGTGCGCAGCACCATTGAAGGCATGGTGCTGGACGTGCCCATCAAGGTGGGCAGCAGCGTGATCGAGCGCAACAACTTCAACGAGGGCACCACCATTGCGACGGTAGCCGACATGAACGACCTGATCTTCAAGGGCAACGTGGATGAGAGCGAGATCGGCAAAGTACGCCTGGACATGCCCGTGGTGATCACCGTGGGCGCCATCGACAGCGCAACCTGGGATGCCAAGCTGGAATACATCGCGCCCAAGGGCGTGGAGACCAACGGCGCCATCCAGTTCGAGATACGGGCCGCCGTGAAGGTGAAAGAAGGCCAAACCCTGCGTTCCGGATACAGCGCCAATGCGGACATTGTGCTGGCGCGCCGCGACAGCGTGGAGACCGTCCCGGAAAGTGTGATCACGTACAACGACAAGGGCGATAGTGCCTTCGTGGACGTGAAGGACGGCAAGAGTTGGAAGAAGACCTATGTGAAGACGGGCCTCAGTGACGGGGTGAACATCGAGGTGTTGGGCGGCATCGGCGACACCACTTCGCTGAAGGGGGCCAAGAAAATGACGGAGATGGAAGAGCACCATGGCCGTCCGATGTGATCAACCGCGCATGCAATGCACCTGTTCCATTGCCCCGGCCTAGGGCCTTCCACGGCGGAACTGCCTGAGGAGGAGGCGCACCACGCCCTGCATGTGCTGCGGCTTTCGGCAGGCACCCTGATCGGCCTGCTGGACGGGAAGGGCGGTTTTGCCCGGGCGCAGATCACCGCCACCGGCAAGAAAACCTGCACCGTTCAGGTACTGAACATGGAACACTCCCCTGCCGAGCGTTCGTGCAAGATCCACCTCGCCGTGGCGCCCACCAAGCAGATGGAACGCTTCGAATGGTTCCTTGAGAAGGCCACCGAGATCGGCGTGGACCGCATTACACCGCTGCAAACACAACGTACGGAGCGGACCAAACTGCGGCACGACCGCATGGAGCGTGTGCTTGTGGGGGCCATGAAGCAGAGCCAACGCCGATGGCTGCCGAAGTTGGGCAACATGACAAGTTTGGTTGATGTGGCCAGGGAAACTGCACCGCAGCGCTTCTTCGGCTGGTGCGAAGGACAGCGGACTGAACTGGCCACGGCATTTCGCCCGGAACAGGATGTACTGCTGCTCATCGGTCCGGAAGGTGATTTCACTCCGGAGGAAGCAGGCCTGCTATCCGCGGCAGGGTTCCTGCCCGTGGCTTTGGGCCAAGCCCGCCTGCGCACCGAAACCGCCGCCATCGCCGCTTGCACCTGGATGAATTTCGCAAAGGCCGCACGGTAACTTTGCACCATGTTGCGCCGTGTTGTTTTCCTTCTTCTTGCCGCAAGCCCGTTCATCGCATCCCAGGCCCAAGGCACCTTCCAACTTGCCGTGCTCAAATACAACGGCGGTGGGGATTGGTATGCCAATCCGACTGCCGTGCCCAACCTGGTGAAGTTCTGCAACGAGCAATTGGGCATGAACATCAACACGGACGTTCCCACGGTAGAAGTGGGCAGCCCGGACATCTTCACCTACCCTTGGCTCGATGTTACCGGCCACGGCAACATCACTTTCAGCCCGCAAGAGGCGGAAAACCTGCGGAATTACTTAATCGGGGGTGGTTTCCTGCACGTGAGCGACAACTACGGCATTGACAAGTTCCTGCGGCCCGCCATGAAGATGGTCTTCCCGGAGCTGGACTTTGTGGAGCTGCCCTTCTCACATCCGGTGTACCACCAAAAATTCGACTTTCCGCACGGCCTGCCCAAGATCCACGAGCACGACGGCCTTCCCGCGCAAGGCTTTGGCCTCATCTGGAATGGGCGCCTGGTCTGCTTTTACGACTACCAATGCGACTTGGGCGATGGTTGGGAGGATCACGATGTACACAACGACCCGCCCGAACTGCACATCGCCGCTTTGCGCATGGGCGCCAATTTGGTGCAGTACGTGTTTAGTGGGGTGGATTGAACAGGTTGTAGCTTGTAGGGCGTAGGGCGTGCGCACGTCCTGCCCTTCGAACCACGAACTAAAATCCTCAACCTACTTGTTCAGCTTCACCACTTTCTTCTTGCGGGCCCGCATGTTCAGCAGTTCCACCGCGAAGCTGAAGGCCATGGCCACGTAGGCATAGCCCTTAGGGATCTCGCTTCCGTGGAAAGGATGCAGCCCCTCGAAGAAGAGCATGAAGCCCACCATCACCAGGAAGGAAAGCGCCAACATCTTCAATGCGGGGTGCTTCTCAATGAAGCTGCTGATGGCCTCGGCAAAGAAGAACATCACCACCATGGCAATGATCACGGCCGCGATCATCACTTCCACGTGCTGGGCCAGGCCGATGGCGGTGACCACGCTGTCAAATGAAAACACCGCGTCCACTACAATGATCTGCGCCATCAATGCACCGAAGCTGCTCTTCGCCGCGGAAGCAGCCGATCCCTCCTCCTCTCCTTCCAGCTTGTGGTGGATCTCCTTCACGGCCTTATAAAGCAGAAACAAACCGCCGAAGAACATAATGCAGTCCCGCAGGCTGATCGGCCGCTCCGCGATGGTGAAGAGGGCACTGTGGCCATGCTGCACCAACCAGCCCAGGCCCACCAACAAAGCGCTGCGCACCAAAATGCCCAACACCATCCACATCCTCCTTGCCTTCACACGGTCCTTGGCCTCCATGCGGCCCAGGATGATGCTGACGAAAATGACATTATCGATGCCGAGCACCACTTCCAGCAGGCCGAGCGTGATCAGGCTGATGAGCGCCTGAAGCGTAAAGAGGTCTTCCATGGGGCGGCAAAGATCGCTTCAGGAGGCCACCGCCGCACGGATGGCATCAGAAACTTCGGCTGCGCGGACAAGCACCATGATGTGCGGTCCGCCTTGCACCACAAAGTCCACGGGAAAACGCAACGGCGTCACATGGTCGCTGTTTCCCTGGATCCGGACCACCGGTCCCGTCCAACGGGTGCCCTCCCAGCGCAACACTGCCTCCACGCCATGGCGGATCTTGGTGCCGGTCTGTTTGATGGCCATAGCGTAGAGCAATTGGTCCGTGGCCTTGTCGCGCTGGCCCAGCATCATCTTCAAGGGCCACGTGGCCCGCATGCTGAACCCGTTGATGAGGTGGGCGAGCCCGAAGGCCTTCGCCAACCGTGCGTAAGGCGGAAACTCTTTCGGCCCCGTCCAAGTAGAAATGAGAATGACCTTCTCCGGCTTTGTGAGCAGCGCCAATTCCTGCGCCACCATGCCGCCCATGCTCACGCCACCCAGGATGTGCGGCCGGGAGGCATCCACCAACGGACGCAGTTCACCGGCCAATTGCGCCAAGGTGCATCCCTTCGGGAATGGCGGCCACGCCAGCACTTTCACGTCCATCCCGGACAAGTCCAACCGCGAAAACAAGCGCTCATCGCAGCCCACGCCCGGTAGCAGGTAAAGCGTCATCCCCTTGCACTTTGAGACTGAAAAGCAACGCTTGGAATGCGAAATTGTGGCATCACCACTATTGGGGATGCCTGGGCCAATATCCGAAAATCGGCCCGACATTAGCGATTATCCCAACTCTAATGAACGAACGGATCTTACTTGTCCTCGTTGCCATGGCTGCATCATTCACGCTCTTCAGCCAAACCGAAATGAGCGTGTTCACCGCCACGGGGCGCGCAGCTTCCACCACCTTCGTGGAAGATTACCAGGCCGTAGGCATCAACCCGGCCAACCTCGGCTGGAAATGGCGCCATGGGAACAAACACGTGGCCGTTGGCCTGCTTGAAGGCAGCTACAGCGTATCATCCGATGCGATCAACCGCAGCGACATCCGGGAGCGGCTGCTGAACACCAACTTCAGTTTCACCGAAGCGGAAAAGGAAACGGCAGGCCGGCAATTCGCCGATGCAGGAGCCATGGCCCATGTGGACCTCATGCTTTTCGGAGCCGCCGTCACCTCGGAAAAACTGGGCGGGTTCGCGTTCCAACTGCGCGACCGCATGCAGGTCTCCTCACGCTTCGGGCCGCTCACCGCCGAACTGGCCTTTGTGGGGTTCCGGTCCGACTACTTCAATCTGCTGGTGCTGGTAACGGGTGACACCATACCCAACTACCAGAACTTGTCGCCGGATTCCATTGCATTGATCGCCTTGGGCATCGCCGCCCAGCCCCAATTGCTCTCCAAAGTGCTGGACGGCTCCCACTTGCGCGCAAGCTGGTATCGGGAGTTCAACTTCTCCTACGGGCGGCACCTTGTGCGCAACGATGATCTGGAAGTGGACTTCGGCATCGGCCTGAAGTACTTGCTGGGCATCGGCATTGTGGACATCAGTTCACGGGACGGCAAGGCCACGGGGTTCATGGCGATCACGCCCAGTTTGGGGTTTGACCCCGAAAGCGGCGAACGGCGCGCGGACGCGCCCTCCATCGGAAGCTCGATCGCATCGCCCACCCCTGCGGGAACCGGGTTCGGCGTGGACATCGGCATGGCCATGATCATTGGTAAAAAATGGAAGATCGGCGCATCGGTGTGCAACTTGGGATCGATCACGTGGACCGGCAACGTGTACACCGCCGGCGACGGCAGTTTGCTGGACATGGCCAGCAACGGCTTGGAGAACTACGACATCATCAACGGATTGGAGGACTTTGTCACCAACACGGGTTTTCTGAAATGGGAATCAGGGAAGCGCACCAAGCGGCCACTGCCCTCTTCCGCCCGATTCGGTGTAGGCCTGCTCGCCGGGGAACGCATTGAAGTAGGCGCGGAAGTGGTGGCCCCGCTGAACCAGGAGCCGGGGAACCTGGAGCGTGCAGCCTTCGGGATCGGGGGCGACATCCGGCCCGTGCCATGGATCCAACTCAGCACAGGCATCAGCGCCGGTGGCGGCTACGCCATGAAGGTGCCCGTAGGCCTCACCTTCATCGTGGGCGGTGGCACCTGGGAAGCTGGCTTTGCCTCGCGCGATGTGGTCACCTTTTTCACCCAGCGCAATCCAACACTCTCGCTGAGCATGGGCTTTTTGCGGTTCAGGATATAGTGGTACCTCAGGGATCTCCTGAAGCCGCGCCCTCAGCGGTTACCAAAGCTGCTCCCTCTGGGATCTCCCGAAGGGGACCCTGAGGCAATCCCCTCCTAAGGCTCCCTCAGCGGTCACCCGAAGTTGCTCCCTCAGCGGTCTCCCGACGGGGACCCTGAGGCAATCCCCTCCTAAGGCTCCCTCAGTGGTCACCCGAAGTTGCTCCCTCAGCGGTCTCCCGAAGGGGACCCTGAGGCAAGAAAGGACCGATCAGTTGGTGAGATGATCTGCAGATCGCATGAAGAATAGCGCGCCTTCCATCAGCTCGTGCATCACCACATCCTCTTCCACGAAGGGCACCTGTTTGCGCAACGCGGCATGAAGGCTTTCAATGGCCTTGGAAGACCTCAGCGGCCTGCGGAAATCCAGCGCCTGCGCGGCGGTGAACAGCTCGATGGCGAGGATGCGTTCCACGTCCACGGCCACGGCCCAGGTCTTCAGCGCGGCGGCCGCTCCCATGCTCACGTGGTCCTCCTGCCCATTGCTGCTGTCGATGGTGTCCACGCTATTGGGCATGCAGCGCTGCTTGTTGGCGCTCACCAAGGCCGCCGAAGCATACTGCGGGATCATGAAGCCGCTGTTGAGGCCGGGGTGCGCCACCAAAAAGGCGGGCAGGCTGCGCTGGCCGCTGAGCAGTTTGTAGGTGCGTCGCTCGCTGATGCTGCCGAACTCGGCTAAGGCGATGGCTAAGAAATCCAGTGCCAGCGCGAGCGGCTGGCCGTGGAAGTTGCCCGCGCTTACGATCAGGTCCTCATCATCGAACACAGTGGGGTTGTCGGTAACGGATTCCAGCTCGCGCTCCACCACGCGCTGCACGTAGGCAATGGCATCGCGGCTGGCGCCATGCACCTGCGGCACGCAGCGGAAGGAATACGGGTCTTGCACGTGCTTCTTCGCGCGCTTGGCGATGGCGCTGCCTTTCAGCAGTTCGCGGATATGGCCTGCCACCGCCGCTTGCCCCGGATGGGGCCGCACCGCATGCACCGAGGGATGGAACGGCTCCAGGCGGCCATCGAAGGCATCGAGCGAAAGCGCCGCGACCACATCCGCGTTGTGTGCGATCCGGTTCGCTTTCAGCGTGAGCAGGGATGCGTACGCGCACATGAACTGCGTGCCGTTCAGTAAGGCCAGGCCTTCCTTTGGGCCGAGCTCGATCGGTGCCCAGCCCAATTGCTTGAGCGCCTTGGCCGCAGTCATGCGCTTTCCTTCCAGCACCACGTCGCCTAAGCCGAGCAAGGGCAAGGCCAAGTGGGCCAGCGGGGCCAAGTCGCCGCTTGCACCGAGCGATCCGCGTTCGTACACCACGGGCAGCAGGTCGGCATTGTACATGTCCACGTAGCGCTGTGAGGTCGCCAAGGCCACGGCGCTGTGGCCGAAGGCCATGTTCTGCACCTTCAGCACCAGCATGGCGCGTACGATCTCCGCAGGCACCGGGTCGCCGGTGCCGCAGGCGTGGCTCATCACCAAGTTCTTCTGAAGCTGCGCGAGCTTGTCCTTGGGGATGCTCGTATCGGCCAAGGCACCGAAACCGGTGTTCACGCCGTAGATCGGTGCGTCGCTTTGCTTCAGGCGATCGCGCAAGTAGGCATGGCTGCGGTTGATGGCGGCCACGGCATCCTTCCCCAGCGCAATGGGGCTGCGGGTGGAAAGGAGGTGGTCGAGTTCGGCGAGTTCGATGCCGATGGTGCCGATGGGGTGGGGTTTGGCCATGGGGCTCAGTGTGGTGTCAGTGCTCTGTTGCCGGTTGTCGG
>JAFDZY010000441.1 GCA_018266685.1 Bacteroidota bacterium
GCTGAGAATTGCATCCTGATGCCCCCGGATCGTTCCGGCGGGACCGCGAAGATAACAGTGCCCCGCAAGCCGTGTTGCAGTGGGTATCAGGGGAACCGGAAGAAGAAGAAATGCACCGCTGCCCAGGCGGGCGGGATGCCGGGCGCATAGCCCAACGTGCTGCGGGAGCTGTCCTCCACCCCGCCATCTTCGCCAATGTAACCGATGGTGCTCCGGCTGCTGTTCTCCACCCGCCAGTCATCGCCGTTCTTCTCCACATAGCCCACGGTGCTGCGCGAACCATTCTCAATGGTAAAGGAACCTCCATCCTGCGCATTGATGTAGCCGATGGTGCTGCGCGAGGCGTTTTCGATCTGCCAGTCCGGGCCGTTGCCGGTGATGTAGCCCACCGTGGTGCGGGAACTGTTCTCGATGCGGCCGTCGGCGCCCAGGTAGCCGATGGTGCTGCGCGAGGAGTTCTCAATGCGCTGGGCCGGTGCAGCGGATGCCGCCCCCATCAAGAGGGAGAGAGCAAGCCAACGGCTCTGCATTACTTCCGTTACTGCGGCACTGCGGTGCTGTCCGCCGCGCCTTCCATGGCGTGGTGGTCCATGGCGGAATCGCCCTTCATGGTGCAGCACTTGTCCTTTTTGCCGTGCATGCAAGCTTCGCCGCCCATGCCGCCGTGCATGGCGCAATCACCGCCGCGCATTTCGCCGGGGCCGCACTTGCCGCCGCCGCAGTTGCCGCAAACGCGCCCGAGGATGAAGCCCAGCACCAGGAAGAGGATGCTGAAGAGAAGGATCTTGGCCCAGTTGCCGTTCATGGGGATGTGGTTGTGGGAACAAAGGTAGATGTCTTGCGAACTACGGTGTATTGCGCCCCCAGGGCAAACGCATGAAGTTCCAAACCGGTCACGGGGGAAATTCTCAGGCAAGCAACCGGGGTACAAACATCATAGGGACTTCGGCTCCGCTCAGTCCAATGTGCTCTTTAACAAAGCTCGAAATGTGAAACTGCACTGAGCATTAGTGCAACGATACTCCGCAAGCCGCACTGCGGCTGAGGAGCCGAAGTCCAATCAACGTTGGTCCTGCTCATATTCCAAGTGCTATGTGATGACCTCGTAAAGAACAAGTGAATAACCACAGCAGACCGCCCGAGGAACTGCGCGAACCTCCTACTTCAGCGGCACGGAAACCTGGGTGCGGTCCCAAACGAACTCCAGCGTGGGCACGGCACTGTCCACTACATTGATGGTGAATTGCTCCACCACTTTTGAGGTCTGTTCCACCGGTGCGGTTACTTCCAGTGCATCATCGGCAGGGTCGCGGCTGGCCTCGCCTTCCATGTTGATGCCCCAGGGGTACATGCGCTTGTTGAAGATCACCTGCCAGTTGTCCGCGTTGGGGATGGTCCAGAGCGTGTATTTGCCCGCAGGAAGGGTCTTTCCGGCAATGTTCAACGCCTGGTTGGTGCTGAAGGTGGTGGCTTCGTTCGCCCCGGTGCGCCACACACGGCCATACGGCACCAGCTCGCCGAAGATCTCGCGGCCCTTTTTGTACGGCCTGCTGTAATTCACTTCGATCTTCAGGCCGTCCTTGTTGTAGGTGGCGGTGCCCGGCGGGCTGGAACGGGGCCGTTGCACGGGGCCATTGGCAGTAAGCGCCAGCAGGATGGGCGCAGAGAGCAGCGCCAAGGCGGGAAGCAGGTTTCTCATGGCGTTGGGCGGGCTGATAGTGCCGTGCCGGTGAAACACACGAACCGGACGAACGGTTCATGGACGGGGCCGGCTACTTCCGAAAAATTGTCGTGCTGTTGGCCTGCGCGGTGGGCGTCACCACAATGTCATTGAGGCACACGTGCGGGGGTTGGGTGGCGGCGAAGTACACAACGGCGGCCACATCCTTCGCGGTTAGCGGGGTAAAGCCTGCGTAGGCCTGCATGGCGCGGTCGCGGTCACCGTGGAAGCGCACCTCGCTGAACTCCGTTTCCGCAGCGCCGGGCGCCACCTGCGTCACCTTGATGCCATGCGGCAGCAAATCAATGCGCATGGCCTTGGTAAGACCGTCCACGGCGTGCTTCGTGGCGCAGTACACGTTGCCCTTGGCGTAGGCGTCCTTGCCGGCGGTGCTGCCAATGTTGATGAGGTGCCCGCCACCCCGCGCCACCATGCCCGGCGTTACGGCCCGCGACACGTTCAGCAGGCCCTTCAGGTTGGTGTCGATCATGGTGTCCCAATACTCTGGATCGCCATCGGGGAAAGCCTCCAAGCCCAAGGCTAGGCCCGCGTTGTTCACCAGCACGTCAATGGTGCTCCATTCGGGGGGCAGCGAAGCGATGGCATGCTCCACTTCCGTCCGGTTGCGCACGTCGAAGCGTAGCGCCTGCACCACCGGGCCATGCAAGCCCTCCAGTTCGCGCTTCAGTGCATCCAGCCGGTCGCGCCTGCGTCCGGTGATGATCACGCGCCAACCTTCGCTGGCGAATGTGCGCGCCATGGCCTCACCAAAGCCGCTGGTGGAACCGGTGATGAGGATGGTGCGGGTATCCGCTAGCTCGTTCATCCCGCAAAGGAAGGGACAGGGCGGGAGGCTTGGTGCCGGGACATTATCTGTTGA
>JAFDZY010000442.1 GCA_018266685.1 Bacteroidota bacterium
ACGATCAGCCCCGCCTGCTTGAATTCCGCGTCCAGCGGCCACAAAGCTTCAGGCACGTAGCTGGGCGTGATCACATGCTTCTTCAGCCGCAGGCAATCCTTCAGCACGTCCATGTGCATCACGTGCGGCAGCATGCTGATCACCAGGTCGTGCCTGGCGATGAGCGCCGCACGGGCCTCTGCATCGCTGGCATCCAATTGCACCACCGGCGCCACGTCGTCATGGCCTTGTGTCAACCGCTTGGCCTGGGCGGTGTCGCGCTCCGCTACGGTGATGCGCCATTGCTGCGTCGCCGCATGTTCGATCAGGTAGCTGAGCAGGGAAGAGGCGGAACGGCCGGCACCAATGAGCAGGATGGAACGCATAAGGGATCAAGCTTTTATCGGGGGACAAAATTGCGGAACAAGATCTTGGCACTTCCGGTGCAAGTTCGCTTCAGCGCCATGCGATCGACTGTTGAAGTACTTCGATCAGGGATTCACGCAGGGCGTGCATGATGGCATTGGCCATCCGGCCACCTGTTGCGAACCGTTGGTTCACTTCCAGTTCAATGCCGGCGTAATGGGCGGGAAATGCCTTGCGCAGCGAGGTGGGGAAGCCATCGGAGGTGCCTTTGTAGGGCTGGTTCATGCGCACGGAAAGCCGGGGCACCCGCTGCCTGATCGCTTGGCCCCATGCTTTGCAGAACGCCTTTTCCATGGGGCGGGCGGGGTCGTACAACAGGCCGATGTCCATGGTGCGTTGCACGCCGTTCAGCACAGGCGTGAAGCTGTGCACGGCCACGTGCACCACTTCGGTTCCGGCCGCGATCCGCTCGGCCACCTGTTGCTCAAAGGCTCCCCGGTAGCTTCGGTAAAAGGCGAGCAACTCCTGCTTCCCGGCCGGTGGCAGGGATCTGGTGAAGGCTGAGAACAGGTGCGGGTGATGCTCCGAACGGTTCAGCTCGATGCACAGCCGGGAACGGGTGGCGCATGTGCTGAAGGCCGCCAGGGGCGCGAGTTTCCTGAATAGGTCCAGTGCGCCGATGTCCAGGCCGCGGTGGGTGCGCAACACGTCCTCGTGCCCCTTGAAGCAGGGGCGGAGCGCCAGGGGCACGTGGTTGCCCCCGTGCTCGCAGCTCAGCAGCAGGTTCAGGCCAGTTGGCGGCCTTCTTGCAGGCATTGGGCCAATTCTTTGTACACCGTGATGATCCGTGCGGCATCAGGCCGGGAACCGGTTCTGGCCAAGATCCGCTTGGCTAAGCAGCCATGCCGCAGGATGTGGCTGATGCATGCCTTGGCTTCCTTGTTCAAGCCTCCGCCCACTTCGGCGAACAGGTGTTCCCAGAGTTCCTGTGCCGTGGCTTCGGGCCTTTCCAGCCCGAACATCAGCAGGAAGTCGTGGTTGCGGATCCTTGCACCACCGGCCTGCTTGATCACTTTCTTGAAGATCTTCAGCAGGTCCTTTTGGTGCCAGGCACGTTGCACGTATTGGCTGGCCCAGCGCCCGTCCACCAAGGCTTTCAAAGTTTCCACGATCAGTTGCGCGATGGCCAGGTCGGCCTGGGGGCATTCCTGGATGTCCACCACGCGGATCTCGATGGCGCCCCGGTCAAAACGTGCGATGGCCCCGCGCGAGTTGGCGAACTGGTGGTCCATGATCCCTTCCGGATCGTACGGAGCCAAGGCTTTCCCTATGGGGCTGAAGATCTCCCGGTAGTATTCCTCCTCGTTCAGCACCGCTTCGGGGATCAAGGATCCCATGAGCTGCGGCAGTTTTTCCTGGTGGTGCAGGTAGGCTTCCATGCGTGCATCCAAATGGCCGGTGGGCTTGCCGTCCAGGATGGGGGAGCTGGCGCTGAGCGCGGGAATGATGGGCAACAGCAGGCGGATGGCGGTGTGCAGCCTGGCGAACTCGGCGTCGTTGGCGAAGGGCAGGTTGAGGTGCACGCTCTGAAGGTTGCTCCAGCCGTGGCCCCGGCAATCGAAGATCTTGTTGTACAAGGCATACACCTCGTTGTATTCATGCGTCCACAGCACGGTTTCCGTAAAGGGATCGAAGAGCGGGTGGGCCGCCGTTGGCAGCAGCATCAGCCCGCGCTTGGCCAGCAGCCCGTTGATGGCCCGCACTTCACCGCTGAATTTTCCGGCGAAGGCGGCGATGTCCGCGGTGGGCTTGGCCGTCTTCATCTCCAGCACGTGGGCGGTGAGTTCGTTGCTCCAGTCCACGTCGCCGCGTTCCACATCGCCGGTGATGTGCCCGGTGACGTCCTTGAAAAGCAGGTCCACCGTGGGGCTGGCGCGCAGTGTTTCCCGGTCCACCACCATGTATTCCAGCTCAATGCCGGCGACCTCGAAGAGGCCGTAGGTTTTTTGGTCGCTCATGCTTCTGCTACTGGATGGACTGGGGGATGCCGATTTTCCTTTCAATGGTTTTTTTCAGCGAGCCGATGATGCGGCGGTAGATCTCGTCGCCCAGTTCCACGTCTTCCACGCCGTGGTCAATGTTGGGGCATTCGTTCACCTCGATCACGTAGGCCTTCCCTTCACGTTCCTTGATGTCCACGCCGAACAGGCCGTGATCGCCCACCATGGCCCGCACGGCCTTCAGTGCCACTTCGGTGATGTGCTTGGGGCATTCCGAAGTTTTTACCGTTGCAAAGTCGCCGGTTTCATCTTCCTTGGTGGCGCTGCCCCAGTTGTAGATCTGCCAGTGCCCGCGGGCCATGAAGTATTTGCAGACATA
>JAFDZY010000443.1 GCA_018266685.1 Bacteroidota bacterium
ACCTTGATCACGCTCTGTGCGCTGCCGGGGCGGTCCACAAAGGCCACGCGCACCTTGGCGGGCCTGCGGGGCTCCTTGGTGGCGGTGATGATCGGCCCGAGGCCCTTCACCACATCATGTCCCTGTGCATCCTTCTCCACGGCGATGTCCGCACCTTTCCACACGTTGAAGTACTTCCTGGCCAGCGCTTCACCGTCTTTCGCGGTGATGTCGCCCACCAGCACCAGGTAGCCTTGTTTGGGCTGGAAAAAATAGCGGTAGTAGTTGTAGACGTCCTCGCGCGTAGCCTTGCCCATGGAGGCCTCGGTGGGCACTTCACCATAGGGGTTGTCCTTCCCGAAGGTGAGGGCGTGGCCCACCATGGAAGCGATCTGGTCCGGGTCGTCCGTGCGTGCACTGATCTGGGAGATGGCGCGGGTCTTGGCTTTGTCGAACTCCGCCCGGGGGAAGTTTGCACTGGCCACCACTTCATAGAAGAGGTCCATCACCTGCGGGAAATTCTTGGTGAGGCTGCTGGCATAGAGCCCGTCGTTGGATCCGCCGAACTGGGCACCCAGGCCGTCCACGATCTCATCGATCTGTTCCTTGGTGTGGCGGGCGGTGCCGGTGGTGAGCAGCTCGCCCACCAACTCCTGGTAGCCGGCCTTGTCGCCTTGCAGCACGGGTGGTATGTCAAACCGGATCTGTGCACTGATGATGGGGATCTTGTGGTTCTCCACGATGATCACCCGCATGCCGTTGTCCAGCGTGAAGCTCTTGTGTTCACCCAGGTTTACTTCGGGGGCGGGCCCGGCTGCCGGAGCCTTGGTGCGGTCCACTTGTGCGGTCATCATGGCCGGTATCAGGAAGGTTGCGGCCAACGCAAGGGTATGAAGCGGGGTGCTGTTCATGGTCTTGGTGTGGCGGTTCATTTTTTCTGGTTCAGGGGCAGGTAGTAGAGCACCACGCGGTTGCCGGGAACGAAATACTTGCGGGCCACGCGCTGCAGGTCCGCCGCCGTTACGGCCAAGTACTGCTCCACTTCGGTGTTCACCTTGTCCGTGCCGCCGAGGAAGGTGTAGGCATTGGCCAGGTTGTTGGCGATGCCGGCCATCTTGCTGTTGTCCATGGCATGCTCTGTTTCGATCTGCACTTTCAGCTTGGCGAGCTCGGCTTCGGGCACGGCTTCGTTGCGCACCCGTTCAAACTGCCGGTCCATGCTGGCTTCCAGGCTGTCCGGGGCCACGCCCATGTTGGCAACGGCAAAGGCAATGGCCAGGCCCGGGTCTTCGAAGGGCAGGCTGAAGGAGCCCACGTACACCGCTTTCTGCTCGGCATCCTTCACGTTCTTCACCAGGCGGCTGCTGTTGCCATTGCTCAGCAGGCGGTTCAGCATGTCCACCGCGTAGAAGTCCGGCGTGCCCAAGGCGGGGATGCGATAGGCTTGTACCACGGCGGGCAGTTGGATCTTGTCGTATACCGTGTCGCGCACTTCGCCCTTCATGGGCGGCTCCACGGTTTTATTGCGCGGGATCTCACCACCCTTGGGGATGTCGGCGAAATACTTCTTGAGGTCCTCGGAGGCCTTCTTCGCGTCAAAATCACCGGCCAGCACCAGCACCGCGTTGTTGGGCACATAGAAGGTCTTGTAAAACTTCTTGTAGTCCTTTTCCGTGGCGGCGTTCAGGTCTTCCATGTAGCCAATGGTGGGCCACTGGTACGGGTGTACGGTGTAGGCCCGCTTGAGCACCTCGGGGAGGATGCTTCCGTAAGGTTGGTTCTCGTAACGCTGGCGACGTTCCTCCTTCACCACCTCGCGCTGGGTTTCAATGCCCTTGGTTTCCACCTTGGCGTGCATCATGCGCTCGCTTTCCAGCCACAGCCCCAGGTCCAGTTGGTTGCTGGGCAGCACTTCGTAGTAGTAGGTGCGGTCGCCTGTGGTGTTGGCATTGAGCACGCCGCCGGCCTTCTCCACGTACTTGGAGTATTCGCCCCGGCCGATGTTGTCCGAGCCTTCGAACAGCAGGTGCTCAAAGAAGTGCGCAAAGCCCCGGCGGTCGCGGGCCTCGTCCTTGCTGCCTACATGGTACATCACCCCCACGGCCACAATGGGCGTGGATCGGTCCTCGTGGAGGACGACGTGTAGCCCGTTGGGCAGGTCGAACTCAGTGAACTTGATCGCGCGTGTCTGGGCCGCGGCGGCCATGGATGCCATCATGCAGGCGGATATTGGAATGATCGCTTTCATGCAATTGCTCCTTTTTCGGCTGAAAGGGCGGCTAAAGTAAGGAGCATGCCCCCGCCCGCACCCCGTGGGGGAGGAACGGTGCGTGGGCCATGTAGGCGGCAACTTGTCCGGCGGAGTATCCGCCTTACGCCCGGCAACCCGAACTTTGGGGCGCCAAAAGGCGAACCCGCAATTCGGCAAGTACGTAGAAACGTGCCCCGAAACCATGCTGCGCACCCTCGAACCACAGATGACCGACCGCCTGCTCACACCTGCATTCCTGGAGCTGGTCGGTGAACTGGAACAACGGTTCGGCGGCCACTGGAGGGAGGTGCTGGCCCTGAACCAGGCCCGCCATGAAGCCCTGCGCGCGGGATCCTTGGCTTTCCTCCCGGAAACGGAAGCCGTGCGGAAGGGCGATTGGCACGTGGACCCCGTACCGGCGGAACTGCTGGAGCGGCGGGTGGAACTGCTTGGTGGGGCCAACCGCATGGAACTGATCGACGGCATGAACGCAGGGGCCAAGAGTTATGTGGCCGACCTGTGGAACCTTACGTTGAACAGCCCCAAAACCATACTGAAGGTCCACAAAAACTTGGAGCGGGCGGCAGACAACCGGCTGGCTTATGTAAATGCCCAAGGCGACCGTGTGCGGATCAACCCCGCCAGCATTACCCGGCTGATGATCGTGCCAAGGCCGCTCCATGTGGATGACCTCACCCTTGGGAGGCACGTGCCCGGCGCATTCGTGGACTTGGCGATGCACGCCTTGAACAACGGGGAAAAGTTGCGCCTGCGCCAGGGCGGGATTTACCTGTACCTGCGCGATGTGGGCGGCCACCGGGAAGCAGGGCTGTGGAGCGCCATGTTTGCGTTCCTGGAGGAGAAGTTGAACATGCCCAAAGGCACCTTCAGGGCCACGGTGATCATGGACAACCTTGCCGCAGTGCTGGAAGCGGACGAGATCCTGCATGAACTGCACCACCACAGCGCCGGCTTATCCCTGGATCCGCAAGCATTCGCGGCGGACCACCTGATGTTGTTCAGCGGACCGGAATCCCCGATCTTCCCGGACCGCCAACACATTGGCCTCAACGCCCGCTTTCTGCGCAGCGTGAGCCTGCACATCATCAGCATCTGCCACCGCAGGCAAGCCCATGCAATCGGCGCGCCCTCCTTTCTCATCCCCCCTGACGCGCACGGGCATTTGAAGGCGGACTACCTGGAGATGATCGCCGACAAGGAGCGTGAGGCCGTGGACGGGCATGACGGCACCATCGTGGGCCACCCTGGCCTGGTGAATGCGGCCATGGCCGAGTTCAACAAGAGCATGCCGCGCGGCCACCAGATGTACTTCCAGCGGCCGGACATTGCAAACCTTGAAGACCTGGTGCAGCCGCCGGAAGGGCCGCTCACCACCGAAGGCCTGCTCCGCAGCGTGCGCACCGTGCTGCAAGCGCTGGTGTGCCGCACACTGGGCAAAGGCCCCATCATACAGGGCGGTCGCCTGCACGACCGATCCTCCGTGCGCCTGTCCACCTTGCTGTTGTGGCACTGGACGCGCAGTCCGGTCTGCTTCATTACGGACACCGGCCTGGAGGTGCACGAGGACGTGGTAAAATACCTGATCCGGAAAGAGGGGGCCAAGATGTTCCCTCCCACGCAGCAGGAACTGCACGCCTGCGCCATGGATGCCGTAAAAACGCTCACCTCCACTGCACTGTCACCGGCCATGCCGCCGGACCTGATGGGCAAATGAACACGCTCCGTTTACTTTGGCCCGTTCCAATGCTCCACGCCTGGATCCCCTGCACCGAACGCCTTCCGGCCGATGGCCAGCGCGTGCTGTGCTGGTTGCCTGATAACACCGTTCATGCCGCCGGCCTTGCCGAAACCGAGGAACGCCACGTGGTGATCCTGCGCTTTGCCGAGGATTGGTTCCTGAAAAACCCCAGCAAGACCGGGCGGAAAACCCACCGTCATTTCTGGTTGGGCGAAGGCAGCAGCAACTGCTTCTTCGAGCGGGTAAGCCATTGGGCACCGCTGCCTGAAGGCCCGGCACTACCCTAAAAACACAAGAGGTGATGAGGATGGAACTGTTCCATTTCCCCATCACCTCCTGACTTCCTTCATCTCTCCTTCCCTCCTTCTCTTTCCCTCCTCTCTTTACTTCCCCTTCCCAATGCTCAGCAGCTCCACCTCGAAAACGAGGGTGCTGTTACCCGGAATATCGGCCCCTGCGCCGTGCTGGCCGTAGGCGAGTTCACTGGGGATCCACAGCTTGAAGCGCGATCCCACCGGCATCAACTGCAGGGCTTCGGTCCATCCGGGGATCACGCCGTTCACGGGGAATTCGGCGGGTTGGCCACGGTCGTAGGAACTGTCGAACTGCTTGCCACTGAGCAACGTGCCCTTGTAGTGTACGCGCACCGTGTCCGTGGCCGTGGGCTTCGCCCCCTTGCCCATTTGCAGCACTTGATATTCCAGGCCGCTGGCGGTGGTGATTACCCCCGGCTTCTTTCCGTTCTCCGCCAGGAACTTCTTGCCTTCCTCCAGGGTCAACGAATCGGCCGCCTGTTGCTTGGCCATCATTTTCCGCTGGGCGCCGATCATGTATGCCTGCACAATGGCCTTTACCTTGTCGGAATGGATCCGCTCGGTGCTGTCCATGGCATCGCGCATGCCCGCGAAGAGCGCATCGATGTTCAGGGAATCGAGGCCGGCCTGCTTGATGTTCATCTGCAGGTTGTGGCCCACGTCGGTGCCGATGCCGTAGCTCACCGAATCCAAGGTGCTGGCCAAGGGCACGGAGCGTTCCTTCTGGCCGGTGACCTTGTTGGTGCATGCGCTGACAAGCACCGCGAGCAGCGTGAAAAGCGAAAGTTTGATGTTCATATTTTGAGTTCTGGGCCGCGAAGGTATATGGATCGCCCGCACGGGATCAGCCTTTGGGATCCTTAACGACGGGGCCAGTGCCGGGTGCAAGTATGGTCCGGAGCTTTTTACGGAAGCGGGGATAGCCCGCCAGGTCGCTGTGGTAGCCGCGGGCAAAGGTGATCAGCTCGCGCTGCACCTCGCTGGGAATGGCGGCATACAGCCGCAGTGCGCTGCCGTAGGGCACCAGCGGATCGCGCTTGCCATGGAAGATGTAAACCGGGCACTTCACCCGTTTGATGGCCATGTCGCTGCGGAACCGGTACTTCAACAGCCAGCGGTACGGCAGGATGGCCAGGTAGTGCCGCGCCACGTCCAGCATGTTCGCAAAAGGCGATTCCAGCACCAGTGCCTTGGGCCTCCGTTCCGCCGCAATGGGCACGGCCATTCCGGTGCCCAGCGAGCGGCCGTACACCACCACGTTCCCTTCCCCGTACACCGCCGCAAGCTTGTCGAACCAGGCCAGTGCATCGGCGTGGAGCCCGGCTTCCGAGAGCCTGCCCGTACTCTTGCCGTAACCCCGGTAGTCGGGCATCAGCACGGCATGCCGCAACGTGGTGAAGCGGGGCGCCCGCTTGCCCCATCGCCGCAAAGAGCCCGTGTTGCCGTGCAGGTAGAGCACTGCTCCCGCAGAGTGCTCCACCGGAAAATGGAGGGCATGCAAAGCGGCTCCATCGGGCCGTTCCATCCGCCATTCCTCAAAGGGTTGCTTGAACTGGAACTTGTACGACGCGGGCAGCGGGAAACGCACGAAGATGAACTTCTCCTGGAACCACCAGTAGAAGAGGCAAACGCCGAGGTAAACCAAGGCCAACAGGCCCAACGTGGAGAGGACAAAGAGGGTCACGGCGCAAAATTATTCCGTCTGCCCGGCGCTGTGCCGCTCAGCGTGCAAACAGCCACTCGTGCTCCGTGCTGCCAGCGGCGCTGTAACGGTAGCCGTCGCCATCGTACTTTTTGATCGCTTCCGGTTCAAGTACACGGTTCCTGATGATCCAACGGGCCATGGCCCCGCGCTGGTGCTTGGCAAAAACGCCCACCATGCGCAAAGCCCCAGCGCTTTCCTCCTTGAACACGGGCGTGATGATCCGCGCGGTGAGCTTCTCCGCGTCCACGCTTTTGAAGTACTCCGCAGAAGCAAGGTTCAGCAGCACATCTTCCCCGTTCTGCTTCAAAGCCGCGTTCAGTTCCGCAGTGATGCGGCCGCCCCAAAAGGCATAGAGGTCTTTCACGCCGCGCCCCAAGCCCAGCTTGGTGCCCATTTCCAAGCGGTGGGGCGGTATCTGGTCGCCGGGCCGCAACACGCCGAACATCCCGCTGAGAATGCGCAAGTGGCGCTGGGCGAAGCGGAGGTCGTCCCTGTCCAGTGAACGTGCGTCCAGTCCGCGGTAGGCCTCCCCATTGAACAGGAAGAGCGCCGGCTTCAGCGGGGCGGCGGCCCATGCTTGGTAACGCCCGTGGTTCAATGTTGCCAGTTCCTTGCTGATGCCCATGAGCCGCTGAAGCCGCAACGGGGACAAGGAAGCGAGCTTGGCCGCCAGGCGCGCGCTCTCTTCCAACAGGGCCGGCCTGCTTGGCGGAAGTGCAGGTTGTTCCGGGCCTTCGTTCAAGTTCTTGGCGGGTGAAAGGATAAGCAGCATACAGGGTGAACGGGAATGGCAAGGCGCAAAGGACGCACAGGCGATTTCCCCGGCCAAACCGCCCGGGCAAACGCATCCAAATAGTTGATGCTCAAGCATCGTGCATGATGCTGGGCTTGTGAAGGCCTTCGGCTACGCTCAGGCCAGTCTGCACTTTAACGACTACTGAAAAGAGAGACTGGGCTGAGCGGAGCCGAAGCCCTTATCTATCAAAGTCCATGAGCTATTCCTTCAATAAGCCTTCAGTAAATACTGCGATTTAGATGCCTTTTCCCCGGCCAAAACCTGCAATGATCTGATGGCGCCCGTTACTTTCGGCCCATGGACGGGCGCACGGTGGTGTTGGAGCATGAACGGATCCAGCGGAAGCTGGACCGCATGGCCTTGCAAGTGCTTGAACAGAACCCCGGCGAAAAGCACCTATTGATCGTGGGCGTGGTGCCGCGCGGTGCTGTGCTGGCGCACAGGCTGAAGAAGCTGCTGGACAAAATGCCCGGTATTGTAAGCGAGGTGCTGGAACTTTCGCTGCCCAAGGAGGGGCCGCTGGACGCTCCCGTGAAACTGAAGCCCGAAGGCCGCCTGCTGGACGGGGCCGCCGTGGTGCTGGTGGATGATGTGCTGATGAGCGGCCGCACCCTGATGCATGCCGCAGCGCACTTGGTGAAGCATCCGTTGAAACGGTTGACCACCTTGGTGCTCGTGGACCGCATGCACCGGGCCTTTCCCATCCGTGCGGATATCGTGGGGCTTACGCTGAGCACCACCATGCAGGAGCACATCAGCGTGGAAATGGGCCGCAAGGACACCGTTTACCTTTCGTGAACGCGCCAGCCCGCCAGCTCGGCGATCACCAGGGCCGTTTCCTGCGGCGTACCGGAGGCCGGCACATGCCAATGTGCGCGGCGGTACACCGGTTCGCGCACTACGAGCAGTTCGTGGATACGCGTTTCCAAGGCCGCATCTTTCAGGCCGAACAGCAGGGGCCTGTCACCCCCCACCCGCTTGGCGCGCTCCACCAGCACGGGTTTGGCCACGTCCAGGTATACCACTTTGCCGGCGGTGAGCATGCGGTCCATGTTGTCCGCGCCCATCGGCGTGCCGCCGCCGCAGGCCACCAGCACTTCATCCTCCTGCAACAGCCCGCCCAGCACCTCGGTTTCCATGGCGCGGAACGCCGCCTCGCCATGTTTCTGGATCCAGGGCAACAGCGGGCCTATACGGTGCTCAATGGCGCGGTCGATGTCCGTGAACCTGCGCCCCGTCAATTTGGCCAGCTCGCGCCCCACGGCACTCTTGCCGCTGCACATAAAGCCGATGATGAAGACGCGCATGAGGACAAGGTAGGCACCATTCCCCTTCCGGCCCGTTCCTGTTCAAAAGTTCAGTTCTTGCGACCTTCGCGCCCATGAAGATCCAGGAAGCCGCCTCCGGCAAGCAACTGCA
>JAFDZY010000444.1 GCA_018266685.1 Bacteroidota bacterium
CCCGTGCGGACTGCGCACGTAGCTTTTCATAATGCCATGGCCGCAAGCGGCGGGGTGGGCACCCCCCGGCTTGCGGCCTTGTTTATCCTGCGGACCGGGTATTGCCTATGCCGCCCGTTCCGGGGTGCAAGCGGTTATCCGTGGGGTCCCGCCGACTCGCCCCTGCGGCCATGGCAAGCGGCACCTGCACAATTGCTATTTCAGCAGGGTGACATGGCCCCGTAGCTCACGCCGGGTTTGCAGCTTGGCCACCTCGTAGCGGATCCGGTATACGTACACCCCTGTGGGCAGTACCTCGCCGCTGTTGTCCTTGCGCCCCTGCCAGGGTTCATAGGGGTCGGTGGTGCGGAACATCAATTGTCCCCACCGGTCGTAGATCAGCATCTCGAAGCTGGTGATCGTACGGATGTTCACGCTCATGTAGAACAGGTCGTTGCGCCCGTCGCCGTCAGGGGTAAAGGCGTTGGGCACGTACGGCTCCAGCACGTCCATGATCTCCACATCGTTGCAGATCGTATCGGCGCACTGGTTGTAGTTGTAGGCCGAAAGGCAGACCCGGTAGATGCCGGGCACCTTGTTGGTGAAGATGTACACCGTGTCGTACGCGGTGCTGGAGGCCTGCCCGGCGATGTCCCACAGATAGGTTTCGGCACCGGTGCTTGTATTGTGGAAGTGGATGGTGGGGTCGTTCACCGTGGCCGGCACCGGCCCCCAAATGAAATCGGCCTCCACCGGCGGAGGCCCGGTAACCGCAACAGATCCGGTGCCGATGCACCCTGCCGCATCCCTGATCATGAGCTGGTAATTTCCTTCGCAGGCTCCGGTAAGGGTGTTGGAAGGGCCCCAGAGCGCACCTGCATTGAAGCTGTAGTCCACCGCCTCGCCGTCCTGGACCGTGACCTGGCCATCGCAGTCACCGGAGCAGGTAACGGGCACAGTGGACGTGGCATCGATCTGCAGCAGCACCGGCTGGGTGATGGTGGTGTCCTTGGATGCCGTGCAGCCGTTGTCATCGGTTACGGTGAGCTCCACCGCACCTGCGCACAAGCCGCTAACGGCTGAAGGTATGCTTCCAACAGTGCCGATCGACCAGGCATAGGTGAACCCGTTGGCCGCATTGCCGCCGGTGACCGTTGCCTGCGCCGTGCCATCGCAATAGGAGAAGCAGGTGGCGTTCACCGTGGAAAGGCTGATCATGATCGCATCGGTGAAGGTGATGCGCACGCTGTCCACCGTGTTGCAGTACACGCCATCAATTTCCCGCCAGTAGAACCAGTGTGCACCTCCGCTTCCCGGCGGCACGCTCACGGTGGTGTGCGGGTCCTGGGCATTGGCAAACACGGCGCCCGGGGGACCATACCACTGGCCCACGCCCGTGTTGCCGGGCGTGGCGGCAAGCTGAATGGAAAGATTGCAGGAGTATGCGTCCGGCCCGGCATCCGGCGTTCCGCAGCATATTGGGTTGGTGTCCGGCAGCACGGTCACCTCCAAGGTTGAGGTGGCGGAGCATCCGCCTGCGGTGGTGATGGTGTACGTGAATGTGTAGATGCCCGGTGCATGGTCCGCAGGGGTGAATTGCCCTGAT
This sequence comes from Bacteroidota bacterium, assembly GCA_018266685.1. Lineage (GTDB taxonomy): Bacteria > Bacteroidota > Bacteroidia > Flavobacteriales_F > PHOS-HE28 > PHOS-HE28. The sequence continues at coordinate 1,586 of JAFDZY010000444.1, forward strand.
ACGGCATTTTGCCCGAGCGTCCACGCGCCGCCAGGGGCGGGGGTGCCGCCGAGCGAATCCGCCATCAGGAACATCGGGGAGGATTCGCAGACGAGCGCGGTGCCGTTTTCACCGGGGTCTAATCCCGGTGCCGGGGCCACCAGCACACTGTCCATCACCGCGCACTCCGGATGACCGTTGGGGAACACGGCCAACTGGTACCAGGTGGGCGCATCCACCCATACCAAGCTGGTGGGGCTGGCGGGGTTGGCCAGCCCGGTGGCCGGTGTCCACGCATAGGTTACGGGTGGCGTGCCGGTACACATGGTGGTGCCGGACCACAGCACTCCTCCCTGTGGCCCCATGGGCGAGGCATACACCACCGTGCCCTGGCTGTCCTGGATCTTGAAGGAGTTCTCATTGTTGAATACGCTGCCGGGGGTGTAAAGCACGGACATGCTGCCGCCATTGGTCACGGGAATGGTGACCGTTTGCTGCGATCCGTTCCCGGCCACACTGGTGTAGTTCGTGCTTGCGCCGTTTATCGTCACGGTGATGGAGGCGTTCCCGTTCCATCCGTCATCGTACAGGTCGGAGAGGATGATGGTCCAGTTGCAGCCGGTTGCGGGGCCATTTGCGGTAATGGCGCCGGCCATGGGCAGGGAGTCGTTGCAGAGGGTGAGCGCGGGCCCGGCATCCACCTGCATTTGCGGTGCCACGGTCACCGTGATGGTGGTGTCGTATGTGCATCCGAAGTTGTCGGTGACGTGGAACGTGTATCCGAAGCTGCCGGAACCGGTGGGCGTGGCCTGGGCCAGGTAGGGATTGGCCGGGTTGGCGGTGATGGCGGGGCCTGTCCAGCCGGCGGAGTCGGGGTTCGCGTTCAGCACCGGGGTGAACTGCGTGGCGTCAGGGATGATGGAGGGGTTGAAGTTGAGCGACCAGTCGCAGAGGAATCCGTTGTCCGCCGCCCATAGGTCGGTGATCGTGAAGGTCCAGGTGCCGTTGAGCGGGCAACCGAGCAAGTTGGAAAAGGGCTGCACGGAAGAGTAGGTGCCGGGTTCCAGCGCGGCTGATGGAGGGGTGCCGCCCGTGATCACGTGCGGGGTAGGGCCGTTGGAAGCGCAATTGGCAAAGGTGCCCAGCGTGGCAGTTGGGCTCCAGCAGTATTGCCAGCACTGGCCGATCACGGGGTTGGTGGAGTTGTCCAGGTCGTTGGCCGCGCCGATGAAGGTGCCTCCGCCTCCTTGCTGGTGCATGATCACGCTTTGCCCGCTCGGGCAGGTGAGCTGGATCACCAGGTCACCCATGAAACTGTGCTCCATGCTGGCACAAACGGAGAGGAGATCCCCCATGTTGGTCAGGGTTTGTCCGGCATCAAATTGGGTGAACACCAGGTCGCTGGTGAAGGGGATCCCCAGGTCGTCCGGCAGGTATACGCCGTCGCCGAAGTTGGCCTCATGCACGCCGGTCCATGTGGTGGGGGTGGCTACGGCGGCCAGGTCTACCGTGGCGCCCAGGCAGGTTTCCACATTGGCCGTGGTGCCCGCGAAGTTGGGCGTGGTGCCCACAAGCACCTGCAGGTCCACCATGTTGGAGTTTACGCAGCCGTTATCGTCCACCAGGTGCAGCTGCACCATGTATTCCCCGGGGGCGGAAAAGCTGTGCGTGACGGTATCCGTGGTGGCCGTGCTGCCGTCGTGGAAATCCCAGTTGTACTGGGCCAGGGTGAAGCCGGCAGCAGCGTAGGAGCCGCTGCCGTCGAACAGGATGGGTTCGCCCACGCACACCCGTGCAGGCGGCCCTGGCTCGGACATGGTGGCCACGGCTGTGGGGCGCTCGCAGGGCGTGTAGCAGGTGATGCCGGCGGCGAAATCCCCAACGCCACCACCGTTGGAGGTGAACTGCACGGTGAGGCAGCCGCTGATGTTGTAAATGGTGGCGGAGGTGATCAGGCCCTGCAATGCGGTGCCCGTGTATTCCCCCAGAAAGGGCGCCGTGGTGGTATTGCCGTCCCAGATCTTGATGCGGTCCAGTGGCTGGGGAAGTTGTTGGCTCAAGTTGAAGACCACCCAGTTGAGCGAGATGGCGTCGCCGGGATTGTCCGGGCAGATCACCACCGTGAAATTCTCGTTGTTGCCATACGGGGCGGAAGGCCCGCCGCTGTCCTCCATTACGCCGCCGCAGGTGTTGATGGTGCCGGCGGTAATGCTGAATTGTTGGGTCTGGGCAGGGGCTATGTGAATGAACAGGGCGACCGCGATCGTGAGGGAGAGCCGCGTAATGAATGGTGGCATTGGAGGGTGGTTGGGGCCTGCCGAAAGGTACTGCCGCAATCGCCAGGCACGGGGATGACGCATCTTCGGCCCGATAGGTGGCCTGCAAAATGGGATTGGCCGAGGGGCGGGCCGGTTGCCGGGCAGATGCGCCTATTGCCGCACCCGCAACTGCCAGCCCAAGCCCGCGCTTAGCA
>JAFDZY010000445.1 GCA_018266685.1 Bacteroidota bacterium
GATCTTTTCGGAGGACGATACGCGGAACAGGTTGCGTAGCGGTGCCTACGGAACCTGTTCGGCGGAGAAGTCATCCGGAAAGAGGGCAAGCAGATCGGCCGATATTGAATGCGTAGATGGTATAACCCCTTAAAAACCGAACAGGGATCCACTTGGACCCCTGTGCGGTAAACCTGCAAGGATTAGGAACCGGATCAAGGAAGAACCTTCAATCCAAGTAGAAGACGGCCACCAGGGGAACGGGTTGCCTACAAGGGCAAAATAATTACGGCGTAAAGCAGTAGCCCACCCCCCGGATGGAACGAAAGTGCTTGGGATCGTGCGGGTTAGGCTCGAAATACTTGCGGAAGGAAACAATGAAATTATCGATGGTCCGGGTGGTTGGAAACACGTCATACCCCCATACTTTCTGCAAGATCTCCTCCCGCGACACCACTTCGCCGGCCCGGTCGGTCAGCAGGCGCAAAAGCATCATTTCGCGCTGGGTCAGCCTTTTCCTCAGTCCGCGCTGCCCCGTAATCTCATAGGTGTCAAAATCAACAGTATTACTTCCGAACTCACACCGGCTTGCCGCCTGGGAATTGGGGCCTCTGCTGGGCCGGTCCACCAATTTTTCCACGCGCAGCAACAACTCCTGCAGATCAAACGGTTTGGCCAGAAAATCATCGCCTGTGCGCAAGCCGCGCACCCTGTCGGCTGCATCCGTGCGGGCCGTAAGGAACAGCACCGGGGTCCGGTCGCCCTCCAGGCGGATGGTCTCACAGATGGTAAAACCGTCCACGTCCGGCAGCATAACGTCCAGTACAATGCCGTCGAAACGCGCCCCACGCATCCGCTCCAATGCCTCGCTGCCCCGCACCGCCGTGGTTACATCGTAACCCTCCATCTCAAAATTCAGCCGCAGCGTGCTCCGCAACGATTCCTCGTCCTCTACCAGCAGCAGCCGCTTTTTCCGATCGCCTTCCATGCAAACCCAATGTTTATTTACCTGCCATAGGTCTGTTCTTCTTCGCTTCTTCACTTCATCCCTTCTCCACGCTTCTTCATCTTCCGGTCGCTATCCCGCCCGTCCGCCAAAGCTACCTTCGCGCCATGTTCAGCGCAGATCAAATTGCCTTCGCCAACGCATTGCGGAAGAACACGCTGGTGGAGGGCCTCGGCATCACCTTCGTTGAAAGCGCGCCGGGCACCTTTGCCGCCACCATGCCGGTGGACAAGCGGACGTTGCAGTCCGCAGGCCTGCTGCACGGCGGAGCAACTGCCGCACTTGCCGAATCCCTGGGCAGCATGGGTTCTGCCTTGCTCATAGACCTGGAAAAATATTCCGTAGTGGGCACGGAGGTAAGTGCCAACCACTTGAAAAGCGCCCGTTCCGGCCTGGTTACCGCCACTGGCACATTGTTGCACAAAGGGCGCACCATGCATGTGTGGGACATCCATGTGACCAATGAGGCTGGCGCGCTCATTGCCGTTTGCAGGCTTTCAAACCTGGTGATCCCCAAAATAGCATGAGCGGCGAAACCATTTTGCACAAGGCCTTGGCGCTTTGCATCGGTAAGAGGCTCACTTTCGCGGCGTTCCGCGCACCGGGCAAGCCGGTGCAAGTATGGGCGCAGCGCAGCCCCGCGCTGGAATCTTCGGACGGTACGCTCCTCTTGGGCCTCAACCAGGTGTTCCTGGTCGCGCCCTTCAATTTGGCCGGTGGCAAGGTGCCCTTCATCCGCGCGGATGTTGAACTGATGTTCGCCGAGATTGATCCGGACATCTCCCCGCTGGATGAATGCGAAGGCAGCGAAGGCCCGGAACAAAGCCAGCAGCCCACTGTGGGGAAGGCGGAATTCACCGCAACGGTTGAAGCCGCAAAACAGGCCTGCGGAACCAAGGAGATCGGCAAGGTGGTGCTTTCACGGTTACTGGATGCCGCCGTGGCGCAGGAACGGTTGCCGGAACTCTTCATGCGAGCCACACAGGCCAACGACCGCACGATGGTTGCATTGGTGCACACGCCGGACCACGGCCTCTGGCTGGGTGCTTCGCCGGAACGACTGGTGCATGAAGAACTCGACCACGTGCGTGTGGACGCCCTTGCCGCCACGCGGCCTTCCGATGCCGTGCCGGAGCGCTTGTCGGGATGGGGGGCAAAAGAGCTGGATGAACAGGAACAAGTAATGACACACGTGCATTCCACCTTTGCACGCATGGACCTGCGCAACATCACGGTGCGCGGCCCTGAAGTGATGCTTGCAGGACCCGTGGCCCACTTGCGCACGGTGCTGGAAGCAGACCTCGGTGACTGCATCCTCGGTGAATTGGTGCTGGCCTTGCATCCTACGCCAGCGGTCTGCGGAACTCCCACCGCAGCGGCCCGCACCTTCATTGCCGGGCACGAGAAGCACCAACGATCGCTATACAGCGGATTCTGGGGCCCGTGGAATGCGGACGGCCCCACCGAACTGTTCGTGAACTTGCGCTGCATGCATGCCGTAGCGGGAAAGGTGCAGCTCTATACGGGAGCGGGCATTACAGCGGGGAGCGATCCGGAACTGGAATGGGCCGAAACGGAACGCAAGGCCCGTACATGGCTGGACCTGCTGCACGCGCCTGAACCGGCCAAGTAGAGCATGCTCACCTCCGACCATTTCGCCGCTGCGGAGCTGGCAGCCTTGTGCGCCGCCAAGGGCGTCCGCCATGCCGTGATCAGCCCAGGTTCGCGCAATGCACCCTTGGTGATCGCCTTCAACAATAGGCCGGAGATCAAATGCCTGCAGGTGATCGATGAGCGCAGCGCCGCCTTCTTTGCCTTGGGCATCGCGCAGCAGCTTCACGCGCCCGTGGCCTTGATCTGCACCAGCGGCAGCGCCGTGCTCAACTACGGGCCCGCGGTGGCCGAAGCCTTTTACCAGCGCATTCCCCTGCTGGTGATCAGTGCCGACCGCCCGGAAGAGTGGACCGACCAAGGCGAGGGGCAAACCATCCGGCAGCAGGGCGTCCTGGAGCCGCACCTCAGGCGCAGCGTGCAACTGCCGCGCTGCACGGACCAGCTCTCCCGTTGGCATTGCAACCGCTTGATCAATGGGGCCATCGATGCCACCGTGCTGCCTGTGGCCGGGCCGGTGCAGGTGAACGTTCCGTTTGAGGAGCCGCTTTACGGGACCGCTGAAGCAGTTGAAACCACGCGCTTGGTGGCGCCCGTGCCCGTGGAAGCTTTCCTGTTGCCCGACCGCGGCTGGCGCGCGCAGCAGTTGTCCAGATCGCCCAAAGTGATGCTGCTCGCGGGCCAAGGCGTTTGGAGCGAAGGGCTGAAGGCGCAGTTGCGCAAGCTTGCCGCACTGCCGCAGTGTACCGTGCTCACCGAGGCCACGTCCAACCTGGACGATCCCGCCTTCATTACCTGCATCGACCGCACCATCGAAGGCGTGAACGCAGGCAACGAAGCGGACCTGAAACCCGATGTGCTGATCACCTTTGGCGGGGCCATCGTCAGCAAGCGCATCAAAGGATTGCTGCGCCAGTGGCGCCCCGCGCAGCACTGGCACGTGGATGCCGGAGCGGCCATGGACACGTTCCAATGCCTTTCACAGCACATCGCGGCCGAACCACACATCTTCTTCGCCCAGTTGGAGAACCAGGTGGAACCCAACGAAAGCATCTACGGTGAAGCGTGGCGCATGGTGGCTGAACGCATGCGCGAACGCCAGCAAGCCCTTTTGCGCGAAGTGCCTTTCTGCGACCTCTCCGTGTTCCATGCCCTGCTGCGCCAGGTCCCGGAAGGCAGCGACGTACACCTTGCCAACAGTACCGCCGCACGCTACGCCCAGCTTTTTGACCGCACGCGCGGCCTGCGCTTCTTCAGCAACCGCGGCACCAGCGGCATTGACGGATGCACCAGCACCGCCGTGGGCGCCGCGCTTGCCTCCGGAAACACCACCACGCTCATCACGGGCGACGTGGCCTTCTGTTATGACAGCAATGCTTTTTGGAACAACTACCTTTCCCCGCAGCTGAAAGTGATCGTGATCGACAACGGCGGCGGCAACATCTTCCGCTACATCCCCGGGCCCGATGGTGACCCCGCACTGCTGCACTGGTTTGAATCGCCGCACGACCGCGACATTCCCGCACTGGTGAAAAGCTACGGGCTTGCGTGCTACGAAGCCAACGATGAAGCCTCGCTGCTGGCGGCATTGGGACAACTGTACAAGCCGCACGATCTGCCTGCCGTGTTGCACATCACCACCAATGCGGAGCTTTCGCCCAAGGTGCTGCGCGACCATTTCGCGGGGCTGCGCGCAAGTTGATTTCAGGGTAACCAAACTTTGCCTGGCCCGATGCTTCGCCCCTGGATCCACGCCTTGCGCTTGCGCACGCTGCCCTTGGCCATCAGTAGCATCCTCACCGGCAGTGCGCTAGCTGCGTTTTACCACGGCTTCCGCTGGCCGGTGTTTCTGCTGGCATTGCTCACGGCCGTGCTGCTGCAGGTGCTCAGCAACCTGGCGAACGACCTTGGCGACCACCTGCACGGCACTGATGACCACAGCCGCGTAGGGCCGCAGCGTGCCGTACAGAGCGGGGCCATTTCCCCGGTGGCCATGAAGCGCGCAATGTGGGCCTGCGGCCTGCTTGCCTTGGTGTGCGGCCTGGCACTGATCATCGTTGCGCTGGGGCTTTCCGCCACCATGCTGGTCTTTCTCCTTATTGGCCTGCTGGCCATCGGTGCCGCGGTGAAGTACACCTTCGGCAGCAATCCCTACGGTTACGCGGGCTTCGGCGACATCAGCGTGCTGCTCTTCTTCGGCATGGTGGGCGTGGCCGGCACGCTTTTCCTGCACACCGGGGCCTTCAACCGTGCGGCCCTGCTGCCGGCGTTGGGCATTGGCCTGCTGTGTGCGGCCGTGCTCAACCTGAACAACATGCGCGACATCGCGGGCGATGCCGCCAACGGCAAGCGCACACTTGCCGTGCGCATGGGGAGCAGTACGGCCAAGCGCTACCACGCCCTGCTCATCTACGGAGGGCTGGCCTGCCTGGTGATCTTCACGGCCACGCACTTCAAGGGCTGGTGGCAGTTGGCGTTCGTGCTGGGCTTCCTGCCGCTGGACCGCCACCTGCGCACGGTGCAGCGCAATACCGTGCCGCGCGAGCTGGACCCGCAGATGAAAGTGTTGGCACTTTCCACCTTGGTAACGGCGTTGCTCTTTTCTTTGGGGTTGATCCCCGGATGAATGTTGCACGCCGAATGGAAGGAATTTGCGCTCACCCCGCGCTTCCCGCTGGGCACCAGCAAAGGCGTGATCGGGGCGCGCACGGTGTGGTACCTGATCGCCTGGGATGATGCGCGCCCTGAGGTGAAGGGCATCGGGGAAGCAGCACTGTTTCCCGGCCACAGCAAGGAATTCCCGGCGGATGTGCGCACCAAGCTGCTGGAGCTTTGCGCCGACACTTCCAACTGGCCCCAGCGGCTGAACGATGACCTGGTGCCGGTGCCCAGCGTGCGCTTCGCCGTGGAGCAATGCCTGAAAGACCTCGGGGCCAGCGGAAGCAAAGTGCTTTTCCCGTCCGAGTTCACATTGGGGCGCCAGGGCATTCCCATCAATGGGCTGGTGTGGATGGGCGACAAGGCCACCATGCGCGGGCGCATCCAGGCCCAGTTGGATGCGGGCAACCGCTGCGTGAAGATGAAGATCGGCGCGATCAACATGGAGGATGAACTGGACCTGCTGGCCGAGGTGCGCCGCTCGTTCAGCGCCGCGGAACTCGCCTTGCGCGTGGATGCCAACGGGGCCTTTACCCACGCCAATGTGATGCCCGTGCTGGAGCGCCTGGCGCACCTGCAAGTGGAGAGCATTGAACAGCCCGTGGCGCCGGGCCTGTATGAAGTGATGACGGAACTGTGCGCCAACGCCCCGCTGCCCATCGCGCTGGACGAGGACCTCATCGGCCTGAATACCCTGGAGGCCAAGCAAGACCTGTTAGACCATGTGAAGCCGCAGCACATCGTGATCAAGCCCAGCTTGGTGGGCGGTTGGGCCGCAGCACAGGAATGGATCCAATTGGCGGAGCAGCGCGGCATTGGCTGGTGGATCACTTCGGCGCTGGAAAGCACCATTGGCCTGAACGCCATTGCCCAATGGACCGCCACGCTGGGCGTGTCCGTTCCGCAGGGCCTGGGCACGGGCCAGGTGTACACGGACAACCTCCCCAGCCCATTGATGGTGGAGCACGGCAATTTGTATTATCGCCCGGAAATGCCGTGGGACCTGCAACGACTTGAACCATGAGCAGGCAGGTGAAGTACGCGCGCACGGTCAAAGACGCTTTCAAGACCTTGGTGCTGGACGGGCGGATCATGACCCAGTTCGAGGCTTACCAGCATTTCACAAAGTGGGTTGATCGGGGCAAGAAGGAGGAGTGGAAGCAGGATCTCTGCGCGGTGGTGGTGCAGTTGACCATGATGGCGGGGCGTGCGCTTGCCACCTCCACCAGCGGCACCACGGGGCCCCCAAAGCTGATGCGCATTCCGCGCACCGACCTTGTACGCAGCGCCCGCCTTACCGCTGATGCGTTCGGGCTGGAGGAGAACCACCGCGTGCTGCTCTGCCTGCCCTGTGCCTACATCGCGGGCAAAATGATGGTGGTGCGCGCCATGGCGCTAGGACTGGACCTGCACATCATCGATCCGCGCGGGAGCGTGCTGGACAACCTGGGTGCTTGCCGCGACCGCTTCCGTTTCACCGCGATGGTGCCGCTGCAACTGCACCGCGCCATCCAGGAGGACAAGGCCCGCGTGGAGGAGCAGTTCCACACCATCCTGCTGGGCGGCGGGCCGGTGAGCGAGGTGCTGGAGGAAGATCTGCAGGGACTGAAAACAGAAGTGTTCCAAGGCTACGGAAGCACGGAAACCGTGACGCACGTGGCCTTGCGCAAGATCAACGGACCGGGAAAGAGCCGCACCTACGGGGCCATTGGGAACGTGACCTTCGCACAGGATGAAGAAGGCTGCTTGGTGGTCAACACCCCGCACTTGTCGCGCAGGCAGCACGTCACCAACGACCTGGTGGAGCTGCGCGATGAACGGCACTTCACATGGCTGGGCCGCATTGACAACGTGATCCTGAGCGGCGGCAAGAAGATCTATCCCGAATTACTGGAGGTGCGCACCGCCGGGCTGATCCCGTACCCGCACTTTTTCATGTCCTTCCCGGAGCCAGCGCTCGGCGAAGCAGTGATGCTGGTCTTGGAGACAGAGGACGGCCCGGAGGTGATCCACGACGTGCTGGATAAACTCTTCACCGTGCTGAGCATCCACGAGATGCCGCGGCGGGTCACGGCCCTGCGCGAGTTCAGGCGCACCGCTTCCGGCAAAGTGATCCGCGAACTGTGAACCTTCCCATCATGGACCAGGGCGCTCACCCACGGTGATCCCCACCTGCAGTTGCTTCGCCTCAAAGGCCTTCAACAGCGCACCGATGCACAGGATCAAGCCCGTCATTTCGCAGGTTTCCTCCAGGGTGTACAGGATGATGTATCGCGGCTCCATGTACAACCAGCAGCTTCCCGGATCATCGTAAATATTACAGGGCAACCACGGGAAATTGGAGGCATCCTGGAAGGGGAGCGTACGGGCCAATTTGCCGCCGGCCATTTCCAGGAAAATGGCACCGAAGACATAGATCGTGCCGCTAATGACCAGACCTTTCCGCAACTCCGGGCGGATCTTGAACAGCCAACCGCCCAAGGTGACCACCAAAGCGATGGTGGCCAAGCCGTACGGGATCACCCATGCATAATAGAACCAACCGAGGTCCCCTCCGTCCTGTTTGCCGTGGTTCATCAACCGCAGGGTGAACATCATGAATTTCTCATGGATCTGCGAACCCTCGTCGATGCCCAGGAAGCAAAACGCCACTGCCATCACAAACCAGCCGCGCCGGTGGGCACCCTGCTCGGCCTTGCCATGCAGGTAAAAGAGCATGGCGGCTATGAAGAAGAGGGCCACGTTGAAAAACGTGGGCAGGTTAGCCTCCAGGTCAACGTCCACCAATTGGGTAAGCGCCTCTACTTTCCAGTGCAGCACCAAATGGCAAAAAGCCACCCAGAGGTGGAGTGCCAAAAGCACCCCCAGGATGGTGAAGAGGTACCGCGTGGTTTCCCGCGATTGTAGCCGGATGTGTATCATGGTGGTGATGAACGGCCACGTCTGATCGGCATGAAGGCCCTAAGACGGTGCCGCCTTCCAACGAAAGGCGGCACCCCTGGGTTACTTGCCAAGTATTTTGAACATGCCCGTGCCGCATTCCGGGCATTTCCCCTTCATGGCTTTGCGGCCGTTGGCCATGGTCACCTGGTTGGCGTCCTTCATGTTCCGCTTTGCCTTGCACTTCACGCAATATGCTTCCACTGCTGCTGCCATTTCCCTTTTTGTTTTTAGTTCCGGGCAACATGCCCGATTTGTGTACTGCCAATGTACGCGGTGATTTTCATCCGCAGCACCATGCGGCCAGCACGGGTTATCAACAACCTTCCCTTTGTCCGGAAAATGCGGCAACTGACCACTCGTTATTTTTTAGCCCATGCGGCCGTAGCCCCCTTTGGCCCGCACGCGGTGCATGGTGGTTGCCGCCACCTGCCGGGCCTTGTCCGCACCAATGGCCAATTGCTTGTCCAGCTCCGTGCGGTCGGCCATCAGTGTTTGGAACTTTTGCCTTTCCCCGGCAAAGCGTTCCATGAGCACCCCCAAAAGTTCCTTTTTGGCATGGCCGTAGCCATACCCGCCGCGCAGGTAGTTGCTGCGCATGGTTTCTGTTTCGGCAGCAGTTGCCACAAGCCTGAACAGGTTGAAAACATTGTCGTTTTCAGGGTCCTTGGGGTCTTCCAGCGCCTTGCTGTCAGTCACAATGCCCATCACCTGTTTTTTCAATTCCCTTTCCGGGAGAAAGATGTTGAGGGTATTGTCATAGCTCTTGCTCATCTTCCGCCCGTCGGTGCCCGGAATGGTCATCAATTGCGCATCGATGCGCGCCTCCGGCACCACGAACGTATCTTCCCCGTAAGCCCTGTTGAACGCATTGGCGATGTCACGCGTGATCTCCAAGTGCTGCTTTTGGTCCTTGCCCACGGGCACGAGGTCCGTGTCGTACAACAGGATGTCGGCTGCCATCAGTACCGGGTAGTTGAAAATACCTGCGTTGGGCACCACCCCTTTGGCCATGGCATCCTTGAAGGAATGGGCGTTGGCCAGCATGGGGTAGGGCGTTAGGCACGCCAGGTACCAGGTGAGCTCCGCCACTTCAGGCACGTCGCTTTGCCGGTAAAAGGTCACCCTTTCCGGGTCCAGGCCGCAAGCCAGCCACGCCGCTGCCACGGCATACGTGTTCTCCCGCAACTGTTCGGGGTCGCGCACTTTGGTGAACGAATGCAGGTTGGCAATGAACAAAAAGGCATCGTTGTTCCCCGCGCGGGACATGGCGATGGCGGGTTGTATGGCGCCAAACAGGTTTCCCAAATGGGGAATGCCGGTGCTTTGGATGCCGGTGAGTACGCGCATATACGTTGGGGCCGCCGGTCTGCACGCCGCATGGCGCATGGCGGGGGCACGAATATAGAAGGTAGTTTCGCCCTTCTTTTGGCGACACCTGACGTGGAACCGCAACGTGATCCCTCCTCCCTGCCGCAGGTGGCCGATGGCCGCGCCATGCGGCGGCGCTGGCCGATGTGGCTGCTGGTGCTGCCCCGGCTGGCCTTCAAGCTGTGGTTCGTGCTCGTGTTCCTGCTGTCCATGCTGCTGTTGTACGTGCCGTTCAAGGTGCTGCTGCGCCGGCCTTCGCGGTATCCGGCCGCGTTCAAGCTCATGCGGGCCTGGGCCAAGTTCCTGAACGTTTTCCTGCTGGTGCCGGTGAAGGTGCGCCGGGATGCGCCACTGCCGTCACAGCCTTACGTGGTGTGCATGAACCATGGGAGCTACTTGGACATCATCCACACCTTCAATGTGATCCCGGACTACTTCCTGTTCATGGGCAAGTACGAACTGCTCAAGTGGCCGCTGTTCCGGATCTTCTTCAAGGGCATGCACATCGCCGTGAACCGGGGCAGCCGGACCAGTGCCGCACGGGCGTTCCTGAAGGCGGGCCAAGCGTTGGACCGCGGCGTTTCCGTTTGCATTTTTCCGGAGGGCACCATTCCCTACAGCGTGCCGCGCATGAAGAGTTTCAAGGACGGTGCCTTCCGCCTCGCGGTGGAGAAGCAGGTTCCCATTCTGCCCATCACCTTCCTGGACAACTGGCGGCTGTTCGGCGACCCGGAGACGCTGCTGAGCCGCGGCCACCCTGGCCGGGCGCGCGTGGTGGTGCATGCGGCCATCAGCACAAAAGGCCTCGGCACGGAGGATATCGGTAACTTGCGGCACCGCGTGCATGAGGCCATCGAGGCCCCGCTCCGCGCATCATTCCCTGCACATGAAAATTGACGAAGCCACCTTGGACCGCATCGCGGGATTGGCCCGGCTGGACATGGGCGATCCCGCCAAACGCGCATCCATGCTCGCCGACATGCAGCGCGTCATTGAATTCGTGAACGCCTTGGCCGAAGTGGACACCAAAGGGGTGGAACCGCTGATCTTCCTGACGGAAGAAGAGGATGTGCTCCGCGCGGATGAAGCCCGCATGGAGATCACCAAGGAGGAGGCGTTGGCGAATGCGCCGGTCAAGGACAGCGACTATTTCAAGGTGCCCCGCGTAGTGGGCTGACACGATCCATTTCTCCCAACCGAAGACCCCCCAATTGATGTACGGAAGTTTGAAGGACCATTTGACCAAGGAGCTGGCCGCCATTGATGATGCTGGCCTGTACAAGCGGGAACGCATCATTACCAGTGAGCAAGGCGCGGAGATCACCGTGAACGGCAAGCAGGTGCTGAACTTTTGCGCCAACAACTACCTCGGGCTGAGCTCCGACCCGGAAGTGATGAAGGCCGCGCATGCCGCATTGGACAGCCACGGCTACGGCATGAGCAGCGTGCGCTTCATCTGCGGCACGCAGGACATCCACAAGGAGCTGGAGGAAAAGCTGGCCCGGTTCCACGGCACGGAGGACACCATTCTCTACGCCGCCTGCTTCGATGCCAATGGCGGTGTGTTCGAACCGCTGCTTGGGCAGGAAGATGCGATCATCAGTGATTCGCTCAACCACGCCAGCATCATTGACGGCGTAAGGCTCTGCAAGGCCATGCGCTACCGCTATGAGAACAACAACATGGCGGACCTGGAGCTGCAGTTGAAGACCGCGCGGAAAGACGGGGCCCAGCACATCATCATCGTCACGGACGGCGTGTTCAGCATGGACGGCATCGTGGCCGACCTGAAAGGCGTGTGCGACCTGGCCGACAAGTACGAGGCGCTGGTGATGGTGGACGAATGCCATGCTGCGGGCTTCATCGGTAAAACAGGGCGGGGCAGCGTGGAGCACTGCGGCGTAACGGGCCGGGTGGACATCATCACGGGCACGCTGGGCAAGGCGCTTGGCGGTGCCATGGGCGGGTACACCACGGGGCGCAAGGAGATCATCGACATGCTCCGCCAACGGTCACGGCCTTATCTCTTCAGCAATTCGCTGGCGCCGGCCATCGTGGGCGCATCGATCAAGGTGATCGACCTGCTCACCGCTTCCACGCAACTGCGTGACCACCTTGAACGGAACGTGGACCGCTTCCGCAGCGGCATTGAAAAGCTGGGCTTCAAGACGCGCGGCGCGGGAGCAGCGATCGTGCCCGTGATGCTCGGCGATGCCAAGTTGAGCCAAGTAATGGCGGACAAATTGCTGGAGGAAGGCATCTACGTCATCGGCTTCTTCTACCCCGTGGTGCCCAAGGACACCGCACGCATACGGGTACAGCTCAGTGCCGCACATTCCGATGCCCACATTGATAAAGCACTTGCTGCGTTCGGCAAGGTGGGCAAGGAACTGGGCGTGATCTAAATGAGCGGCAGGGCGGGCTCCCCAAGGTCCATCAGCGCGCCGCAACACCGGCCAATCGCGTACGCGGCCATGGCCATCAATGCGGATTTTTGCTTCCAACCGTTGTAGGTGTCCTTCAAGTACGCGGGCCAATTTCCACGTTCCAATAGGGCACGTCCATATGAAATGCTCGGCCCCGGGATCCGTGTCATGTGCCACCAGCCCGTGGGAAAAAAAATGGTCTCCCCTTCCTTCAGCATTTCACGGTGGCCCTTGGCCTGGCAGAACAATGGGAAGCGCACAGGGTCCGGGTTGAAGACGTTGTCCACCGCTGATACCAACGGATAGTCCGGCTTCGGGTACATGTATGGGGTCTGGTCCGGGGGGAATAGAAAGAACTCTTTGTCGCCATACAGTTGGGTGATCTGCGTGTGCAAATGCTGCAAGTCCACGTGCAGGTAAGGGAACGAGGCTCCCTTGCCACCGAAAAAGACCTCATGCTTGATGGTACCCCGGGTCAATTTCCTCAGTAATAACCGGGTGGCAAGCCGGTCCCTTCGGCCAAGGAGCAATGGCTCCACGTCCGGTCTGAGCTCCGGAAAGGCAAGGTCGATGTTCAAGTTATAGGAATACGGGGCTGGCTTTTCCTCCGTGGAAGTTTGGATGAGGCCCATCTGTTCGGCGATGCTGTACCGCACACCTTTCACTTCATGGGAGAGGCTGCCATAATGCGAACTGAAAAAGTGGGGCGTCCATTTGCCGAGCGCCGGATATTGCTTGGCGAAATCGGTAAGGATCAATGGGCGGCCAGGTTCCACATACTCCCGGATGAAATCCATGGTACTGATGGACGATCGCCGTTCAATACCCGGCATGTTTTCCTGCAACAGGGGTGACGCATGCGCCATGTTGAACAGCGGGAATGGTGCATCCAAGGTATACAAATACCCAGGCCATGTCAACCGCTGGTTTCAGCGTTCCACCTCCATGCGCAAGATCTCGATCAGGCCCGTTTCGTTGTTCTTGGTGATCACAGCTTTCAAGAAAAGGGTGCCTTCCGCATAGAGGAACTCGCTGTGGCGGGCCAGTGTGCCGTTGCGGAACAGATCACGGGTGAGCGGATCGCCGGTCACATCATAGGTCCATTGCCAAGTGGTTGCTTCCGGCACGGCCAAATTGGCCTGGGCGGTTTGCGAAGCGAGCCTGCCTTTGCCGTCATAAGCGAAGGTGGTAAGGCCGCGCCGCTGCGTGATCAAGTTCAAGGTTTCGATCCGGCGCAGATAGCCCAGGCGGTCCTTGGTGCAGGTTTCCTCTTGGTACGGCCTGCCGCGGTCATTCAGGAAGGTCTTCCGCCAGGAGGTGTCGTTCAATGTAGTGTAGGTGAACCGTTCATCACTGATCACCGTGGGCGTGTCAGCCCCGGGGCCGTCCAGTGCGGCGGTAAGTCCGCCCAAGCGCACATGGGTTTCCCGCACAATGCGTGCATCCGGCCCGTATTCCATCTGCAGGGCGTAGTACCCATGCACGTCATTGTGCAGCTCCTGCAACAGGCGGCCATCGGTGCCGTAGCTGTATAGCACGGAAGCGGTGTCCATGCCCGTGGCGGCACTGCCCAGCATGTGCGTAGCCCGGTCCAGCTGGCCGCCCGTGCTGAAGCGGTAGCGGAAATATCGTTCCAACGGCTGCATGGGCCTGCCGTCCTGCTTGGTCCACAGTTGGGCGTTTACGGCCGTAATTCCATTGCGCACGATGAACGCCGGGTTGAACTGGGTCTGTTCAGGTTCGCCCGCCCCCGGTTCCACCAGAAGCATTTGGGCCCGGGAGGGCAACATCAGCAGGAGCAAGGCACACGTCAGAACTGGTCTCATTGCATTTGGATCAACGCCGCTTCCGCGCTGTGAACGGGCAATTGGCACACCTTGCCTTCGCAAACGTAGATCATGGTCTGCGCGCCTACCGGCTTATCGGCAAGCAATGGGAGCTTGCTGCCACTGGATGTGCCGATGAACAAACAGCCTGGATGGTACTGCAGGCCGAGCTGCCCGCGGCGTGCCAGTGCCTCGGGGCCGGTGATGGCCACTTCATAATACGGGAACAAGTGGTCCATCAACAGGAGCGCCCAATTGGTATGGCCCTCTGGGTAATCCTTCATGCCTTCCAACACGTTTGCCAATTGCTGTTTGGCCAGCTTCAGCCATCGAGGTTCATCGAACAAATGCCCCAAGGTGAAAAGGCCCTTGGCCATGCTGGAATTGGAGGCGGGGATCACGTTGTCCTGCACTTCCATGCTGCTTGCGATCAACGGGGGATCGGTGTCGTTGGTATACCGGAACATGCCGCTGCCTTCGTCCAGGAAATGTTGGATGGTGTATTCGGCCAGTGCCCGTGCCCCGGTAAGCCACTGCTCATCGAAGGTGAGCTGGTACAGTGCTGCCAAGGCCTCAAGGGTGAAACTGTAGTCGTCCAAATAGCCGTTCACCGTGGGTTTGCCTTTGGTGTGGCCGTGCCAAAGCCCGCCGTCCGGCCTTCTGCACCTGCTGAGCAGTTGGTGCATGGTCTGTTTTGCCAGCTCCAAGTATGCCGGCTCCCCAAAGGCTTCCGCAGCATTGCACAGCGCGCTGGCCATCATGGCATTCCACGCCGTGATCACCTTGTTGTCCAGCCCGGGCCGTACACGCGCGGCCCGCGCTGCAAGCAGCTTGCCGTCCACCAGGGCCCGCCTCGCGGAAAGTTCCTCCGGTGTGAGGCCATGTTTGCGGGCATAGCGCTGGTCGTCCATGGTGCGCAGCAGGATGTTGCGCCCTTCTTCCCAAAAGCCTTCGCCACCGGCGTTGTAGAACTCCTTGGCAAATTCCAGGTCTTCCCCGAGGGCGGTGGACAATTGGTCTTCCGTCCACAAATAGAACAGGCCTTCCACGCCTTCGCTGTCCGCATCCAATGCACTGTACCAGCCGCCGCCTTCGGCCTGCATTTCACGCACGGCCCATTGCACGGTGCGGCGGACCACATCATGGTATTCTTTGTCCCGGAAGGCTTGGTACGCCTGGCTGTACAGGGAGATGAGCTGGGCGTTGTCGTACAGCATTTTTTCGAAGTGCGGCACTTTCCAACTGATGTCCGTGCTGTAGCGGGCAAAGCCGCCGCCGATCTGGTCGAAAATGCCCCCTTGCGCCATCTTGTCCAGCGTGAGCCGCACTTGCTTCAGAATGGCTTTGGCATCCGTGGTGATGCCGTAGCGCAGCAGGAAGGCGTACGTATTGGGCAGGGGAAACTTGGGCGCGCGGTCCGGGCCGCCCCAGGCCGTGTCGAACTGGCGGTCCAAACCGTCGGCTACTTGGTCCAATTGTTTTCGGGAGAACGCCGGTGCCGCTTCGTTCAACCGGACCACGCCGGCCTGCCGGATGCCGTTGTGCAATTTCCCCGCATAGTCGGTGAACTGCTTCGGTTGGCTGGCCCACTTGTCCGCCAATTGATCAAGCACCTGAAGCCATTGTTCCTTGGGGAAGTACGTGCCGCCATACACGGGCCGCCCGTCCGGCAGGGCAAAGCAGTTCAAGGGCCAGCCGCCGCGCCCGGTCATCAGTTGCACTGCGGCCATGTACACCTGGTCAATGTCCGGGCGCTCCTCGCGGTCCACCTTGATGCAGACGAAGCGTTCGTTCATCAGCTTGGCCACTTCCGCATCTTCAAAGCATTCATGTTCCATCACGTGGCACCAATGGCAGGTGCTGTAGCCGATGCTCACCAGCACCAGCTTGTTCTCCGCCCTGGCCTTGGCGAAGGCTTCTTCGCCCCACGGGTACCAATCCACCGGATTGTGCGCGTGCTGCAGCAGGTAGGGGCTGCTTTCGGCGGCAAGGCGGTTGGTGTGGGCGTGCATGGTATCTTTCACCGGCTATCTCACGAAACGCACCACCGTGCCGGGAATTTCATCAGGAGGAACTGGGCGCCCGGCAAGGACGGCAACGATGGATCAAAGTAACGGGCGGTACCAGCGCACTTTCCGGCCGCGGCAGGGTGCTCGTCAACAGCCCGGCGTGGAAGCCGGGGCTGAATGGCCCACCACCGCCATGGCACTGGGCATTCTGGTGTTGATCGTGTGCTTTTGGTCGCTGGGGCAGCGCACCCTGATCACTTACTCCGCGCTGTTCCGCTGGCTGGCGCTCTTTGCCGTTGCGGGCAACCTGCTTCCGCGCAAGTGGTATGCCAAGCGTTTTGCAATGGACCATTTGGAGTGGTTCTGGTTCAATTTGCTCGCGGTAGGTCCGGCAATTTTTTGCTGTTGCCTGTTGCTGAATTTCCTGGTGCACGGGCCGGAAGAACGCATGTTGGTGCAAGCAGGCCGCAACTTCGACCTGCACGCCTATTGGCTGCGCGAACAGTCGTTCCCGGAGCATTTGCCCTGGCCGGGCGATTGGGGCAAGGACCCGGACAGGGACCGGTTGGCCCTTTCCACCGCCGGACCTGACGACAAAGTGTATGCGTTGGCCCAGGGTTGTTTCGGCTATGTGGTGATCACCCGCGTGGATGAGGTGCATGACCTATTGCCGGATGGACGGTGATGTGTGAACTGTCAGCGAGATAGTTGTTCAATATTGTCCCCCGGGGCAGACGCATCAAATTGACCAAGCCAGGATTGCATCACGTACAGAAATGTACACCAGGCTTGAAAAACCACCGGTGCTGAACTTGGTTGGCCCTTCGGCTCCGCTCAGGGCAGTTCATGATTA
>JAFDZY010000446.1 GCA_018266685.1 Bacteroidota bacterium
CAGCTGCCGCATTTTTTTCATTTGCCCAGGCCCAACCACTGATCCAATGGCAGAAGAGCCTTGGTGGCACCGCCGCTGACAACGCCAACACCGTGCGGCAAACCTCGGATGGCGGTTACATCATGGCAGGAAACACCTATTCCACCAACGGTGATGTTGCGGGCAATCACGGGGGGGCGGACGTGTGGCTGGTAAAGCTGAGTTCCTCCGGCAGCATTGCTTGGCAGAAGGCCATGGGCGGAACGGGCGATGACCTGGGCTATGATGTCCGCCAAACTGCTGACGGTGGGTACATTGTTGCCGGCTACACCGGTTCCAACAACGGCGATGTTACCGGCTACCACGGCAACCGTGATGGATGGGTGGTGAAGCTGGACGCCACTGGCACCATTCAATGGCAGAAAAGCCTGGGTGGATCAGGATATGACGAGTTGTATTCCGTGGTGCAAACTTCCGATGGCGGCTATGCCGTTACCGGATATACCGGTTCCACCAACGGCGATGTGAGCGGCAACCACGGCACCTACGACGGCTGGGTGGTGAAACTGGACAATACCGGCACCATTCAATGGCAGAAGTGCATCGGGGGCACAGTGGCCGACTACGGATATTCCATCAGGCAAACCACTGATGGCGGGTACATCGTGGCCGCCAACACAAAATCCAACAATGGGGACGTGAGCGGCAACCATGGTGGCGATGAAGTGTGGATGGTGAAATTGGACAACACGGGATCGATCCAATGGCAAAAGTGCTTGGGCGGAACTGCTGCGGACTTTGCCTATTCCGCCGAACAAACCATGGACGGCGGCTACGTAATGGCCGGCACAACCGCATCCACCAACGGGGATGTGAGCGGTAAACACGGGGGACAGGATGCCTGGGTGGTAAAGCTGGACAATACGGGCAGCTTAACGTGGCAAAAGTGCTTAGGCGGGTCCAGCGTGGATGCGGGCTACTACATCCGGCAACTGTCCGGTGGAGGCTATGCAATGTCCGGCACCACCAAATCCAACGATGGAGATGTGGCCGGCAACCATGGCAACGATGATGCGTGGTTAGTGAACATTGGCAGCACCGGCGCCGTGCAATGGCAAAAGTGCATGGGGGGAACCGCAGCCGACGGGATCTATGCCCTGGACCTGACCACTGACAGCTACTACGTTGTGGCAGGCAGCGCCGCTTCCACCAACGGCGATGTAACCGGCAACCACGGCGGTGGTGATGCCTGGGTGGTGAAATTGGGCTGCGGCAACGAAGTAGTGGTGAACATCACCGCCGATGCCAACCCTGCCCAATTGAGCTGGGAGATCCGAGACAGCGGCCTTTCCCTTCTTGCCTCCGGAGCACCCACCAATGCCAATGCCTTGAACAGCACCACGGTGTGCTTGGAGGCCTTCCCAAGCAATGCGTTCTACAACTTCAAGCTCATGGACAGCTTTGGTGACGGCATTACCAACGGCGGCTGGGAATTGCGCAGCACCACGGGCAAGCTGATCCTGAAGGACACCTTCACAAGCGGCAGCCAATCACCTTCCGCCACACCGGCCAGTCCTGGCTATGGTACCGCGCACAGCTTCAGCCTGCCCTTGGGCACCGCCAACATAGCGGCCACGGAGTGCGGCATCTTCACCAACCTGCCCGGCAACAAGGTGTACTGCAACAAGGTGACCGGCGCCACGCAGTACCAGTTTGAGTTCAGCGACCCGGACGCTGGCTTCCTCCGCCGCATTGTGCGCACCATCAACTATGTCCATTTCTGGGACATGGTGAGCAACCCGCTGGTGCCCGGTGTACACTACTTCTCCCGCGTGCGCAGCAATGTGGCCGGTCCGCTCACCAGTGCCCACTGGGGCAGTGGTTGTGAAACGGGCCTTGCCCCAACGGTACCGTGCAGCGGCTTGATCCCCGCGCCGAACTACGGCCATAGCTGCAACGAAACCCGCGCCTTCAACCCGCCCACGAACAACAGCTTCATTTACGCCACTCCGGTGCCCGGCGCATCCGAGTACCAGTTCCGCATTTACAACACCAGTGAGGGCTATGACGAAACATTCGTGCGCAGCACGTACATCCTGCAGCTGAAGTGGAACAACATGGTTGCCCCCCCGCTGGTGAACGGCTCCACTTACAATGTGGAGATCAACGTGAAGCTGGGGGGCGTGTACAGCGGCTTCTGCCCCAGCAGCTGCACCATCACCATCAACAATCCGCCCAGCTTTGCGCGCATGGCGCAGACCGCAGCCTTCGAATCCACGCTCTGGCCCAACCCCGTGCGTGACGGGCAAGTGCATCTCGACCTCGGCGGCCTTGGGAACGGGGAGCAGTACATCACTGTGGATGTAGTTGACCTGGCCGGCCAGCAGGTGTGGATGCATGCGTTCGGCAACAGCGGTGACCGCTTCAGCACTACGCTCCAATTGCCCGGTGACCTGGCCGCCGGCACATACATGGTGAACATCAATGCCAACGGCGTGAAGCTCGTGAAGCGCCTCAGCATTGTCCGATAGCCCCGGAACGATCGGCGATCACAACGGCGAAAGCCCTCCGGCAACGGGGGGCTTTCGTGTTCAGATACAGGCCGAAACGACGGGCAAAAGAGAGGGGACAGCCCGCATATCATGCGATATGGGCTTCACTGTCCATGCAAGTTCCGTGGAACTCATCCATCCTGTGCGTACCTTCGCGAACCTGCATTCAAAGAAGCCCGGATCCAGCATTGATGCCATTGAGGTGTCCCTCCTGCTTGAGCCCCGCGGCCCAACACGCGCAGGAACACACATGGCAACATTCGAAAAAAGGGAAAAAGAAAAGAAGAAACAGCAGAAGCGGTTGGAGAAGCAGCGCAAGAAGGAAGAGCGCAAGGCGAGCTCCGGCAGTGGTGACCTGGATTCCATGATGGCCTACGTGGATGAGAACGGCATGCTCACTGACACTCCGCCAGACCCCGCCAAGCGTGTGGAGATCGATGCGTCGGAGATCGTGCTGGGCGTGCCCCGACGGGAGGAAGAGGCCGTGGACCCCATGCATACGGGCCGCGTGGATTTCTTCGATACGGGCAAAGGATTCGGGTTCATCAATGAAGATGGCGGCCGCGACCGCTACTTCTTCCACATCAGCGGCGTGCTGGAAGAAGTCCGCGAAGGTGAAAAGGTGAGCTACGAACTGGAGCGCGGGCCCAAGGGCATGAACGCGGTCCGGGTACGGAAAGCTTGACCGCCTTCCCCCAGCGGACATGACCACTGCCCTGCAGATCATTCTTGGCCTGATCGCCATCATCTGCCTGCTGGGCGGGTTCAATTTGCTGAACAAGGGGGCCATGGCCTTTTTACCACAGGAACACGCCCCGGCACAAATGCTGGACAATTTGCTCCGCTTCACCAGCGGCATTTATTTTAGCATGGGGTTCCTACTGGCCTGGGTGATCGCAACCATTGGCCAGCACCATACGCTGCTGTATTTCCTGGGCTTCATTGTGGCCATGGCAGGCTTGGGGCGCGCATGGTCCATCGCCAAGGTGGGCTGTCCCAGCGCTTACATCAGGTCCATGATGTGGCTGGAGATCGCGATGGGCGCCGCCATCCTTGTGCTGCAATACTTGCGTGGCTAAGCCAAACCGGACCAGGGCACATGAACCTCGTTTCAATTGCCACCCTGCGCCGCATCCAGACACTTGCCGCCGTGCTCCTTTCTTTCATGGCTGCGGGCCTTCATGCCCAAGGCACCTTGTCCAAACCACTTTCCGTTCTTGATCTTCCCGTTGAACTGCGCGAGATCAGCGGACTAACGGAGATCGACGACCACACCGTGGCCTGCCTGCAGGATGAAGCAGCTACGCTTTACCTGGTGAACCTGTCCGACGGCCGGATCGTGGAACGCCATCCCTTCGGCCCGCCGGGCGACATGGAAGGACTCACCCGCGTGGGCAATGACCTCTTCGCCCTGCGCAGCGACGGCTTGATCTACCGCATCACCCAGCACGGAGACCGCTATGTGGCCGTGGACAGCTTCAACCTGATGCTGGCCCATCGCAACATCGAAGGGCTGGGGTACGATCCGGTGGACAACCGCGTGCTTGTGGCCCCGAAGGACAACCTGAAGGGCGGGCCCGATTTGCGCGATAAGAGGGAGGTCTTCGCCTTCGACCCCATAACGTTTGCGTTGCAACTTCGGCCGGCACTGACTTTTTCCGTCAAGCAGATACTCCGGGCCGCCAAAGCCGCTGGTGTGGACATCCCCCTGCGCACCACCGACCAAGGCAAGCAGGTGCCCCGGATCAAGTTCCGTATGTCCTCCGTCGCCGTGGAGCCTGCCACGGGCCATTACTTCATCCTTTCCGCCGTGGACCAAACCCTGCTGGTACTGGACCGCAACGGTGGATACAAGGCGCTCTATTTGCTGGATGAGGGCCTGCTGCCAAAACCGGAGGGCATCACGTTTCTTCCGGACGGCGATCTCTTGATCTCCACGGAAGGCAAGGAAAGCAAGCCGCGGATCGTGCGCTTCCGGATGGCACATTGACCATGGATGCACGGATTGCATTCCCACCAATTGCCCGGTCAGCGCCGACCCGGCCTAAATTCGCGCGGCAACCTTTTACCCGCTTCACCTGCCGTAACCGGCACCGCAGCACATATCCACCCGGTGTGAACCATTGCATCCAAGGATTGACTGAATACCAATGGACATCGAATTCAACAAGAACGAAGACCACAACAAGCTCGCCGTCTCCGAGCTGCACAAGCGCTTGGTAAAGGTGTACCAGGGCGGCGGCGAGAAGCACATCGCCAAGCACAAGGCCAAGGGCAAGATGACCGCCCGCGAGCGCATCGACGCCCTGCTCGACCCAAAGAGCCCGCGCATTGAGATCGGCGCCTTTGCCGCCGACGGCATGTACAAGGAATACGGCGGGGCCCCCAGCGCCGGCGTGGTGGTAGTGATCGGCTACGTGAGCAAGCGCCAGTGCATCGTGGTGGCGAACGACGCCACCGTGAAGGCCGGTGCGTGGTTCCCCATGACGGGCAAGAAGAACCTGCGCGCCCAGGAGATCGCCATGGAGAACCGCCTGCCCATCATCTACTTGGTGGACAGCGCGGGCGTCTTCCTGCCCATGCAGGACGAGATCTTCCCCGACAAGGAGCACTTCGGAAGGATCTTTCGCAACAACGCGGTGATGAGCTCCATGGGCATCACGCAGATCGCCGCCGTGATGGGCAGCTGCGTGGCGGGCGGCGCCTACCTGCCCATCATGAGCGACGAGGCCCTGATCGTGGAGAAGACCGGCAGCATTTTCTTAGCCGGCAGCTACTTGGTGAAGGCCGCCATCGGTGAGGACATCGACAACGAAACCCTCGGCGGCGCCACCACGCACAGCCAGATCAGCGGGGTGACCGATTACCAGTGCAAGGACGATGCGGACTGCCTGAAGAAGATCCGCGCCATCATGGACAAGCTCGGCAAGCCCAAGGATGCCGGCTTCAGTCGCGAGAAGCCCGCCCCTCCGAAGGAAGACCCGAAGGAGATCTACGGCATCCTGCCCGACCAGCGCGCCAAGCCCTACGACATGCGCGAGCTGATCAAGCGCTTGGTGGACGGCAGCGAATTCACCGAATACAAGGAAGGCTACGGCCAGAGCATCCTCACCGCCTACGCCCGCATCGACGGCTGGGCCGTGGGCATCGTGGCCAACCAAAGGAAGGTGGTGAAGAGCAAGAAAGGTGAGATGCAGTTCGGCGGCGTGATCTACAGCGACAGCGCCGACAAGGCCACGCGCTTCATCGCCAACTGCAACCAGAAGAACATCCCGCTGGTCTTTCTGCAGGACGTCACCGGCTTCATGGTCGGCAGCCGCAGCGAGCACGGCGGCATCATCAAGGACGGCGCGAAATTAGTGAACGCCGTGAGCAACAGCGTGGTGCCCAAGTTCACCGTGGTGGTGGGCAACAGCTACGGCGCCGGCAACTACGCCATGTGCGGCAAGGCCTACGACCCGCGCCTCATCGTGGGCTGGCCCAGCGCCAACGTGGCCGTCATGGGCGGCGACCAAGCGGCAAAAGTGTTGTTGCAGATCGAAGTGGCCGCGCTGAAAGGCCGCGGCGAGGAGATCACGAAAGAGCGAGAGGAAGAGATCCTGGGCCGCATACGCAAGAAATATGAGGACAGCACCAGCCCGTATTACGCGGCGGCAAGGCTGTGGCTGGATGCGATCATCGATCCGTTGGATACGAGGACGTGGATTTCGATGGGGATCGAGGCGGCACAGCAAGCACCGGCGGAGAGGGCGTTCAATATGGGGGTGTTGCAAACGTGATTATTCGACAACGCAGCGGTATTGGTATCGGGTGCTTCATGGGTGCCCTTCTTTTGCTGATTGCGTTTATGATCGCTTCATTCTCTGAAGCCGGAAAGGCAACTTGGATTGGGATCATGTTATCTGGATTTGGACTATCCATCATGTTCGTGCATCCTCGAATAGAACTAGACTTCGTGAAGAACCGATTTCGCACGTACATGCTGTTCGCAACGGCAACCGATTTCAAGGAAATACCAAAGCTGGACCGGATCCAGGTCAGGGACATCACGTACAAAGGAGGCCGTACATCGAGCATACCAGGTTCTTGGGGCGATACTTATTCCTATGAGGTATTCCTGATGTCGGTCGCCAACGAAAAGCTCGTGGTTTGTGAACGTCCGAGTAAAGCGGCGATTAGGGAAATCGTAGGTGAATTGAATAGAGCGACTGGCCTGCCTATAAGAGATGTGACTAAAGAGCAGGTCCTCAACGAAATGAAATGACGCGCAGCGTTGGCAAGGAGTGAGAAGCCAGCCGTATTCTTCAGTCCGGGGTAGTGACCACCAAGGAGCGCGAGGAAGAGATCCTGGGCCGCATCCGCAAGAAGTATGAGGACAGCACCAGCCCGTACTATGCGGCGGCCCGGTTATGGCTGGATGCGATCATCGATCCGTTGGAGACGAGGACGTGGATTTCGATGGGGATTGAAGCGGCGCAGCAGGCACCGGCGGAGAGGGAGTTCAATATAGGGGTGTTGCAGACGTGACCCATCCTGAGCGGTGCCGAAGGATGGGCGTGTCCCCTCGCACCCTTCGGCTCCGCTGTGCTTCGCTCAGGGCCTTCGAGGTCCGGCTTTCCGCTGCAAGTCCTCGCTCGTTCCTCGCTGCGGGCTTTCCGCTTCAATCCGTCACGCGGAAGCCACAAAGACCTAGTCCGGATACTCGTTCTGCGTCGTAGCAGCAACTCGCTCGTTGGTGAACCAGCCCCACTGCTTCTTAAGTCTCTCCATCTTCAGTTCATGCTCTGCTGGGAATCGTCCCTCGTATCCCAACATAGCATACTGCCTTAGGACACTGGTTCGATCGGATGCAAGAATCATAATCAATCGACTGTCCTTGTCGTACACCTTGTGATACCGATACATGTCGCAGATCAGCCCCAGCACGTCCCGCATAGAGTCATCATCATGAACTCCACCGAAGTGGACAAACACCATATCGTACCGCGCCAATGACATGAAGCGACGTCCGATGTAGTTCTCGTTTGTAGGGTGCTCCGACGCAAGAAATCCGAACAAGGACTGGGCGAGTTGTCGGCGATCAAAGCGCGTGAGGTAGCTCAACTCAAAGGCCATCCGCTCATTCTCGGGCTTCCCCAGGATCTCCGTTATCAACGCATCAACAAGACTGGTGAAACCATCAGCCTCCTTGCGCTTGATGAACTTCGGGTCCGCACACAGCCGATCCCATTCACCATCGTAGTCGATAACCATGCCCTTCGGGAAGGGGCTCACGAAATCCGCAGGCCAATTCCGATTGTTGCGCAGGAATGCAGACAGCAGGTCCAACTCATGACCAGTACAACTGAAGCGCCTGTGCGGCGAATCCTCCCGCTTAGGAAACTGGGTCTGGAATTGGGCATTCACCGCAGGTGTGTATAGGGCGTTCTTCCCTGGACTCAAGGTGAACTCTTTGTCGCTCATCCACTCCTGGCGCTTCGTCAAGTAGTCGACCAACTCTGGAATTGTATCCAGTTCATTGACAATACCATCGAAGGCCGACCGATCGAAAATGTGGACCAAGTTGCCAGCTTGATCGCGCTCGATAGCGTAGTAGAACAACACGGGCTCACCGAGGTTCAGGACAACGCGAAGGACTTTGCATTGGGCATAGTCCGGCAAGGTTACGGTCCGGCGTGCCCCCTGCTCGACTACAGTAAACGAAGGTGTTCGCAGCAGCTTCCGGTGGGCACCACTGATCTGCTCAATTCCCTTCTCGACCGTCTTGCGCTGGTGTCGAACGTAGTTCCCCTTGAACGCGTAGTTCTTAATCGAAAAGATGATGACAATCTCTCCCCACGCAATAAGCAGATCACAAAGCTCATGGTTCGGCTCATCGACCGGCAATGGGTTCACATGGCACCATCGGCTGAAATACTTCCTAGATGCGAGTTCATGGGCGTACTTCTCCGCTTCGGAACCCTTCAACTGGGTTTGCTGACCTCCTGGCATACCTGCAAAATTAACCGGCATTCTGGCTGTTTATAATCGCCCCGTCTTGCAACCGAACCGGTCCCCGCACTCGCCCGCGTTGCAAACGCGGACTAAGACCCCGGCGCACTTGTCGCACGCACATTGATGCTGTAGTGTGTGGTGAAGCCCGTGTTCTACGTACGCTGGCGGGGGAATTGATTACGCCTCCCCAGACTCTACGATCTTCTTCAACTGCTCCACCAAGGGTGGCACGTAGTCCACGGCGATGTGATGGATGGTCCGATCATCCAGGGCGTAGAGTCATGGACGATCTTGTGGCGTAGGCCCTGGATCTTGAACCATTCGACCTCCGGATACTGGGACTTCAAACCATCAGTGATATGGTATGCAGCCTCACCGATGATCTGCAGCCGGAGAACGGTTGAGTCGCGCTTATCCATGTCCACCAAGAAGGCCTCCTCATCCACTCCCTGAAGCCCCGCCACAATGCGTTCCGCCGCCGTCAACATGTCAATCAAGCGTGCTTTATCGGTCCGCTCAGACATAGGTCAGGTCCTTCTGGATGAATTCCATGTAATGCGGCTTCACGGCGCCGCGCATCACCAGATCAACCTTGCGGGAAACAATGTGCTCCAAGTCCTGCTCAAGATCAAAGAACTCCATTCCAATGGGTCGATCAACCTCGATCATGATGTCCACATCGCTGTCCGGCCGGAAGTCATCGCGCGTGGCCGAACCGAACACGGCCATGCTCTTCAGTCCGTACTTGGCGAAGAGGCGCGCGCGTTCTCGGCGTAAAACTGTGAGGATATCGGCAAGCGTTCCCATCCTGTACAAATATCGGCACAACTGGCAGAACCACTGGTCTTTCCATGTTTACCGGCCCGCGATCACCAAGGAGCGCGAGGAAGAATTCTTGGGCCGCATCCGCAAGTAGTAAGAGGACAGTACTCCACTCGCCCGCGCTTCGAACGAAGATGGGGCGATGTGTGCTCATGGGGGTATTGCAGGTGTGATGCTGCACCCTGTGTTCTCTTCTTGGGCACAAATGGACCCTGATGGACGCGGGTGGATCCGCGTCCATCAGGGTCCATTCCGGAGCATGCTGACCAATAGCATGGCCCACTACCCTACTTTTGGAACATGGCCACCGCAAAACCCAAACCCGTAAAACTCCTCTCCGGCGGCAATCCGCAGATCGCCATGGGCTACGGCGAGGAGCCGGTACAGGCCTACCTGCAAGCCATCCCGGATTGGAAACGCGCCGTGGCCGTTGAATTAGATGCGTTGATCACCCGCGCGGTGCCCAAGGTGCTCAAGGCCGTGAAGTGGAACACCCCGATGTACGGCATGGAGGAAAACCGGTACTTCATGGGCTTTCACATGACCAAGAATTACGTGAAGGTCGCCTTCTTCCAAGGTGCGTTGTTGGAGCCGCTTCCGCCCGCCGCCAGCACCCAGAAGCAGGTGCGCTACCTGCACATCCGTGAAAAGGATGTGATGGACAAGAAGCAGATCACGGCATGGGTGAAGCAGGCCGCGAAGTTGCCTGGGAATAAGATGTGAGCGCCGTGATGAGTGATCACCTACCAGGCCAAGACCCCTACCCCAAGGCCTATTTCTACCGGCGCATCGTGCAGGCCAAGCTGTTCATCGACGCCCATTTCGCGGAGCCACTCGACGTGAACGCCATCAGCGGGGAGGCCGCCTACTCGAAGTTCCATTTCATCCGCGAGTTCCAGGCCATCTACGGGCGCACGCCGCGCGAACACCTGACGCACTGCCGCATGGAACGCGCCCAGGAACTGATGGCACAGGGCGCACAGGCGTTGGATGCCTGCATCGCCGTCGGCTTCAACAGCCTGTCTTCCTTCAGCAGGGCGTTCAAGAAGACCACCGGGGCCACTCCCGCCGCCTTTCGCGAAGCGGCATTGCAACGCCATCAACAAGGACGCACGGATCCGCTCCAGTTCGTACCGGACTGCTTCAGCGGCGCACACGGCGCAAGGGAAGAATAGCAATCGCGGACAAACAACGCGGGTGGCCCTGTTCCTTGCTTTGTGCCATCAAACAGAACCAACCATGCACCTCTCACTCACCCACACCTGCTTTTACGTCCTGGACCAGGACAGCGCGCTCGACTTTTACGTGAACAAGCTCGGCTTCAAGAAAAAGACCGACGTGAAGAAGGGCGAGTTCCGCTGGCTCACCGTAACGCCGCCGGAGCAACCCGAACTGGAGATCTCCCTGCTGGCGGCCAAGGAAAGCCACGCCATGGACAAGGAATCCGCCGATGCCTTGGCGATGCTGATCCGCAAGGGCATGTTCGGTTTCGGCTCCTTCCAAAGCCGCGATGTGTTCGCCGCCTACGAGGAGATGCACGCCAAGGGCGTGGAGTTCAAGGCCCCTCCGAAGAAGGAATTTTACGGCGTGTCGTGCAACTTCAAGGACGACAGCGGCAACTGGTTCAGCTTGTCCGAAACGCATCCTGCCAAAGCCGCACAATAATTACCCTCACCATGAGCAAGCGCAACAAGATCATTTATTGGGTGGCAACGGTGTGGTTGGCCTTGGGCCTGACTTCCACTGCGGTGGTCCAGATCTTCCAGTTGAAGACCAGCGGTCCAGGAAGTCTGGAGAACGTGGTCCACATGGGCTTTCCTGCGGATATCCTTCTCCTCCTTGGCGTATGGAAATTAATGGGCGTGGTGGCCTTGCTCATTCCAAGAACCCCACTCTTGAAGGAGTGGGCATACGCGGGCATCTTCTTCACCATTTCTGGCGCGTTGTACTTCCATGTGCGTTCAGGTGATGGGGTTGGCATGATCGCCCCCGTGCTGCTCTACTTGGTACTGATCACGGCATCCTGGCATTTCAGGCCAGCGGAAAGAACGCTGATACCGGCACGTGCCTAATTCGGAGCGTGAACCCCACTCTGGCGCAAAGGCTCCCCGTTCGTGCTGGCCCCGGCACAACAGGCGGGGTTCACGCCGAGCGTGGCTTGAACAGATCCATTACCTTCGGTACATGAAAAAGGGTGAGGACCTCCTCGATAAAAAGACCGTACTCCGTTCACTGAAGAGCCTTCCCGATCGCTTCAACGCGGACGATGCCATCGAACGCATCATCATCTTGGAGAAGATCGCCGCTGGTATTGCCGATTCAGAAGCCGGACGCACCATTTCCCTCGATGAGGCGAAGAAGCGGATGGCCAAATGGTTGAAGTAAGGTTCTCGGAGAACGCGATGCGCGACATGGAGTCAATCGCCGCGTACATCGCACGCGATTCCGAATTCCATGCTGCAAAGCAGGTGGAACGGTTTTTCGTCAGTGTTGAACGATTGAAGACTCATCCCCGCATGGGACGCATTGTTCCGGAGATAGGGCATGCTTCCATCCGTGAAATTTCCGTCGGCAACTACCGGTTGATCTATCACCTCACGGAGGAGGATCTTGCCGAGGTGTTGACCGTTCATCATAGTGCACGCAAGTTTCCTTTTGGTCGGCTGTTGCCCAACATCCGAGGCGTCCGCAGGAAGAGATAATGTGCCTGGCAAACAGCCCAGCTCAACCACTCGCCCGCGCGTGCAGCGCGCACGTAGAACAAGGCCATCGTCCTATTTTCGGAGCATGAACCCTAAAGTCGACTGGTTTTTCAACAAGGACACCCAATGGCAAGAGGCCTTCGCGGAATTGCGGGAACTCGCGCTGGAGAGCGGCCTCACCGAAGAGCTGAAGTGGGGCCATCCCTGCTACACGCTGAAAGGCAAGAACGTCTTCCTGATCCACGGCTTCAAGGACTATTGCGCGGTGCTCTTCCACAAGGGTGTGCTGCTGAAGGACGCGGCGGGGCTGCTGGTGCAACAAACGGAAAACGTGCAGGGCGCACGGCAACTGCGCTTCACATCCCTCCGGGAAATCCAGAAGCTGGCGCCCACCATCCGCGCTTACATGCAGGAGGCGGCGGAAGTGGAACGACGGGGCCTGAAGGTGCTGATGAAGAAGACCGCTGAGTTCCATACACCGGAGGAATTCGCACGGGCACTGAAGGAGATGCCCGGATTGAAGAAAGCCTTCAACGCGCTCTCGCCAGGCAGGCAGCGCGGCTACTTGCTCTACTTCGGTTCAGCCAAGCAGGCCAAAACGCGCCAAGCGCGCATTGAGAAGCACGTGGACCGGATCCTGGAAGGCAAGGGATTGGACGATTGAGCCGAACTTCGCGGGCATGTTCACCTCCGTTTGCCCCAAGCTGCCCATGCGGAACAAGGCCGTTACACGGTCCTTCTACGTGGAGCGGCTCGGCTTCGCTGAATTCGGTGCGGACGTGCCCCATTACCTCATGCTTTCCCGCGACGGCATCGAGCTGCACTTCTTCCTGTACGCCACACTGGACCCCAAGCTCACCTACGGGCAGGTGTACATCCGCACGGTGGACATCGACGGGCTGTACCGCTGGGTGATCGATCGCGGGGTGGCCAACCACCCGAACGGCGACTTAGGCAACCGGCCGTGGGGCCAGCGTGAGTTCGCCCTGCTGGACCCCGACAACAACCTGCTCACCTTCGGGCAGGAGATCTGACAGGGGGCACACTGTCACATGTGTACCAAACGCGCAGTTTGAACCGTGGTACCCGATGTGATGCGCACGAAATAGAGTCCTTGTGCAAAATTCCTCACATCGAAGTTTGCAATGGGGGCTTCAGTGGAAAACCTATGCACGACCACACCAAACCGATCAACAACTTCCACCAGTGCGATGCCGGCATGCAGGGTACGCAGTTCCACCTGGTCCGTGGCCGGGTTCGGGTATAAGCTCAATTCCGCAGCTCCTTGCCCTGCAACTTCGGTGATCAAACCATCAGTGACCAATGGCTTCCAGTGTGCGCATGCATATCCATGCCCATCGTCAAAGAAATATAGATCGTAGATCCGTCGCGCACCGTTCATGCCTGCCGTGGAATAATTCAACCACCAGCTAGCCCCTTGGTCCGAGCTGTTCAGAATGATGCCTTCACTTCCGTCGGGACGATAACCACTGGCGAAACCTTGCCCATCGTTTCGGAACACCACACTGGTCATGACCACATCTCCGTCTACCTCAACAGGCACGGAAGTCCATGTCAAACCACCGTCAATCGTACGCAGCATGGTGCCATCATTGCGCGTTGCCACGCCGATGTCACCATTCAGGAAGTCCACATCCGAGAACCCCGTCGCCGTATCAGCCAATACCTGTTCCCAATCAAGGCCGCCGTTCAAGGTGCGGTAAATAGCACCGCTGTCGGGCAAATGCACACCATTGTTGAACAATCGGCTGTACCCACCCGTAGCTGCAAAGCCCACCTGATCGTTCACGAAGTGAAGGCGGGACACGGGTTGCCCAGATAGCACGGCGATCTGTGCCCAAGTAGTGCCGGTATCCGTGCTCATGTCGATGATCCCATCGCCCGTACTGGTCCCGCCTGCCGCGAAGGCAACAAGATCATTGCGCATGCGCACCGCCCTGTAATAGCGTCCCACGCCCGTTCGCACACTATCGAACTGCAATGGGTTCTGGCTGCCATGAACCTTTCGTACAACAAGGCTGTAGTTATACAATTCGTGCCCAACAGCGATGTACCACGGTTTTCCGCCTGCCATTTTCACATCCACATCCTCCATGAAGGTGCTCGGTTCGTACCAAACCACACCTCCACCCGATGTGGCGGCATCCCATGTGAGCAAAATGCCACCTTCCGTGGCTGAAGGAGATGGACCTGGATTGTTGGAGCCATATACAAAGAGGCCTGTATCAACCTGATGGAAAGCGGCGGCGCTGAAGTGGCTGGTGATGGATATGATACCACCGGCCTCCCATTGGGCATTGGCGCAAGGCCATGAAATTCCAAGCAGGAGAACAGGAACAACGGAACGACTCAGCATGGGAACATGTGCAGTTGATGGTATTGGAAGAGACATACGCAGTGCCAGCCAGGTTGGGCCGTACGGGAAAATAGTGCCAGGAACCCATCCCGCAATCACCGCTAGGCGACTGCAAAATTATCCTATTGGACCCGGACAACAACCTGCTCACCTTCGGGCAGGGAGCGTGAACGGGTTTTCTCTTGCTTGGTGTTCACATTCCGGTGCAGCCCCGATAAAGGGGAAAGCACAACGGCCATGCAACCCTCCGTGTTCCTTTCCATAGCCAGCACCTTGATGATCTGCGCCTGCGGACAAAGCGAAACGCCTGAAAACAAAGCAGCAGCAGCAGACCTCAGCAGCCTGCAAGCACAAGTGGCGGCCATTACGGGAAAGACCTACGCCGATCCGGCCTCACAAGACACGCAGGACCAGTTTGCCCAAGAGGCACCTGCCGAAGGTGAACAGGCCTTCACTTCAACGGGCCGGCAACAGCCGGTGCAGGAGCAGGGCAGCGTGCGGACCATCACCCTGCCCAGCAACTTCGCGGGGATCGCCATGGCCCAGCTGCAAGTGCCCGCACGGTGGAACGTGAAGACAAATGCCAGCGGATCGTGGTATGTGGATGAACCGGACCTGAAGGTGAAGGACGTGAACCTGCAGTCCTTCATTACGCCGAACAGCCAAATGGCCCAGGTGTACCAGCAGAACGGCGGCAAGGTGCGCCCCGCGATGACGCCGGAGCAGGTGTTGCAGCAGGACATTGCCCCGCAGTTGCGCAACCAAGGCTACGAGCTGATCGGCAGCAGCGATGCACCGGAAGTGGCCCGCGCCGCGCAGCCCGGCATGGACGGCCTGTACTCCAATGGCCCGCAGCGCAATACCTGCAAGGCGAACATCAGCACGTGGCGCAAGGGCGACCAGCGCATGGCCTTGTTGATGCATTGGTCCATGATGGAGACGCCCGGCATGGCCAACTGGAACTACTACTTCACCCGGCTGGATGCGCCCGCCGCCCGGTTCGAGCAGGAAAAAGCCGCCTTGCTCGCCGCCAAGGCCAGCCTGCGCTACAACCCGCAATACTTCGCGGCTTATGCGCAAAGTGAACAGCAGAAGGCCGGACAAAGCTGGGCCGCGCACAACCAGCGCATGCAGACCAACCAGGCCGCCTTCGATGCACAGCAACGGACGCACCGGGAAACGTGGGGTGCCATCAACGATGCCAGCATGAGCGCCTATCAGGACCGCATGAACAGCATGGACCGCCAGCAAAACGCCACCATCAACGCCATCCGCGGCGAGCAGGACGCCATCAACCCCTATACCGGCGAGCAAGGCAAGATCCAAAGCGGGCAGGACCAGTACTGGATGAACAGCGATGGCCAGTACATCGGCACCAACGACCCCAACTACGACCCCAACGTAAACAGCGACTGGGTGGACCAGTGGCGGCAAGCGCCAGCGGGCAAATGAACAGAACGGCCCGTGCGCAGGGCCGCCCCTCGCTTCCTACGCCTTCTTCACAAACTCGCTCTTCAGCGCCATGGCCCCGAAGCCCTCGATGCGGCAATCGATGTTGTGGTCGCCATCCACCAGTTTGATGCCCCGCACCTTGGTCCCGGCCTTCAGGGCCTTGGGCGCACCTTTCACGGCGAGGTCCTTGATCATCACCACGTCATCGCCGTCCTGCAGCACATTGCCATTGGCATCCTTCACCACTAAGCCCGCATCCTCGGCGGCCACCTCATCCGGGTTCCACTCATGGCCGCATTCGGCGCACATCAGCGATTGGCCGGTGGGATAAGTGATCGAGGAACGGCACTCGGGGCACGGCGGCGTGGTAGGCATGGCGTGGGCTGAAACTGCCCGCAAAGGTACCTCTTCCCGCCGGGCACTTGGCCTCCTACCTTCGTGTGCACCATGGCAAGCCACTCATCCACCATCCAACGCAATACCCTGAATTTCCTTTCCAGCTTGGCCAAGCACAACGATCGCGATTGGTTCCATGCCAACCGAAACCGCTATGAAGATGCCCTGGCCAACATGCGGGGCTTCGCCGATGCGCTGATCGAACGGATGCGCAAGCACGACCGCATTTCCACCGTGAACGGCAAGGACGCCCTGTTCCGCATTTACAGCAACCTGCGCTTCCATCCGGACCGGCCGCCCTACAAGGAGCACTTCGCCGGCGGGCTGGACCGTGTGAAGCCCGCTTTACGTGGCGGCTATTACTTCCACATCCAGCCCGGTGCGTCGTTTATCGGCTGTGGTTTCTGGAATCCAGAAAAGGAGGATCTGCGGCGCATCCGCATGGACATCCTGTACGACCACCCAACGTGGAACAAGATCTTGAAAGCAAAGCGGCTCCATGCGCACTGGGGCGAAATGGACACGGAGGACCAGCTGAAGATTGCGCCCAAGGGCTTCCCCAAGGAACATCCGGCTCTTCCCCTTTTACGTCAAACGCGATACACCTTCCGCCATGGCTTCACCGACAAAGAGGTCCTGGCGGCCGATTTCGCGGACCGCGTGAACGAGCACTTCAAGGCCATCCGTCCGTGGTTCGACCACTTGAGCGAGGTGCTGACCACCGACGAGAACGGGAACCCGCTGTAGGGAGCGAAGGTCGGGAAGGGGCTGATTGCTGAGAATAATACCATTTACGCATTCAAGGTCGGACAAAAGATGCGCCGCGATCTTTTCGGAGGACGATACGCGGAACAGGTTGCGTAGCGGTGCCTACGGAACCTGTTCGGCGGAGAAGTCATCCGGAAGGAGGGCAAGCAGATCGGCCGATATTGAATGCGTAGATGGTATAAAGTGAGCCGCCACAAGCACCTACTGCCCCGCACCACCCGTACTGCCCTGCTCTAACTTGCTTGCGGCGTCCACTTCCTTCAGCACGGTGTTGCTTGCGAACGTGCTGCCCACCTCCTTCAGCGTGGCGCCGCCCAGTACAGGCCGCTCGCGGCGCAGCACGAACACCGTGCCGTTGCCGGTGAATTCGCAGCCATTCACCTGCACGGCGGAGCCGTCCACCGCAGTGATGGCCGTCTTGTTGCCGGTGAAGCGGCACCCTTGCACCGCGGCTTCGCCTGCGCGTGCCACGCGCAGCGCCGTGATCGGAAGGTTGGCGAAGTTGCAATTCTGCAACAGGAGGTGCGTTGCGTAAATGGACACTCCGCCCCCAGCGTTCCCGTCGGCATTGCCCACGATCGTGCTGCGCTCCACCGAACCCGTGCCCTCCGCAATGCTGATGCCGTTGCCTTTCGCATCAGCGATCACGCAATCCGCCACCAACAGCTTGGCCCGGCGGATGCTGATGGCTGCACTGCCGTAGGAGGCACCAATGTCGCAATGGTCCATGCGCACATCCGCGCGGTGGCAACTGAGCATGCCGCCAAACCGGATGCCTTCCCAGCGCAGGTCGCTGCCGCCGCTCATCCGCAGGCCACGGATCCGTACGCGCGTGTTTCCGGACCCGTTCACCACGATGGCGCCGTACGCCGTATCGCTTTGCGGGCGGATGAACACGGGATTGAGGTCCGTGCCGCGCATGTGGAGCGGGCCGTTGACCACCACGCTTACGCCGGGCGCCATAAACCAGCGCGTGCCCTTCTCCAGCACCACGGCCATGCCCGGCGGCAGCACCAGGTCATGGTCTATGTTGTACTTGCCGCGCACGAAGCGGAGCGTGTCCTTCTCCGTGCGGAACTGGGCCAACCACGGATCAAGCGTTATTGCTGCCGGCACCGGAAGCGGCACCGGCGGGCCGATAAAGGCTTCCGGCCGCGGATGGAACAAGCGTTGCAGGAATGCCGAGCGCCGGTGGTCCACTTCGGCTTGCACCAAGCCCAAATTGCGCCCGTTCGCCAACACCGGCACTGCTGCGGAATCAATGGCGAGTAACCGTGCGGACCATGCGGCACTGTCTTCCCTGAAGCGCGCCGCCAAACGGTTGATGCGCTGCTGTGCGGCGGGATCACTGAGGGCTTGCCTGAACGCCACCGCCAAATGCGCGCCGGTAGTGTCCTTGGCCATGGCAGCG
This sequence comes from Bacteroidota bacterium, assembly GCA_018266685.1. Classification (GTDB taxonomy): domain Bacteria; phylum Bacteroidota; class Bacteroidia; order Flavobacteriales_F; family PHOS-HE28; genus PHOS-HE28. The sequence continues at coordinate 18,454 of JAFDZY010000446.1, forward strand.
CCCGTCATGAACAAGGGTTCCACGCGCATGGTCACTTGGTCGTAGATGGCACCGGCTGCACCGTTCAGCAGGTCGGTGCGGTTCAATGCGCAGGCCAGGATGCCAAGCGCCGCAGTGGACGCCGTGTCAAAGTTGCCGCCCTGCACCTGTTCCGGCAAAGCGCCGCCAATGCTGTCCCCTGTTGTCCGCAAGGCCTCCTGCTCCATCGGCACCCTGCCGTCCGGCCCAATGAGCGCGGAAGCAACCGGCGCGTGGCGCAGCAGGTAATCCTCCGTGATCGGCTCCTGGGCCAACCAAGGACCAGGCTTGGCACCGTTGCGCTCCAATTGCACCAGTTTCGTGCGGGAGGAACGAATGGCCAGGGAATCGGCAACGGCCTGTGCATACAGGGCATCCAAGGAATGCAGGGCTGCGGGCGTGAATGCCAGGCCGCCCATGTCCTGCAACGTGGTCCCGGGCGGAAATTCCAACACGAACCCTGCCCCCTGCGGCAGGTCCGTTTCCCGGGCCTGCACCGTGTCTCCAGCTGTGGCAAGTACCACCGTCCCGTTCACTGCACCGGCGGTGATGGTGAACTGTTCGGCCTTCCCTTTTACATGCTGCCCCGGCCTGCGGTCGAAGAGCACTTGGTAGGCCATCACTTCCTGCTGCCCGATGTGCCAGGGCCACTGTTCCACCATGCGTTTGTAGGGCATCAGGGAAAACAGCATGAACAACGCCACGGCGGGAATGGCCAAGGCGAACAGCCAGGATTGCACCGTGGTCCGCGCGCGTTTGCCTTTCCTCATGGTGCAGTTTTCCGTTTACCGGTCATCGCCGGGGGACAGGGCTGAGGAAATAAGCCAGGAAGGCCACCAGGGCAAGCACATAGGCGCTCAGCACGAAGCCCAGGCCCAGCAACGTGGCGATCAACACCATCGGCACACCGATGCCGCGACCGCCGGTGTTCCTGCCGAAAAAGCCTGCAACGACCACCGCTGCGGCCACGAGGAGCGTTTGCCACAATTCCGAATGCAGGTGGCGCACCACGAGCGCCAGGCCGAAGGCCACGGTAAGCAGCGGCAGCCGCACAATGGGCCCGCGCTCCATGGCGCGGAAGCCCCTGTTGTAGGCCCAACCGATCAAGGCCAGCACCACAAACAACTGGATGAGCAGGATGACGAGGTCCCCGGTTCCCTCCGGGATCAAATGCATCCAGCCTGTGATCCGTTCACGCATCACGGCGAAGTTCCGCCACTAGTTGGCCTTTCACGGACGCCCACCGGCAGCTTTCGCCAACACCCCCACGTGGGAAAACCCGCAAGGCTACAAGTAGCGGGCCATCCAAGTGTTCCGTAACGCCGTGCGAAAACGGGAATCCAGGTCGGCCTTGGTGGCCACCAGATCATCGAACACCACCGTGTCCGCCGCCAATTCCCCTTGCTTGATCAGTGCCTCCACCTCCGGTACGCGGCAACTCTTGATCGCGCCGTCCCTTTCATAAAGCACCACCATCCTGTCGGTAAGTTTCAACCCCAGGTGCGCCTCCATCTTTTGGATGAACTGCACGCTGCCGTCAATGGCGCCGCCGCAGATCGTCATGTTGCGCAAGTCCGCTGCGATCACCACAAAATGCTGGTCCACTACGCCGAACGCCGATGCCACGGCCTCCCCGTGCGAAGCCCAGGAGCCGGTGAAGGCCTCCCCTTCCCGCTGCAGTGCCGCCGCTTGTTCCCCAGTGAACGGTGCCGCGCTTTTGTAGATCCACACCCGGGCATGGGCGGGCATCGCGGCCAAGGTGGTAGCTGCCGTTGTTTCCATGGGGCAAAGGTCGGGCTTGCCGTCCATCACTTTGTCATCGAAAATCGCCCTGCCGGGAATAAGTTTGAAGTTCCTTTCCACCATCACCCACCTTTAGGATCTACCATGAACAGGTTCACCTTGCATTTGGCCTGCGTCTCCCTCCTGTTGCCCGTTGCTGCACAAGCGCAAACTGAGGCACTCTGGCTGCGCTACCCGGCAATCTCGCCGGACGGCAAGACCATTGCGTTCTGCTACCAAGGCGACCTGTGGCGCGTGGATGCCGCAGGTGGTGCGGCCACGCTGCTCACCACCAGTGAGGCGTATGAATCAAACCCGGTGTGGTCGCATGATGGAAAGTGGATCGCCTTCGCCAGCGACCGCCACGGCAACAACGATGTGTACCTCATGCCAGCCACCGGCGGGCCCGCCACACGCCTTACGGAGAACAGCGCGAACGACGTGCCCAGCGATTTCACGCCGGACGGCAAGGCCGTGGTCTTTTCCAGCTATCGCGTGAGCAGTGCCGGCGACAGGCAGTTCCCTTCCGGCATCTTCCCGCAGCTCTACCAAGTGTCCGTCGCCGGCGGCGAAGCCCTGCGCATCATGTCCACCACCGCACTCAATGCGCGCTTCTCACCGGACGGAAAACAACTCGCCTACACCGATGTGAAGGGGTACGAGGACGTTTTCCGCAAGCACCACACCTCTTCGGTAACGCGCGACATCTGGAGCTACGACCTGGCCTCCAAGCAGTACACCAAGCTCAGCTCCTTCATCGGTGAGAACCGCGAACCGGTTTACAGCAGTGACGGACGCACCATTTATTTCCTCAGCGAACAGAACGGCTCGTTCAATGTGTTCAGGATGCCTGCGGCGGGCGGAACATCCACCGCTGTGACCAGTCTCGGAAAAAGCCCGGTGCGCTACCTCTCCGCCAGCAACGACGGACTGCTCTGCTTCGCCTTCCGGGGACAACTCTACACCATGCGCGACGGCGGGCAACCACAACCGCTGATGGTGACCACCGCCATGGACCGGCGGTTCACCACTGCACGCACCGTGTCCGTGAAAGGCGATGCCTCCGAGATGTCACCCTCGCCCAACGGCAAGGAAGTGGTCTTCGTGAAACGCGGCGAGGTCTTCGTCACTTCGGTGAAGGAAGGCACCACGCGGCGCATCACCAACACGCCGGAGCAGGAGCGCTCGGCCAGCTTCAGCCCGGACGGCCGCAGCATCCTTTACGCCGGTGAGCGCAACGGCAGCTGGAACATCTACCGCACCTCGCTCACCCGCAAGGAGGAATCCTACTTCTTCAATGCCACCGTGCTGAAGGAAGAACCCTTGATCGCCACGCCAGCCGAGGAATTTCAACCGGTGTGGAGCCCTGATGGGAAGGAAGTGGCCTACTTGGAAGAACGCACCGCCGTGAAAGTGTACAACTTGGCGGATAAGAAAAGCCGGACGGTGCTGCCTGCAGACCGCAATTACAGTTACAGCGACGGCGACCAATACTTCTCCTGGAGCCCGGACAGCAAATGGCTGCTGGTGCAATTCCTGGAGGACAAGCAATGGATCCAACAGTGCGGACTGGTCTCCGCCAAGGGAGATCAACCCGTGATCAACCTTACCAAGAGCGGCTACGGCGGCGGGCACCCGCGCTGGGCGCTGGACGGCCAGGCCATGATCTGGTTCAGCGGCCGCGATGGCTACAAGAGCCAGGCCAGCTGGGGCGGACAGCAGGACGTGTACGCCATGTTCTTCACGCAGGCTGCCATGGACACCTTCAACTTGAGCAAGGAGGATTTTGAGCTCCTCCAGGATGCGAAAAAGGATGGTGGGGACAAAGGCCAAAAGGAAGGCAAGGAAGCAAAGGAGGATGCCGGCAAGAAGAACAAAAAAACCGCCAAGGACAGCACCGTGGCCCCATTGAAATTCGAGCTGGACGGCCTTGAGGACCGCACCGTGCGGCTCACCGTGAACTCCGCCGACATGGCCGATGCGGTGCTTTCCAAGGACGGCACAAAACTGTACTACCTCGCTTCATTCGAAAAAGGATTCGACCTGTGGCAGACAGACCTGCGTTCCAAGGAAACGAAGATCCTGGCCAAGATGGGCACCGAAAACCCCGGTGAGCTGTGGATGGACAAGGAAGGCAAAACCTTGTTCCTGCTGAACAACGGCGGCATCTCCGCGGTAAACCTGGATAAGGGCGAAGTGAAGGCCGTGGGCATCAACGGCGAAATGACCCTGGATGAAACCGCCGAGCGCAACTACCTCTTTGAGCATGTGTGGCGGCAAGTGAAAAAGAAATTCTACCGGGTTGACCTTCAAGGCGTGGATTGGGACGGGTACAAGCAGGAGTACGCCTCCTACCTACCTTACATCAACAATGACCACGATTTCGCCGACCTGCTCAGCGAAATGCTCGGCGAGCTCAATGCCAGCCACACCGGCGCTCGTTACCGCAAAAGTGACCCGGAGGGCGACCGCACGGCCTGCCTGGGCCTGATCTACACCAACGACACCACGCCCGGCCTCACCATTTCGGAAGTGATCGACCGCTCTCCCGTGATCAAGGCAGGTTCCTTGATCAAGGCCGGCACCGTGATTGAGAAGATCAACGGGCAAGCCATCACCTCCAAACAGGACCCGGCCGCGTTGCTGAACCGGAAAGTCGGCGACAACATGCTGCTCTCACTCTTCGACCCGAAGACGGGAAAGCGCTGGGATGAAACCGTGAAACCCATTGACCGCGGAGCAGAGAACGAATTGTTGTACCGCCGCTGGACCGAGCGGAACCGGCACAGCGTGGACAGCCTGAGCCATGGCAAGATCGGCTATGTGCACGTGCGCGGCATGAACGTGGAAAGCTTCAAGACCGTTTACGCCGACGTGCTGGGTAAATTCAACGACAAGGAGGCCATCATTGTGGACACGCGCTTCAACGGCGGCGGTTGGCTCCATGATGACCTGGCCACCTTCCTTAGCGGGCATGTGTACATCCACGTTTTGCCACGCGGCCAGGACCTCGGCACCGAACCCATGTTCAAATGGAGCAAGCCCAGCGCAGTGCTGATGAACGAATGCAACTACAGCGATGCGCACATGTTCCCCTTCACCTACAAGGCCCTCGGCATCGGCAAACTGGTGGGCATGCCGGTGCCAGGCACTGGTACCGCCGTGTGGTGGGAAACCATGCAGAACGGCGTGGTCTTCGGCATTCCCGAAGTGGGCATGGTGGACAACAAAGGCAATTACCTAGAGAACCAGGAGCTGGAACCGGACGTAAGGCAGGCCAACGACCCCGCGTTGCTCAGCAATGGCGTGGACCAGCAGTTGGGTGCGGCGGTGCGGACGCTGCTGGGGAAATAAGCCAATAGATCAATTCGCCAATTTGCCAATTGCTCCTTTGGCGAATTGGCAAATTGACAAATTGACAAACTACAACTCCCCCGCCTCCGCGATCAGCTCAGCGATGTCCTTCACCACCACCTTGCCCTCTTCGCCCACGGCCTTCACGCCGTCCGTTAGCATGGTGTTGCAGAACGGGCAACCGGCGGCGATGATCTTGGCGCCCGTGCCCACGGCCTCCTCCGTGCGTTCCACGTTCACTTCCTTGTCGCCTTTTTCGGCCTCCTTCCACATCTGCGCGCCGCCCGCACCGCAGCACAGGCCTTTCTCCTTGCTCCGCTTCATCTCTACCAGCGCGGCATCCAGTTTCAGCAGCACCTCGCGCGGGGCCTCGTATTCGCCGTTGCCACGGCCCAGGTAGCAGGGATCATGGAAGGTGATGCGCTTGCCCTTGAAGGAGCCGCCCTCCACTTTGATGCGCCCCTCCTTGATCAACGTGTTGATGAACTGCGTGTGGTGCATCACCTCGTATTTCCCGCCCAGCGCGGGGTACTCGTTCTTGACGGTGTTGAAGCAATGCGGGCAGGCCGTCACGATCCGTGTAATGCCGTAGCCGTTCAGCACGGTGATGTTCTGCATGGCCTGCATCTGGAACAGGAACTCGTTGCCGGCACGCCGGGCGGGATCGCCCGTGCAACTCTCCTCCTGCCCCAGCACGGCGAATTTCACATTGGCCTTGTTCAAGATGCGCACGAACGCCTTGGTGATCTTGCGCGCACGGTCATCAAAGGAGCCCATGCAGCCGATCCAGAAGAGGATTTCGGGTTGCTCTCCTTTTGCCGCGTATTCGGCCATGGTGGAGACTTTGATGGAATCGCTCATGGGGAGGGCTGTTGTCAGTTGTCAGTTGTCAGTTGTCAGTTGTCAGTTGTCAGTTGTCAGTTGCCAGTTGTCAGTTGTCGGTTGTTAGGGGCTTACGCAGTGGATTCCATGTCCTCATCCGCCTCTCCATCCTCAAGATCCGTGGGAGTCTCTGTGAAGATATCTTCTTCCTGCCCATAAGGTTGTGGAGGCTCGGCCAAGTGCTGACCGGGACCTCCCATCCGCTTGAGGTAGTTGACGTACCCGTTCACCACACGCAGGGCTTCCTCTGCCAATGCCCAGTGTTGTTTAAGAACTTCCTTCGAGATGTACTCCTCATCATAGGCCGCCGTGAGATGATCTTTGGTCTCATTCAACGAGCCTTTCGCCATGCGGCAAAATCGGGCATTGTCATTTTCATGGTAACGGCCGTAACCCTCCGCGATGTTCGCACAAGGGCCGCGGCTAGAACGAATGATCTGGTCCGTGAGGCGAAATTTCTCCTCGGAAGGGAACTCTTTGGAGAGCTTGGAAATCGCTTTCCGTAATACCCTGCACTTCTGCCAAGCAACCAGCTCGGTGAAGGAACGCAGGGAGCCGTTTTTCATTGGTTTTGGTTGTCAGTTGTCAGTTGTCGGTTGTCAGTTGTCAGTTGGTCGGAGATAGGTCGGCAGCCGGACAACGAACAACCACCAACTGACAACTATTCTTCACTCCACTTCATGCGTTGGTCCGGCCCAAAGGCCCAAGCTGCCCCGTTGTTCTCGATCGTGGTGAACATGGCGTTGAGCGAAGGGCTGGGCTTGCTCTGCTCCATGACCAAGAAGCGGCGCATGTCCAGGATGATCTCCACGGGATCGATGTTCACCGGGCAGGCCTGGGTGCAGGCGTTGCACGTGGTGCAGGCCCAAAGTTCTTCTTCGCTGATGCGGCTGAAGAGGTCCTTGCCGTCGTCTTCCCATTTGCCTTTCGCGTCGATCACCTTCCCCACTTCCTCCAGGCGGTCGCGGGTGTCCATCACGATCTTGCGCGGACTGAGCAGCTTGCCGGTGAGGTTGGCCGGGCACACGCTGGTGCAGCGCCCGCACTCGGTGCAGGTGTAGCTGTCCATCAGGCTCTTCCATGTCAGGTCGAAGACATCCTTGGCGCCAAAGTGCTCCGGCGGCATGCCCGGCGCGGGTTCCGCAGGAGGGGCCGGTGGCGGAATGCTGGGATCGAGCATGCTCTTCACCTCAGCGGCCACGCGCGGCATTTCGCTCATTTCAGTCTTCGGCTTCAGCTTGCTGTACCACACGTTGGGGAAGGCCAGCAGGATGTGGAAGTGCTTGCTATAGGGCAGGTAATTGAGGAACCCGAGGATGCCGATGATGTGGAACCACCAGCAGAAACGCTCGATGCCGATGAGCGTGGACGCATCCATGCTTCCAAAGCCCAACCAGCCCGCCAACAACGCGCTCACCGGGAAGGCCCCTGCGCTGATGTAGTGCTCCGCGCCCATGCCCTGCAACGTGTGGTCCGCTGCGTTCATCAGCAGGAAGGCGCTCATCAGGAGGATCTCGAAGGTGAGGATCAAGCCCGCGTCCGTGCGGGGCCATGCGGTCATTTCGCGGCTCCAGAAACGTTTGATGCGCAGCACAAAACGGCGGACCAGGAAAATGGCGCAGGCTACCCACGTTAGGATGGCCAGCACCTCGAAGCTGCCGATGAGGAAGCTGTAGAAGCCGCCCAAGAAGCTGAACACGCGGTGGGTGCCGAAGATGCCGTCGATGATGATCTCCAGCACCTCGATGTTGATGATGACGAAGCCCGCGTACACCACGATGTGCAGCAGGCCCGCCACGGGGCGCACCACCATCTTGCTTTGGCCCAAGGCCACCTTGGCCATCAGGGCCCAGCGTTCGCTGCGCCGGTCCGTACGGTCCACGTCCTTGCCGAGGAGGATGTTGCGCCGGATGCGACGCACATTGCGCGTGAACCACCACACAGCCGCCGCAAATACCAGCAGGAAGATGATGGATGCAATGCTCATGGCTTGGGCGGATAGGCCTGGCGGATGCGCTCCACGTCCGAGTTGCTCAGCTTGGGCAGCTTGTCCTTGCGGCCAAAGATGCTGAGGTAGCGGTGCGGGTTGAGGCGCAGGTCCTCCATCAGCAGGTCCATCTGGTGCGTTGCCGCGTTCAGGTTGTTGTAAAGGCTGTCGTTTGTGGCCAGTTTGCCCAAGGTTCCTTCGCCGCGGTGGATTTTTTCCAACATGGCCTTCAACTCGTTGGAGGTGGCTTCCAGGTTCGCCATCATGCGTTCCAAACGCCCATTGGCCAGCGCGGCCGTGGCACTGTCCATGTTGGCAAAGATGTGCGTGAGCCGGTCGTTGTTGGCGGCCAGGTTGGCGCTCACCTTGTCCGCATTGGCCATGATGTTGCTGATGTGCCCGCTTTCCTTTTCGATGAGCGCGTCCAGTTTCCTGGTGGTGGCATTGATGTTCTCCAGGGTGGCACGCAGGTTGGTGAAGCTGGCGTCGATGTCCCGCCGTGCGTTCGGATTGAGCACCATCTGCATTGCTGTCAGCACGGAATCGACACCGGCGAGCATGGCCTCGGCCTTGCGCTTGAGCGGGTCGATCTGTGACCCCACGGATTCGGTGAGGCTCATTTCCGCGCCTCCGATCAGGGTGTCGCCGCGCTCGGCAGCCACGCCCTTGCCCAAGGTGATGCGCACTGCGCGTGAAAAGAGGTCCGCGCTGAAAATGTCCGCATGGGTGTCCTTGGTGAGCTTCAACTGGCGTTCGTTGATCTGGAACGTGACTGCGATCCTGCCCGAACCGTCAGGCATCATTTCCGAGCTGACCACCTGCCCCACGTGGTACCCGTGGAAGAGCACCGGCGTGGCATCGTTCACCCCGGAAATGTCATGGTAAACCGCCACATAGGTGTTGCGACCGGCGAGCAGGTCGAGGCCTTTGAGGTAGTTGAGCCCAAAGATGAGCAGGGCGATGCCGCCCAGCGCCATGAGCGCAATGGAGTACTGGCGTTTGAATTTCGGCACGGGCGGAGGGTTTATGGGTCGCGGAGCAAATTAACGGCTTGCTGCAGATCGATGCGCTTTCCGCCTTGCCATGCGGTAATGAACGACCCTTCAAAGCCCTTGCTCTTGCAAAGGTCCTGCACCTTGCGGGCTCCGTCAAGGTCCGGTTCCGATCCCACGCTGTATTTCCAAAGGTCGCCGGCCTGCACCTCTTCCACATCCAGTCCTTTGAATTTGGGCGAGCTGGTGGGGATGCGCTTGCTGCTGGTGACGATCTGCACCTTGAACCGCACTTCGTCGGCCTTGCCGCCAGCGCTGCGCGCCGTTGTGCTGTCCTTGGCGGGCGTTTTGGCCTTCGCCTCAAGCTCGGAGAAGTTGACGTCCTTGTGTTCAATGCGGTCCTTGTATTCCTTGAACGCCCTGTATATGGCCGAGGCCATGTACTCCTGTCCCTTGGTGCTCTGGAGGAAATCTTCTTCCTCAGCGTTGGTTAAAAATCCAAGTTCGATCAAGGCTGCCGGCATGGTGGTGTAGCTGATCACCAGGAACCCGGCCTGTTTCACGCCCCGGTCCACGCGGCCCACACGGTCCTTGAACTGGGCCTGGATCAAGGAACTCAGCAACAGGCTGTGGTCCAGGTACGCGTTCTGTCGCAGGCTCAAGGCGATCATGCTTTCGGGGTCCTTCGGGTCGTAGCCATCGTATTTCAGCGCATGGTCCGCCTCCAGCAGGATGGATTCGTTTTCCTTCATGGCCACCCGCATGTTGGCCTCGGTCTTGTGCAGGCCCATCACGTACGTTTCGCAGCCATGCGGGTCGGTGCTCTTGTTGGCGTTGCAGTGGATGCTGAGAAAGACGTCTGCCTTGGCCCGGTTGGCAATGTTGTCCCGCTCCATGAGCTCGATGAAGCGGTCGTCCTCCCTTGTGTAGATCACCTTCACGTCCGGCATGCCCTCATTGATGTACTTGCCCACCAGCAGCGTGATGGCCAAGGCCACGTCCTTCTCCGTGGTCTTGTACCGTTTGGTGCCCATGTTGCCGGGGTCCTTGCCGCCATGGCCGGCATCCAGAACGATCACCCCCACGCGATTGGCTTCCTTGCCCGAATTTTGCGGCATGGCGGTTGCCGTGAAGGCCAGCACGAACACCGCCGCCAGCCACCAGCCACTGTTTGCCCTTCGCATGTCGCGCCGCCCCAGGCCCCTTCCAACCGCTACTTTCGGCGCGGCGGCCACGCATGGGCGCATCCTGATGTCCTGTGGATCCTGCATTCCCTTTCCCGGCACAGGCCGAAACGGCCCTCGCCGCGAAGGTATTGCCCCCTGCTTCCGGCCACGGACCGCGCTACAGGCTATTTTCATCACGCTGCTGTCAGTAACCGCCTTCCGCCCGGCCCAAGCCCAAAGCCTGCAGAGCGAAGTGAAGTATGGGGCAAGGGACAGCATGCGGTATGACATGGCCAAGCAAACCGTGTACCTCTTTGGTGCCGCCACCGTGAAGTACCAGGACGTGGAGCTCACGGCGGACCGCATCAAACTGGACATGGCCAAGGAGGAGGTGCAGGCCTACGGCACCATGGACAGCGCCGGTGCAGCGGTGGGCTTTCCGGTTTTTACCCAAGGAGGACAGAAGGTGGAGGCCGACAGCATCCGCTATAACTTCAAGACCAAGGAAGGCATCATCAAAGAGGTGCGCACCTCGGAATCGCAGATGTACGTCCTGGCGCACCTCAGCAAGCGCCACGCCAACGGAGAGATCCACAGCCGGGGCGGAAGCCTCACCACCTGCGACAGGCCCCACCCGCACTACCGCTTCGCAGTGAGCCGCATGATGGTGATCCCCGACGACAAGATCGTGATGGGCCCCGCCGTGATGAAGATCGGCAATGTGCCCACCCCGCTGGCCGTGCCGTTCGGCTTCTTCCCCAACCACAAGAACCGCGGCTCAGCCGGCATCCTGATCCCCACCTGGGGAAGCTCCGACCAGTTCGGCATCTTCCTGCTCAACGGCGGATACTACCTGCCCATCAGTGACAACCTGGATGAGCAGCTCACCGCCGACATCTACAGCCGAGGCAGCTGGGGCTTGCGATCCATCACACGCTACAAGGAGCGCTACCGCTTCGGCGGATCGCTGGACCTGCAGTACAGCGACAAGCTCAACAGCATCCGCGAGTATCCCGACTTCAGCGAGCAGCGCACCTTCTTCATCCGCTGGAACCACTTGGTAGACCCCAAGGCCAGCCTCACCGACCGCTTCAACGCCAGCGTGAACGTGGGCTCCAGCCAAAACTTCACCAACAACTTCAACAGCTCCACGCAGGATTACCTGAGCAACACCTTCCAGAGCAACGTGAACTGGAGCCACCTGTGGCCCGGCAAGCCATACAGCCTCAGTGTTTCCGCGCGGCACAGCCAGAACACCATCAACCGCACCTTCGATGTAACGCTCCCCTCGGTAAACTTCAACGTGCAGCGCTTTTTCCCCGGCACTTGGCTCCATGGCCAATTCCCCGGAAAGCCGAAATGGTACGACCAGGTGGGCGTTACCTGGAGCACCATCTTCGATAACCGCCTCAGCACCACCGAGGACCAGCTTTCCATTGAAAACCTGCCCAACCTGCTGGACCGCATGCGCAACGGTGTGCGGCACACCGGCGCCGTAAGCACGTCCATCAAAACGCGCGCCTTCACCCTGAACCCGCAGTTCAACATCACGGACCGCACCTACTTCGACGGATTGAGAAAAACATACGACCCTTCATCCAGCACGGTGCTCGCCGATACCGTACCCGGCCTGCGCAACGTGTTCGATTGGAGCGTGGGCGCCACCGCCACCAGCAAGCTCTACGGCATGTACGCCTTCCGCGGTGGCCGCCTGCAGGCCATCCGCCACGTCATCACGCCCTCCGCCTCGCTCACCTTCCTGCCCGGCAACGACACCCGCATCTTCGGGCCTTATGGCTTCAACGGCAGCTACGGCAGCTATTCCCCGTATGACATCGGCATCTACGGCCAGCCTTCGCCCAACGCCAGCGGCCTAGTATCACTGGGCTTGGTGCAGAGCGTGGAGGCCAAGGTGCGCTCCAAAACGCCCGATGCCAAGGGCGATCCACAATTCACCAAGGTGAAGCTGCTGGACAACCTTTCCATCAACGCCAATTACGACCTGCTCAAGGATTCACTGCGTTGGTCTCCGGTGAGCATGGCCGCCCGCACCCGCCTGCTGAACTTCCTGGACGTGAACCTCGCCAGCCTCTGGGACCCGTACGCCACCGACAGCCTGGGCCGGAACATCGACCGCCCCACCCGCACGGTGGACGGCTCCCTGGCACACCTCCGCAACGCCAACCTGGCACTGGGCTTTGAGCTGCAAAGCAAGCGCTACGGAAAGTCCAATTCCGGCAGCAACACGAACGATCAGGTTGTGGCCGAGGCCGACCCCGACAAAGGTGCGCGCATCAACTTCAGCATTCCTTGGCACCTGCGGGTGAACTACAGTTACAGCGTGGCACGGGCCTACCGTGTCGCGGAATTCACCGAACAGCAAACGCAAAGCGTGCTCTTCAGCGGCGACCTCAACATCCTCAAGTATTGGAAGCTCGGCTTCAGCAGCGGCTACGACATGCAAGCCCGCGAGTGGACGCCCACTTCACTGAACCTCTACTGGGACCTGCACTGCTGGGAGTTCAATGCCAACGTGATCCCGCTGGGCATCCGCAAGAGCTTCACCTTCCGCATCAACGTAAAGGCCAGCGTGCTGCACGACCTGAAGTACGAGCTGCGCAAGCCGTTCGGGAACAAGAATGAGTTGTTGTATTGAGGGGTGTGGTTCGTAGTTGGTAGTTGGCAGGGACACGTAGTTGCAGGTTTGAATCGCTACGGAACGAAGAAGGCCACCCGGCACGGGCAGCCTCCTGCGTGGAACTTTCCTGTGGTTCACTGTGCCACCTTCACCGCGCGCTTCACCACTACCGCGCCATCCAGCATATAGGTGCAGAAGTACGTGCCTGAAGACAGCTTGCTGGTGTTCCATTCATAGGTGTATGCACCGGGTTCTGCTTGTTCCTCGCGCAACGTGCCCATGGGCTTGCCGTCGCTGGTGCTGATCTGCAGGCTCACCTTTCCTGCTTGTGACACGTAGTAGTTCAGTGTGGTGTGGTCCGTGAATGGATTGGGTTGGATCGTCAGGCGTTGCTCCCGCACGTCTTCGGGCGCGGGTGCGCTCTTCTGTCCACTTGTGCCTTGCGGCGCCATGCCGGAGTTGGAGGCGCAGCATTGGTCAAGTTGGGCCTGCATTTGTGCAATTGTAGCTTGCTGCTCTTGATAACCTGCGATCAACAGGGGAATGAGACCTGTGTAGTTCAATGTTTTGATCTGCTCCGAACTGGTGAGTTATGCACACGTTGATGCCGCGATAGTAGGTTGGCCAAAGCCGCATGCCCTCCTGACCTTCTTCAGAGTTCATGCCGGATGACGTGCCCGGATGAAACTGCGAGGTGAAAATGAAGCGCAGCCTGTCCGCCCGTGCAACTCCAGGATTGTCGCTCCACTGCATCACCATGTCGGTAAAACCGGGATCACCACCGCGGTACTTCTGCCCAAGGTATCCTTGATCATCATTACCTGTGAACGTGATGCCGTTCTTCTGCCAAGGCCGGTAGCCCCACTGTTCGGCATTGCCCGTTTGGCCTCCCTCGGCCAAGTGCAGTCTGCTAAAAGGGCCCCGCGGCGCTTGGCTCAAGAAGCCGTTGTCCGGCGTGATCAGCGTGAAGCCGTCCGCTGGGATGTTCATGAAGGAGTTGAGCGAGGGGTAGGTCATCCGGGGGTTGATCCGCGCACGGAAGCTCTGGCTTGTCCAAAAGTCGATCGGCCAACTGCCGTCGTGGCGGATCTGCAGCGGGAAGTTGTTGGCCGGGTTAGCGTCCCAACCCAAGAAATTACTAGCGGTTCCGTTATTGCCAAGCACTGAAGTTTGGCCGGTCACGCGACAGGCCACCAATGCCATTGCACCCATCAACAGGTGCTTCCATCTGTTCCTCGTTCTCATTTCCTTTCGTGTTTTTGTGTGTTCGAAAGGACCGGAACGATGCTTCCCTATTCCACCAATACGAACTTGTACATCTCCAACCTGCCGTAATAGCGCATGCGCAGCGCATACGCCCCGCGCATCCAACTCCCCACGTGAAGCGCCCAATTGCTCCCTGTTATCCTGCCCTGCCAAACAAGCCGGCCACTGCCATCCAGCACTTGGGCCTCGGCCCCATCCCGGTAGTCTACCATCAACTGGTCCCGTGCCGGGTTTGGGAAAAGCACGGGGCTTTTAACACTTTGGCTTCCTATTCCCTGTGACCGTTCACAACCGTCAGGGTCGGGTGAAACGCATACCGCATCGATCAAGGTGTATCCACAGGGATACCAGGGAAATACGGAATTGGGGTCGGCAAAGTGCAAGGTGTCCGTGAGGGCATTGCTGAAGAATTGGCCGAGCATTACGTACTGGTAGGCGCTGTCCGCCACAAAACTTCCGCTCACCAATGTCCATCCCACCGTATCCGCGAGGATCTGCGGATAGGCAATATGTGCATGGTTTGGAGGGGGCGGATATGGATCGCCCCAATTCCAAGGGCGGTCCTGCATGGTGAACAGCATGCCCACCTTGTCATTGGCCAACCAGATCTGCGGGTATTCGGCATTGCCACCGAAAGCCGCATTCGCCCTAAAGCTGCAGTAGTAGGTCTGCCCCGAAACCAGCGGTTCCAACAAGGGAGCCATGATCCATTCGCGATACTCATCCACGTCGTTCTGATGGTAGGTGAACATGCCTGCGCACGAAGCCCCTTCAAATGGCTCCTGAAAGGTGAGGAAATTCAGGGGCAGCCCGAATGTGCTGCCGTAGGGCAAACAACTTTGCAGGTAATCGGGAGAGCCATTTGCACTGTGCCAGCCCAAAGGGCCGGCAATGTCAAAACCGGATTGAGCACAGGAGTCGGATTCCTCAAACCCCGGGTTGGGCACCAGGTTCTGGGCCGTAGCAATAGCCGGGGTACCGAACCCAATTAGGGCCCCTACCGCTTGCCGAAGGAACCGCGCACCATTCAGGCACATGCCGGTGTTGTTGTTCGTATTGGCCGAAAGCATCGTTCCGGTCCGTGAAAGTTACAATGCATGCCGCGAACAGCGTTCATGCATGTCTTCCCTTGCGGCGGCCGGGAGGGGCTATTCACCTTGTGCGTGAACGCGCTCCGCTGGAGCGCACCTACGGCTGGTCAGGTGGTGCGGCTTCCATGGCGAAGCGGGTTAAAGGTTGTTGAAAACAAAAACGCCACGGCCTTGGGGCCGCGGGCGGGATTAATACCTTGTAAAGCTGAAAAGCTAGCTGTGGCGCTGTGGCGCTGTGGCGCTGTGGCGCTGTGGCGCAACGCGCAAGCCAAGCAAGGAGGCTGAATGGAATTGCACGCTCATGATGCAAAGAATGTAACGGAATTTATGTGGAAAACATGGATGGTTGATAAGTCATGCCATCTGGACGCAGTGCCTGCTACGAATCGGAGATTTTGGTTGGCGAGACCCTGCGCGGGTGGAGTTGATAAGTCGTGGCGCAGGGTCCGCCATTGTTCACAGTTCCAACTTGGAGAGGCCTTGCGCGAGTGTAAAGAAGAACTTCCCTTGAGGGTGGCTCGAAGTACCTCAAACGGATGGCACGCGAAGCGATCGTTCGCTCAGACAAGGCGCAGCGAAGAGAGGATACTGGAACGAAGTATCCAACTGAGCTGCAACGCAGTATGAGCGAACGAGGGCGAGCATCCAAAAGAACCTTCTTAACCGATCGTGCCGCCGGAGCGAGGTACTTTGAACCACCCTTTTATTGCCCACGGCCGGGACAAAGAACGTGGCGTTGTGAACTGCGGCATAACAACCGCTGCCCTACGAAACACAAACTTCAACGCCCCCCGTTCCTTCAGCCATCCCACCTTTCCCCAGATCGGTCCGGCCGGTTCCCCACTGCCCCCTACATTAGCCGCCCCTGCAAGGAAGCCTGTGTACATGATCCATACTGTTTTCCACCGCCTCGCGCTGGCCTGCGCGCTGGCACTGCCATTGTCCATCCTCGCGCAAACCGGCACCGTGCGCGGCTTTGTGTACGATGAATCCAACGGTGAGCCCTCCATCTTCACCCCCGTTTCCCTGCGCGGTGCCACGGACCACGGTGCACAGACCGACGTGAACGGCTACTTCTCCATCAGCAAGCTGCCTCCCGGCCACTACACGCTGCGCGTGGTATACTTAGGCTACGACACGCTCAGCATGGAAGTCGACGTGAAGGCCGACCAGATCCAAACGGAGAAGCTGTTCCTGAAGAAGACCAGCATCGAGATGAAAACGGTGGTGGTGACCGCCGAGAAGCGGCAGGCACAGAACAACGTGCGCGTGGGCGTCACCAAGCTCACGCCCAAGCAGATCGAACGGTTGCCAGCCATCGGCGGCCAGGCCGACCTGGCCCAATACATGCAGGTGGTGCCGGGCGTGGTGTTCACCGGCGACCAGGGCGGACAGCTCTACATCCGCGGCGGTTCGCCCGTGCAAAACCTGGTGCTCATGGACGGCATGACGCTCTACAACCCCTTCCACAGCATCGGCCTGTTCAGCGTGTTCGACAACGACATCATCCGCAACGCGGACATCATCACCGCCGGCTTCAATGCCGAATACGGCGGCCGCATCAGCAGCGTGATGGACATCACCACGCGCGACGGCAGCAAGACGCACTTCGGCGGAAAAGTCTCCGCCAGCACCTTCGCCGCCAAAGGCCTGCTGGAAGGCCCGCTGAAAAAGCAAAGCAAGCCCGGCGAAGGCAGCAGCTCCTTCCTGCTCAACTTCAAGCACAGCTACCTGGACCAGACCAGTAAAAGCCTGTACAGCTACGCCGACAGCGCCGGGCTGCCGTTCAAATTCACCGACTTCTACGGCAAAGTATCGCTCAATGCCGCCAACGGCAGCAAGGTGAACTTCTTCGGCTTCAACTTCACCGACGGCGTGAAGTACCGCGGCATCAGCGACCTGAGCTGGAACAACTGGGGCGCCGGCACCAACTTCGTGCTGGTGCCTTCCGGCAGCGCCGTGCTCATTGAAGGGGTCTTCGCCCTGAGCGACTATGACATCAAGCTCGCCGAGGGAAGCCTGCAGCCCCGCACCAGCAGCGTGAACAACTTCAACGCCGGCCTCAACTTCAAGTACTTCATCGGCGACAATGAATTGAACTACGGCATCGACGTTACCGGCGTAAAGACCGACCTGAGGTTCTTCAATGCCCTGGGCTACGAGATCGGTGAGCAAAGGATCAGCACCGAGCTCGCGGGCTTCCTGAATTACAAACTGCGCTTGGGCAAGTGGGTGCTTGACCCCGGTGTGCGCCTCCAGTACTACGCCACGCTCGCCGTGCTGAACCCCGAGCCGCGGTTCGGCTTCAAGTGGAACGTGAACGACCGCTTCCGCCTGAAGGGCGCGGTGGGGCGCTACAGCCAAAACCTGATCGCCACCAACAACGACCGAGACGTGGTAAACCTCTTCTACGGCTTCATCACCGCACCGGACGACATCCCCGCCAAGCTCACCACCGCCAATGGCACCGTGCGCGACATCACCGACCCGCTGCAGCGCGCCAACCATGCCGTGCTCGGCTTTGAGTACGACGTGACCCCGAAAGCCAGCCTGAACATCGAAGGCTACTACAAGGATTTCCGCCAGGTGACCAACATGAACCGCGACAAGCTCTACAACGACACGCCGGAATTCGCCAACCAGCCGGACGAGCTTAAAAAGGACTTCATTGTGGAAACCGGCAGCGCCTACGGTGCGGACCTGCTCCTGAAATACGAGAACAAGGGCCTCTACATCTGGGCCGTGTACTCGCTCAACTTCGTGGACCGCTTTGACGGCACCCGTCTTTACAACCCCATCTGGGACCGCCGCCACAACGTGAACTTGGTGGCCAGCTACACGTTCGGCAAGCACGATAGCTGGAAGGCCAGCGCCCGCTGGAACTACGGCTCCGGCTTCCCCTTCACCCAAAACCAGGGCTTCTATGAGCGCCTGCCGTTCACCGATGGCATTTACACCGACGTGAACTCCGCCAACGGCAACATGCAGGTGATCTACGGCCCGCTGAACGACGGCCGCCTCACCGATTACCACCGCCTGGACGTTGGCGTCACCAAAACCTGGAAGATCGACCAGTTCCAGATGCTGCAACTGGACCTGAGCGTCACCAACGTTTACGACCGCAAGAACATCTTCTACCGCGACCGCCTCACCGGCGCCGAAGTGGACCAGTTGCCCATCCTGCCGAGCTTGGGGGTTTCGTATACGTTTTAGGCGGTAGTTGCGCAGGCCGTAGGGCATAGGGCATAGCTGGACGAAAGTCCGTGAAGCGCGCTCCCGCCATTCGGCCTACGGCCTGCGGCCTGCGGCCTACGGACTACGAACTCCCCCCAGGAATCCTTGTATCCACAGGCCTTTGCCATAATTGGCGCAATGCGGGTCCGGCACGTAGACCTGCACACCCTATCTTTACGCCCCGTGATCACCAAGCCCATTCAGGGCGGGATCAAAGACGTGATGACGGGTTCCACCAAGTACATTTTCGTTACCGGGGGCGTTACCTCCAGCCTCGGCAAGGGCATTGTCAGCGCTTCCCTCGCCAAGCTGCTGCAGGCGCGCGGCTTCACCGTCACCATCCAGAAGCTCGACCCGTACATCAACATCGATCCCGGCACCCTGAACCCGTACGAGCATGGCGAGTGCTACGTCACCGAGGACGGCGCCGAGACGGACCTGGACCTGGGGCACTACGAGCGCTTCCTGGACACGCCCACCTCCCAGGCCAACAACGTCACCACCGGGCGCATTTACCAGAACGTCATCAACAAGGAGCGCCGGGGCGAATACCTCGGAAAAACCGTGCAGGTGATCCCACACATCACCGACGAGATCAAGCGCAACATTCAAGCATTGAGCCGCAAGGGGATCTACGACTTCGTGATCACCGAAGTGGGTGGCACCGTTGGCGACATTGAAAGCCTGCCCTACATCGAGGCCATCCGCCAGCTGAAGTGGGAGAAAGGCCACGACGCTCTTTCGATCCACCTTACGCTGCTGCCCTACCTGAGCACCAGCGGCGAGCTGAAGACCAAGCCCACCCAGCACAGCGTGAAGGAACTGCTGAGCCTGGGCGTGCAGCCGGACATCCTGGTGTGCCGCACCGAACACCCCATGACGCGGGGCATGAAGGACAAGATCGCCCTGTTCTGCAACGTGGACCAGCGCGCCGTGATCGAAAGTGCCGATGCCAGCACCATCTACGACGTGCCCCTGCTGATGCAGCAGGAACAGCTGGACCAGGTGGTGCTGGAAAAGCTCGGCATTGCCAACTTCCCCGAGGCGGACCTTACGCGCTGGCGCGATTTCCTGTACCGCTTCAAGAACCCCAAGACCACCGTGCAGATCGGGCTGGTGGGCAAATACGTGGAGCTGCACGATGCCTATAAGAGCATCAAGGAAGCACTGGACCACGCTGGCGCTGAAAACGAGACGAAGGTGGAGATCCACTGGATCCACAGCGAAAAGATCAACGCGAAAAACGTGGCCAAGCTGTTGGGCGGCCTTGGCGGCATCCTGGTGGCACCGGGCTTCGGCCACCGCGGCATTGAAGGGAAACTGGAAGCCATCCGGTTCGCGCGGGAGAACAAGGTGCCCTTCTTCGGCATCTGCCTGGGCATGCAATGCGCCGTGATCGAATTTGCGCGCAACGTGCTGGGCCATGCCGGGGCGAACAGCACCGAGATGGACGCGGACACCAAGTGGCCGGTGATCGACATGATGGAGGAGCAGAAAACAAAGACCGACAAGGGCGGCACCATGCGTTTGGGGGCCTACCCCTGCAAGCTCACCGAGGGCAGCCTCAGCGCCGCCGCCTACGGCAAAACCGCCATCAAGGAGCGCCACCGCCACCGCTACGAGTTCAACAATGCGTATGCCGAGGAATTCCGGAAGGCAGGCATGCTGGCGGCAGGTGTAAACCCGCAGACCAAGCTGGTGGAAGTGGTGGAACTAAAGGACCATCCCTGGTTCGTGGGCGTGCAGTACCACCCTGAATACAAGAGCACGGTGGCCCGGCCGCATCCCTTGTTCAAGCGCTTCATTGAAGTGGCCGTGAAGCACCAGGCCGCACCGGCCAAGGCGGAAAAGGCCAAGGCCTGATTCCGATAATAAAGAAGAATTTCGCGGCCGAAGGGTCTCCTATGGAAGACCGCTGCGGGAGTTATGGAACCAGCGTGGCCACCGGAAGTCCTGCGGGAGCGCGGATGACCCGGCATCCCTTCGCCAAAGGCTGCAAATAGAGGCCTAAAAAGCGGGGCTGGCCCAGTCCCGGCGGCTATCTTCGCGGCCTTTCCACCCAATCCCTGCCTTTCAGCCCCGCATGGACCGCAAATCGATCATCGGCATTGTCCTCATGGTGGCCATCTTCATTGGCTTCCAGTATTTCACCATGCCCAGCGCCGCAGAACGCGCGCGCATGCAGCATGAGCAGGACAGCATCGCCGAACTGGCCATCCAGAAGCAGGCACAGCACGCCGATTCCGTGCTGGCCCGCCAGCAACGCAGCACGAACGGCACCACCGCACCCGCCGCCCTTGCCACCATCGACAGCCTCCGCCCCGACAGCGTGAACGAGGACAGCCTGTTGCAGGCGCACCGCCTGGACCGTTTCGGCATCTTCGCCCCGGCGGCATCCGGCAGCAATGAGGTGGTCACCATCAGCAACAAGCACCTGCAGGTGGCCATCAACACCTACGGCGCACGGCCCAATGTGATCCGCTTGAAGGACTACAAGACCTACCACGGGCACAAGCCGCTCCTGCTTGCCGCCCCGGACAGCGGTGCGTACGAGTACAACTTCTTCATGGGCAGCCGCAAGCTGAGCACGAAGGACATGAACTTTTCCGCGGAAAAGCTCGGTACCACCGGCGTGCGCCTGAAGGCGGCCACCACGGACCCCTCCAAGTACATCCAGATCACCTACCAGCTGGACAGCACCGACTGGTTCATGAACGTGACCGCCGAACTGGTGGGCATGCCCGAAGTGGACCCTCGCAACGTGATGTTCCATTGGAACCTCACCGGCTTCCACAATGAAAAGCACCGGCCCACGGAACTGCAGCACAGCACGGTGTACTACAAATACCTCAACGACGACCGCAACTTCCTGAGCGAAACCAAGGACGACACCAAGAAGCTCGAAGCCAAAACAAACTGGGTGGCCTTCAAACAGGATTTCTTCACCGTGGCCATGGTGAAGCAGGACGGGTTCGCCAGCAACGGCTCGGAGATCTCCATTACCAACCTGCCCGACGATACGCTGTACACCAAGCGCTACGACGCCAAGCTCTTCTTCGGGCAGGAACCCAGCAACCACGCCACCCTGGCCATGCGCATGTACCTGGGCCCGAACCAGTACAACACGCTGCGCCGCACCGGCATTCCCGAGTTCAGCCGGATCATCGACCTGGGCTGGGGCATCTTCGGCTGGATGAACCGCTTCCTGGTGATCCCGATCTTCCAGTTCCTCAGCCAGTTCAACCTGAGTTACGGCATCATCATCCTGGTGCTCACCATCGCGATCAAACTGCTGCTGCTGCCCATTGCCTACAAGAACCAAAAGAGCAGCATCCGCATGCGCGCCCTCAAGCCGGAAGTGGCCGCCATCACCGAGAAATACGGCAAGGACGACGCCTTGAAGAAGCAGCAGGCCACCATGGACCTCTACCGCAAGGCCGGCGTAAGCCCCGTGGCCGGCTGCGTGCCCATGCTGCTGCAGATGCCCGTGCTCTATGCCATGTTCCGCTTTTTCCCCAGCAGCATTGAACTGCGGCAGCAACCCTTCCTCTGGGCCGACGACCTGAGCAGCTACGACAGCATCATGCAGCTGCCCTTCAACATTCCGTTCTACGGCAGCCACGTCAGTCTTTTCACCCTGCTGATGGCGGCCTCCACCATCATCTACACCATGGTGAACAGCAAGCAGATGCCCCAGCAGGCCGGCATGCCCAACATGAAGGTGATGATGTACATCTTCCCCGTGATGATGCTCTTCTTCATGAACTCCCTGCCTTCCGGCTTGAGCTACTACTACCTCTTGGCCAACGTGATCAGTATCCTGCAGATGACGGTGATCACCAAGTGGTTCCTCAACGAGGACAAGCTGCGCGCCGAGCTCCTGGCCAACATGAAAAAGCCGCGCAAGAAGAGCAAGTGGCAACTGCGCATGGAGGAGATCCAGAAACAGCAGCAGCAAGCCGCCAAGAAGCGGCGCTAAGCCCCGTCCCGCAGCGGCGCGAAAGCAGCACCATGGACGGTTTTACCCGAGGCATCTCCGGTTTCACCGGTGCCGCCGGGTTCATGCTGCGCCACCGCATGGGCTGGATGTTCCTGGCACCGGTGCTGCTGTGGGCGCTTTTCGCCTTCGGGCTGTTCCAAGCGGGCAACAGCTTGGCAGACACCGTGCAGGCCTGGGGCGCTGCCCACCTGGACCTTACAGTGCCCGAGGCCCCACGCCAAGGCCTTGCAGGCTATTGGGATGGCCTGAAGGCTTTCCTTAATGGCGCCCGCGACGTGGTGCTGTGGATCGCCCTGAAGTTGGCCGTGCTGGCGCTGGTTGCACTGGTGGGCAAGTACGTGGTACTGGTGCTGCTTTCGCCGCTGCTTTCCTACGCCAGCGAACGCACTGAGGAACTGCTCACCGGAACCTCCGCCTCCTTCTCCCTGCTGCGCTGGTCACGCGAGGTGGTGCGTGGCATCGGCATGGCGCTGCGAAACGGCTCCCTTGAATTGGGCATCAACGCGCTCGTGTGGGCGGCCACCCTGTTCCTGCCCCTGCTGGCCCCGCTATCCGCCCTCTTCCTCTGGCTCGTGTCCTGTTGGTTCTACGGCTTTTCCATGTTCGACTACATCCATGAACGCCGCCGGCTTGGCTTGCGGGCCAGTGTGCGCGCCGCCCGCGAACGGCGCGGCATGGTGCTGGCCAACGGCCTGCTGTTCAACCTGCTGATGAAGGTGCCCCTGCTGGGCATGGTGGCGGCACCGCTACTGGCTGCCGTGGGCGCCGTGCTGGCGCACACGCCCAAGGCCGCAGCAACCATGCCCGCATCACGTTCGTAATACGGGCCATGCGCCCTTGGCTTTCTGCATTTGCCGTCTTGGCCGCCACCACCGTATTGGCCCAGCACCCGCACCTCAACGTGCCGCCCAAGGGCTCCCCGGACCGCGTGCAGCTCTTTGGCTATGTGACGGACAGCCTCACCGGAAAACCGGTGTACGATTGCCTGGTGGAATACTACGGGCGCGACGGCCAGCGGCGCTCCATCTCTTCCGTGAACAGTGACGGGCGCTACGCCATGTTCATTCCGGCGCGTACTCCTTTTGAGCTGCGTGTGGAGAAGGAGAACGGCTACTTCAACTTCCAGCGGCGCGTACTGCCCATCGCCGAGGGCACCTCCCAACTCCGCATGGACCTGGTGCTGCGGCCCAAATAGCGCTGCCGGGGAAATGGAAGGGGCCGCCTTTTCAGGCAGCCCCTTCGCAGCATGCGTCCCGGCAGCTCAGCCTTTCTTCACCACTTTCTTCACCGCCTTCTTCACAGGTTCGGCGGCTGGTTCCGGTGCGGGCACTGCAGCAGGTGGAACCACCTTGGGCGCTTGCACCAGGGTCATTTCATCCACCAGGTGCTTGGCACCGGCAAACTTGTCAATGATCCACAGCACGTAGCGGATGTCCACGCTGATGGTGCGCTGCAGCTCGGGCTCGTAGGAAATGTCGCCGCTCATGGCCTCCCAGTTGCCGTCGAAGGCGATGCCGATCAACTCGCCGTTGCCATTGATCACCGGGCTGCCGCTGTTGCCGCCGGTGATGTCGTTCTCACTGATGAAGCAGATGTGCAGGGTGCTGTCGGCATCGGCGTAGCGGCCGAAATCCTTGGCCAGAAACAGCTCCTTTTCCCGCTTGGGCACGATGAACTCGTCGTTGGTGGGATCTTCTTTCTGCAGGATGCCCTTGTACGTGGTGAAGTAATCGTAGAACACCGCGTCCGCAGGGCTGTACGGGCTTACTTTGCCGTAGGTGAGGCGCTCGGTGCTGTTGGCGTTGGGGTACCACATCTTGCTCGGGTCCTTCTCCCGCATGGCCTCCACCATCAGGCGGTAGCCCTTGTCGATCTTTTCCTGAGCCTCCTGGATCCCCGTGGCCAGCACGCCACGGTACTCGTTCAGGCAGCTCACCGTGGTGGCCATCACCATGTCCTTCTGCATCACCTTTAAGCTGGGCTTGTCCAGGAATGCCATCAGGCGCGTGCTGTCGGTAATGATGCTCGTCTTGAACATTGCCGCGGCCCACTTGTCGAAGTCGCCCTTGTACTTCTTGGCCACGGTGGCCATTACGTCCGGCTGCTGTTTCGGGTCCACATCGTCATGGATCAGTTTGAACATGGCCGCCGTAACTTCCTGGTCGGTGGCGGGATCATAGTCCTTCCAGAAATTGCGGGCCATGTCCTTGATCCGCCCGGTCATCATGCCGATGCGCTTGGCGTCCTTGGGGTCTTTTTCAAGTTGCATCATCAGGCCGTACAGGCGGAAGCCGAACACCACCGCTTCACTGCCAAAGGCGGCTTCCTGCATGTAGGTGCTGGCCTTTTCGTACTTGCCGCGTTCCGCATAGCCGTTGCTGAGGTCCGTGGCCAGTTCGCCGTATTTGGCCTTGCGCGCCCCATCGGCGTCCACCCAGGCCATCAGCGCGTCCTCCTGCGCCTTCTTTTTGTCGAAGACATGCTGGCGCTTCAGGCCCTTCTGCTGCCCGATGAAGTACTTCCAATAATTGGCGATCTGCGCATCCTTCGAGGCATACTTCAGCCTTACGGCGTCGTTGGCGTCCATGTGCTTCTTCATGATGTCCAGCTTCTCGCCGCGGATCTTCACGCGCGCAGGCTGCTCAATGTCCAGCGCGAGCTTCACACCGTCGCTGTTCAGAAAGCGGTCCGTGCTGCCGGGGAAGCCCATGATCATGCTGAAATCCCCGTTCTTCACGCCGTCCAGGCTGATGGGGAAGTGGTACTTGGGCTTGAAGGGGATGTTGGCCGCGTTGTATTCCGCAGGCTCGCCGTCCGGGCCGGTGTAGATGCGGAACATGCTGAAGTCGCCCGTGTGGCGCGGCCATTGCCAGTTGTCCGTGTCCCCGCCGAACTTGCCGATGGCGTTGGGCGGCGTGCCCACTAAGCGCACGTCCGGGTAGCTCTTGTACACGAACAGGTAAAACTCGTTGCCTTCGAACATCACTTTGAAGTCCGCCTCCAAATGCTGATCGCCTTCCGTGGCCCGGGCCTCCAACGCCTGGCCCACCACCTGCAGCACCGAATCGCGGGATGTTTCATTCATCCGGTCGTTGAGCAGGGAGCGCACGGTGTCGGTTACATCGGTGATGTATTGCAGAAAGCTGACGTTGAAGCCTGCCGGCCGCTCCTGGTCGCGCTTCATGGCCCAGAAGCCGTTGGTGAGGATGTCGTCCTCCAGCGTGCTCAAGCCTTGGATGGCATCGAAGCCGCAGTGGTGGTTGGTGAGCAGCAGTCCGTCCGCGCTCACCACTTCCCCGGAGCAGAAGCCGCCGCCGAGCCGGGCCACGGCATCCTTCATGCTCGCCTTGTTCAGGCTGTAAATGTCCTCTGCCGTGAGCTTGAAGCCCAGCTCGCGCATCTTGGCCTCGTTCACTTGCTTCAACTTATTCAGCAGCCACATGCCTTCGCCGGCCATGGCGCTGCCCGCTGCGAGGACGGTTGCAAGCAGGAGGGTGAAAATTTTTTTCATGTCAATGTTCAGGAATGGTTTGCTTGGTCGGGTGCCCGGAAAACAAGGGCTTCCGGGGCCGCGAACTTAGGGTTTTACAGCCGGTCCAGCTCCAGGACCCCAGGGCAGACGCATCAAATTGACCAAGCCAGGATAGCATCACGTACAGAAATGTACACCAGGCTTGAAAAACCACCGGTGCTGAACTTGGTTGGCCCTGCGGCTCCGCTCAGGGCAGTTCATAATTATCATCCAGTCACTAACGATATATTGCCCTGAGCGGAGCCGAAGGGCCAACCTCAAATCCTTGATTTTCATGTTGATGAATTGATTGTTTGAATTTAGATGCGTTTGCCCTGTCCAGGACCCAGGGCTATCGCGTCCATTATTCGCGCCGACGAGCTTGTGATGTGCGATACCCTCCGGGGTCGAAACCTCTGTTGGATATGGATTCTACACTGTGTGACCCGCTTCGGGGTCACCTGCTGCATCAGTTCAGTTGACCCCAACGGGGTCATACAACGTCGCACTTCCTGAGCATTGGAAGCTCGACCCTGACAGGGTCGCACAATTTTCCCTTGTCTGGTGCAACTTTAAGAGGCGATAGCCCTGTCCAGGACCCAGGGCTATCGCCTCATAATGCAGCGTCTGGCGGCGCTTTTTCAATACTTGGGGGAACTACGGATCCACACCGAAGGACACGAATCGCGAGCCTCTCAAGGTATCGGAAACAAAGCCGTGGTCCACTTCCTGCATCGCGCATTTATCCGTGTTCATCGGTGTGCATCCGTGGTTGAGAATTCGGGAAAGTTGCGACCGCAGGGCGCGCAAGAGGCGATAGCCTTGTCCAGGACCGGCAATCTCCGGGATGTACGGGCGGAAACGGGGCCAACCGGCCTGCACCCGGTCACTTCTCCTCTTCTTCCACCTTGGTCCAGGACACGCCGTCCAACAGCTTTTCCGCCTCCTTGGTCAGGTCCTTGAAGCCTTGCGGGGCGCCCACACGGCCGATCACTTGCTTGTTCCCCTGCCCGGCGTTCACCCGGATGATCACGCTCGGCAGGTCCGTTACAGGCTTGTCATACTTGGCATCCATGCCGTAGAAGCCGTGCTTGGTGGCCGCCTCGGCAAGCTGGGCCATCAGGGCTGCATCCACATGGCCGGTGAAATGGCCCTCGCGTGCTGCAAACCGCCGCCCAAAATAGGTGGCCGATCCGTCCTTGTAAACCGTGACCTTGTACGTGGGGCAGCTTCCGAAGCACGGCGTGCGCTCCAGCGAGAAGTACAAGCTGTCGTCCTTGGTTTCCCCCGCCTGCCCAGTTGCCGGTTCAGGGGCAGGCTCCACTGCCGCAGGGGCAGGTGCTTCGGGCGCGGGCTTGTTGGTGGTGCCCGCAACGTGCTGCTTGTTCTTGCAACCGGCCGTGAACGCAAGGAGCACGGCGGAAATGAGGAGGGAATGCATGTGCATGGCGCTAAAATAGTTGCCATGGGCCATTGGCGAATATCATGCCGGAACGCCACTGCCAAGGCCAACCGGGCACAGGCTACTTTTGCCGCGCATGGAACTCGGACCCCTTACCGCCATTTCACCCATCGACGGCCGTTACCGCAGCCGCACTGCACCCCTGGCCACCTGGTTCTCCGAACTGGCCTTGATCCGCTACCGGCTGCGCGTGGAGCTGCAATGGTTCCGCTTCCTCTGCGCGGTGCCGCTGCCTGAACTGAAAACCGTGCGCACCGGAGGCTTGGACCAGTTGGAAGCCAAGATCAACGGCCTTTCCACGGAGGATGCCATGGCCGTGAAGCAGATCGAGCGCACCACCAACCATGATGTGAAGGCCGTGGAGTATTGGCTAAAGCAACAGTTGGATGACTTGGGCATCGGCGCGGCCAAGGAGTTCATCCACTTCGGGCTCACCTCACAGGACATCAACAACACGGCGCTGCCCTTGCTGCTGAAGGAATTTGTTGCGGACCATTACCTGCCGGCCATCACGCGGCTGCGTGACCGCATCCACGGCCTTGCCCTTCAATGGGCACAAGTGCCCATGCTGGCGCGCACCCACGGCCAGCCTGCATCACCCACCCGCATGGGCAAGGAACTGGAGGTGTTCACCGAGCGGATCGACGGCCAGATCCAGCTGCTGCGCGCAGTGCCGTTCTCCTGCAAGTTCGGCGGGGCCACCGGAAATTTCAATGCACACCATGCAGCCTACCCGGAACTGGACTGGCCCGCCCTGGCCGACCGGTTCACCGTGGAGATGCTGGGGCTGCACCGCCAGCGCTTCACCACGCAGATCGAGCACTACGACGGCATGGCAGCGCTCTTCGATGCCATGCGCCGCATCAACACCATCCTCATCGATTTCTGCCGCGACGTCTGGACCTACATCAGCATGGACTGGTTCCGGCAACGCGTCAAGGAAGGCGAGGTGGGCTCTTCCGCCATGCCGCACAAGGTGAACCCCATCGATTTTGAGAACGCGGAAGGCAACCTTGGCCTGGCCAATGCGCTCTTCGGCCACCTGAGCGAAAAACTGCCCGTGAGCCGCCTGCAGCGCGACCTCACCGACAGCACCGTAACGCGCAACATCGGTGTGCCCATGGCACATACGGAGATCGCCATCGGCTCCATCCTGCAGGGCCTGGACAAGTTGTTGCTGAACGAAGCCGCCATTGCCCGCGACCTGGACGCGCAATGGGCCGTGGTGGCCGAAGGCATACAGACCATCCTGCGCCGTGAAGGATATCCCGAGCCGTATGAATTGCTGAAGTCGCTGACACGCGGAAAGGAGAAGGTGGGCCAGGCGGACATCGCCGCGTTCATTGATGCGCTCAACGTGGATGAACGGGTGAAGGCGAAGCTCCGCCTCCTTACGCCGGCCAACTACGTGGGCGTGGACCTGTTTGCAAAAAGTTGACGGCAACCGGCCGCCAGTGATCGATCGATCCTGTTTCGGCAACTTGGTGCCCGCACGGGGCAACCACCGGGTTAGCGCCCGGCGAGCAACCGCTGGTAGGCCACCATGTCCGTGTTGGGCACTTCCCCAAGGTCCAGTTGCCGCATGATGGTGATCACTTGCCCGCGGTGGTAGCTGGCATGGTTGAAGCAGTGCATCAGCAATTGCCAACGGGGCTGCGTGTACTTCACATCCTTCCGCGTGTAGGTCACCGCGCTGTTCAGCATGGCCCCGTCCAGGCCGGCGGTTTTGTCCGCCAAGGCGGTGCCCATTTTCAGCAGGCTGCCAATGCCCTCATCAAAGGACAGGGCGGGCAGCCCGAAGATGCGCTGGTACCACGTGTTCCCCGCGTCTCGCACGTGCATGATGCTTAAGCGCAGCGAAGGAAAACTGCTCTTCACATGCCGGTCCAGCACGGCATCCGGCTCGCGTTGCAACCGCTCAACAATGCGCGTGTTGGCCCAGAGGTCGTACGCGGCGTAATGGTGGATGATCTGCTCCATTCCTTTTGCAAGTGGATAACGGTGTTGAAAAATAAGCAAGCTTTCCCAACCCATTGCCATGCGGCACCGGGTTAGGTTCGCACAGCGAATGCAGAAACCATGATCGGAACCCTGTTCGGAAAGAAGAAGATCAGTGAGGACAAGCTCGCAAACGTGTTTGTGAACGCCGTGCTCCGCCTCACCGAACAAGGCTATCCCATCGTGGTGGCCGAACTGGAGGAAGCACCGGAGTTTGTGTCACGGCCCGTGTTCGGCCCCGGCGATGACGAGCTCTTTGCGCAGATCCTCTTCGCGGGCAACCTGATGGAAGCGCCCAAGCACTTGGCCGCAGGCCAGGACCAACGGCTCGCACAGCACGCCTATTCCAAGTTTGCGCCGCTGATGGACAGCTCAGCCGCCGAAATGGAAACGGAGACCATTGCGCTGCAGCACTTCATGGCGCGCATCAACCATCCCAGCAAGAACACGGTCTATGCCATGAGCAAGGCCATCTTCCAGAAGTACGACCTGTTCCGTTTCCAGGATGCCTACTTCCGCGAGCAGAAGGCACCCAACCCCATAGTGCTGGGCCGCGTGAACAAGCTCATGTCCTATTGCCTGCTGGATTGGGCAGAGCTGCTGGACGAGTGGAAGGTGACTTCGTAGTTGGTGCCCAGTTCGCAGTTCGCAGCCCGTTGCGGCGGGCCGAACGGTCGGCAACTATTCGCCCAGCACACCCTCCGCAACGGCCATCTCCACGATCTGCTCACCAATGGCCAGGCATGCCGTGGCTGCCGGTGAGGGTGCATTGAGCACATGGATGTGGCTGCCGCGCCGCTCGATGCGGAAATCGTCCACCATTTCACCGTCGGTGCCCAGCAACATGGCGCGTACCCCGGCGCGGCCCGGCGCTATGTCGTCCATCTCCAAGCTGGGCACAAGCCTGCGCAATGTCTTCAGGAAAAGCCGCTTGCTGAACGCCCTCCGGTATTCATCAATGCCGTAGGCCATGTTCTTGAAGAAGAGCTTCCAGGTCCCGCCGTAAGTGAGTGCATCCCAACTGTCCCGCCAACTGAAGTCCGTTTTGCCGTAGCCTTCCCGCTTGAAGGTGAACACGGCATTCGGCCCGCACTCCGTGCTGCCGTCGGTCATGCGGGTAAAGTGCACGCCCAGGAAGGGGAAGCGCGGGTCGGGCACCGGGTAGATCAGGTTCTTTACCTTGGGTTTTCCTTTCTCCGTCAGCTCATAGTAGTCGCCGCGGAAGCCCACGATCTGCTCCTTCACCTTGGCACCATCGGCGCGCGCCATGCGGTCGCTTTGCAGCCCGGCGCAAAAGATGATGCACTTGGCGTGGTAGCGCCCCTTGGTGGTGTGCACCATGGTGGTGGCGCCTGCGGCCGTTGTGCCCAGCACTTCCTCGCCGGTGCGTACCCGCGATGCCGGGTTCAGCGCACAGGCCAGCTCCGCCATTTTGTTGGTGGCGCCCCGGAAATCGATGATGCCTGTGCAGCCTACCCACAGGCCCGCAATGCCTGTGCAGTAAGGCTCGATCTGCCTGATCTCTTCCGCCGTAATGCGCCGAAGGTCCTCTATGCCATTGGCAATGCCG
Source organism: Bacteroidota bacterium (assembly GCA_018266685.1). Lineage (GTDB taxonomy): Bacteria > Bacteroidota > Bacteroidia > Flavobacteriales_F > PHOS-HE28 > PHOS-HE28. Next base: position 49,405 of record JAFDZY010000446.1, read on the forward strand.
CGCTCATGGATCTTCTCCAGTTGCGGAAGCTCACTTTCCTCCACGGCCACGATCACCTTGCCGCATACATCGTGCTTAATGCCGTGCTGTTTGGCGAAGGCCACTAGCTCCCTGCGGCCCTGCACGCAAGTTTTCGCCTTTTTGCTGCCGGGCTTGTAATAGATGCCGCTGTGGATCACCCCGCTGTTGTGGCCGGTCTGGTGGTCGCTCAGCACGGCTTCCTTCTCCAGCAGCAGGATGCGCTTTGCGGGGAAACGCGTTTGCAACTTGTAGAACGTGGCCGTGCCCACGATGCCGCCGCCCACCACCACCACATCCCAAATTTCTCCTTGGCCCGTTGTTTCCATGGGCCGCGAAGTTACCGGGTGCGGCCTGTCCCCGGTGCAATGCTCCGCTCGCGGGGCACCCTGAGCAACAGCAGCGCCCCGGCCACGAAAAAGGTGCCAATCGCGATGATGGTGTTCCGGATGTCACCGGTCATCTGGTTCACCAGGCCGAATGCCAATGTACCCAGCACGGTGGCCAAGTAGAAGCTCACGTCATAGAAGGAGAAGAAGGAGGCGTGGTCGGCGGTTTCCGGAAGGAGCTTGGCGTAGGTGCTGCGCGACAGCGCCTGCGTGCCGCCCATCACCAAGCCCACGCACGCTGCCAAAGCGTAGAACGCGTTCACGGATTCAATGCGCCAGGCGGCGAGGCAAATGCCCGTCCAGACCACCAACCCCGTGATGAGCGCCGCGATGTTCCCGTGGCGGCGGCTGAGCCGCACAAAGGCCATGGCTCCTATGGCTGCCACCAATTGGATCAACAGGATGCTGATGATCAGGCCGCTGTCCGCGATGGGCGAGCCGTCCGGCTGCTTGATCTCCTGTTTCGCATAGGTTACCGCCAGGTACATCACTGTTTGCACGCCCATGTTGAACACGAAAAACGCCACCAGGAAACGGCGCAGGCGGTCCAGGCCCAGCATCTGGCGCCATACTTTGCGCAACTCCAGGTATCCCGCGCTGAGCGTGTGTTTCCGGGCTTCCCGGGATACATCGGTGCCCGGCAGCCTGCGGAAGGTGATCTGGGCCCAGCCGGCCCACCAGATGCCCACGGTGAGGAAGGAAAGCCGTGCCGGAAGCCCTTCCCGGTCCGGTATGCCGAACAGCTCCGGCTTCATCACCATCAACAGGTTGATCACCAGCAGGATCACGCTGCCGATGTAGCCCATGGCATAGCCGCGCGCGCTTACGCGGTCATGGTCCGCCGGTTCGGCGATCTCCGGTAAATAGGCATCGTAGAAGATCAGGCTTCCGGAAAAACCCACGCAGGCCAGCATGAACAACAGCAGGCCCAGCCACAGGTTGGCGTAGGTGAAAAAGAACATGCCCGCGCAACTGGCCGCACCGAGGTAACAAAAGAACTTGAGGTAGTTCTTCTTGTTGCCGCGATGGTCGGCGATGCCCGAAAGCAGCGGTGCTATGGCGGCCACTGCAAGAAAACCCAGCGAGAGGGTGTAGGACTGGAGCGAAGCAGCAGGCAGGCCATGCGCGGCGAGCACTTTGTCCAAGCCATCATCCGCAGTGGTGATGGCCGCATAGTAGATGGGGAAGATGGCGGAGGTGATGGTGAGCGAATAGGCCGAGTTGGCCCAATCGTACATGGTCCAGGCTCGGATGATGCGCTTGTCGCCTTTGACCATCGGAATTGCCGTGACCGTTCCGCGGAACCTGGCCCTGCCCTATTTCACCACATCCACTTCCACGCGCCGGTTCTGGCTGGTGGAAACTTCATCATCTCCCTCCACGGCGGGGCTGCCGCCCTTCAGTCCGGCCACGGTGATGCGGTCTGCTGCGATGCCGGCTTTTACCAAGTAGTCTTTTACGGCCTCGGCGCGCTCCTTGTCCAGGTCGGTAAGGTCGGGGCGCATGCGCACGCGGTCCACTTCCTTCAGGTCGGTGTTGCCGGTGAGCTTTACCTTGATGGAGGGATCAAGTTGCAGCATCCTGGCCAAGGTGTCCATCTGGGCCTTCATGGAGGGATCGATGTCCTTCTCGAAACGCTTGAAGTAGACCACGCTCTTGTCCACGCGCTGGAAGGGCTTCAGGCCAGGGTCGGTGGTCATTTTCCGGCCATAGATGTATTCGCTTTTCTCCTTGTCGATCTGCTCGCAGGAGCAATCGCTCATCCGCTTTACAGGCTTCACGCTCACATCATCGATGTAGAAGTAGGCCACCGGCTGCTGGGGGCGCGTTTCACCGCGCTGGCGTTTCGCCTTGTCTGCGGTCACTTTGTCCGTGGCGGCAAAGTCCCCGATGATCAGGTACTGCTCCTCCCCTTGAGCCTCGTACACGCCGCACACGCCCTTCCATCCGTTCATGTCATCGTACACCTGCGTTTGCAAGGCTGGCACTTGCGGCTGGTAGGTCAGGCTGGCTTCATCTTTCTTGTTCACCACGATCCGGCTCACGTAGGCGGCCAAGTGGTCGCTGCTGTATTTGCTCAGGTCGCCCAAGCTGACGTAATAGCTGATGCAGTACTTCTCTCCTTTCTTCAACATCTTTTTCAGCTTCACCTGCAGGTAGGTGCGCGGCTCCTTGTCCATGTAGCTGTACCAGGTTACGCCTGCGTAGTTGGTGCCGCTCAGTGCACTCTGGAAACCCTTGGCGTTCTTGGGCGCGGAGGCGGGCGATTCCGAAGCGACTGATTCGCTGAAGAGGTCTGCCTTGGCCTGCGTGGGGCTGCTCCAGCCCTTGGCCGCATCAATTCCGCCCAGCCGGCGCAGCTTGCCCTCCAACTCCTCGAAGCTGCCGTTGGGCACCAGGTTCAGGCTGTCGGGAACTTGTTGGGCCAAAACGGGGGCTACCAAGCAAGAACCGATCAAGAGGAATTGGAAGCGTGCCTTTCTCATCATTTTTATTGATTGCGTGGTGCTTGAACGGCAGCGAATGTAGGAAGACGGCACTCGCCCGGCCCGACTTTGGCAATGACCATGCCGAAAAAGCAAGGGCCACCTGGATCCAGGTGGCCCTTGAGCTGATGGGAAACACGCTTAGCGGCCCCCGAACATGTACGCAACGCGCACCCCGAGGTAGGAGTTGGTCACCGTGGTTTCCTCAACGCCGGTGGACGTAGCCTTTGCACCCTTGGCAAAGATCATCTGGTAACGCAGTGCGATATCGATGTTCTCACCCACAATGTAGCCTACCAAAGGAGCAATGCCAAAGTTGGATTTCATCTCAGACTTCTCTTCCACGCTGCCAGAGGAGCTCACTGATGCCGTCTTCACCGATTGCATGTGCAGGCCCGTGAGCAGGCCGGCATAGAAGCCTTCCTGGTTGTCCGTGAAGTAGTACTTCAACCCCACTTGCACCGGGATCATGCCTGCAGCATCAGCTTTCACGGATACAGGCCCTACGGAAATATCCTTGCCCGAGAAGGTGATGTAGCCGGCCTGTGCCATGAAGCCCAGGTTGTCGCCTACGGGAAGCTCAAAACCAAGCGTGCCACCGACCCCAAAACCGTACACATCGCCGAAATCTCCCATGGGCAGGCCGAGTTCCAAGCCCAAGCTGGCACGATTTTCCTGTGCCATCATGCTGCCAGCAAGCGCAAATGCAGCCAATCCAAGTGTAATCTTCTTCATGTTGTTGAAAGGTTTGGTTCGGGCCAAACATACACCTTTCACAAAATATCACAAGCAAGATTTTTCAAGGCCGGCTTTGCGGCCAAGCATACTTGGTCGTGCAGCCCCTACTTCCCCCCAAAGGTCCAGCCTACTGCAAACTCCACCAGGTTGGTCCAAATGCGTGTACGTGCACTCCCCTCCGAATGGTCGTACGTGGTGGAGAGGCCGCGGTAGAAGCGCATGTCCAGGTCCAAGCCCACGGGAAGCGTGTAGCCCAGGCCTGCCATGGCCATGATGTCGGCTTTCTTGAAGTCCTTGATGGCGGCGCTTCCCTTCTTCTTGGTGGTCTCAAAGCTCTGCTGGTCCACAGCCTGTGTTACCTGCTGGCCGTTTTGGTCCGTGCCCGTGATGTTCCCTTTGAAGGTGGTGGTCTCGTCCACGTTCTGCTTGCCGCCCACGAGGAAGTTGAAGGACGGCCCCACCATGATGCGCAAGCCTTCCGTTGGCTTCAGCATCAGCGGGGCGTTCACTTGGAAGTAGGACAGGCGTTGGTCGCTCTCCCCTGTGTAGTCCTGCGAACCGGTGTAGGACCCGTTCCCCCCCGTCACTTGCGTATTGTTCGTGAGTGTCTGGTTGATCGTGGTCTCGGATTTTCCCTTGCGGAAGGAAAATCCAAGGTCCGGGCGAAGCCCCACGAGGTCGGAGAAGGGGATCTCCATGTAAGCCGCGAAGGACAGGCCCAGCCCCTTGGGGTTGGTGGGTGCATTCTTGGGATCCGGTTGGATCTTTTGGGAGCCGATCAAATAGTTGACGCCAACCTTTCCGCCGAAGCGCAGCTGGGCATTCAACTGGCCTGCATACAACAGGCCGATGGCCATTGGCAACATCCAGGCATACGTACGTTTCATCACCGTTTGTATTTGGGCCAAACCTACCTGCATCGCCGCCAGTCCACAATCCCGAAAAATGGGGATGGCCCGCCGTCAGTAATGCAAAGGCCCCGCCGTGGGCGGGGCCTTTGCATTGTTGATGTCCGCTGCCGATCAGTTTAGCTGCTGCTTGCGGATCAGGTTCAGCGCGCTGCCGGCCTTGAACCACTCGATCTGGTGCTTGTTGTAGGTGTGGTTGCACTTGATGGTGTCCTTCGAACCATCCTTGTGGTTGAGCACCAGTGTGAGCTGCTTGCCCGGGGCGAATTCCGCCAGGTCCGTGAAGTCGAAGCGGTCGTCCTCCTGCACCTTGTCGTAGTCGTTCTCTTTGTCGAACGTGATGCCCAACAAGCCTTGCTTTTTCAGGTTGGTCTCGTGGATGCGGGCGAAACTCTTCACCAGCACGGCGCTCACACCGAGGTGGCGCGGCTGCATGGCGGCGTGCTCGCGGCTGCTGCCCTCGCCATAGTTGTGGTCGGCCACCACCACACTGGGCTGGTGCGCGGCCTTGTAGGCGCGCTGCGTGGCGGGCACCTCGCCGTATGCACCGGTCAATTGGTTCTTCACCTTGTTGGCCTCGCCGTTGAAGGCGTTGATGGCGCCGGTGAGCGTGTTGTTGCTGATGTTGTCCAAGTGGCCGCGGTAGCGCAACCACGGGCCGGCCATGCTGATGTGGTCAGTGGTGCACTTGCCCTTGGCCTTGATCAGCAGCACCGCGCCGGTGATGTTCTTGCCGTCCCAAGCAGGAAATGGCGTGAGCAGTTGCAGGCGGTCGCTGTCGGGCTTTACCACCACTTCCACCTTGCTGCCGTCCGCCGCAGGGGGCAGGAAACCCGGATCTTCCACATCGAAGCCCTTGGGCGGCAATTCCACGCCCACGGGTTCATCCAGCTTCACATCTTCACCCTTGTCGTTCTTCAACGTGTCCGTGAGCGGGTTGAAGGACAGGTGGCCGCTGAGGGCCATTGCCGTAACAACCTCCGGACTGCCCATGAACGCATGGGTATTCGCGTTGCCGTCGTTGCGCTTGGCAAAGTTGCGGTTATAGGAGGTGAGGATGGAATTCTTCAGTTCAGGGTTCTTGTTGTCGCGGGCCCATTGCCCGATGCACGGTCCGCAGGCATTGGCCAGCACCAGGCCGCCCATTTCCTCCAAAGGCCCCAACAGGCCGTCGCGCTCGGCGGTGTAGCGCACCTGCTCGCTGCCGGGCGTGACCGTAAAACCGCTCTTGGCCTTGAGGCCCTTGCTCACCGCCTGCTTTGCCACGGAGGCACTGCGCGTAAGGTCCTCGTAGCTGCTGTTGGTGCAGCTGCCGATCAGGGCTACCTTGATCTCCTCGGGCCAGCCATTTTCCTTTACTGCCGCCGCGAACTTGCTGATCGGCCAGGCCAGGTCAGGTGTGTACGGGCCGTTGATGTGCGGCTCCAGCGTGTTCAGGTCGATCTCGATCACGCGGTCGAAATACTTGGACGGGTCCGCGTACACCTCCGGATCGCCGGTGAGGTGTTCGGCGATCTTGTCGGCCATGGCCACTACTTCATCGCGCTTGGTGGCCTTCAGGTAGCGGCGCATGGCATCATCGTAGCCGAAGGTGCTGGTGGTGGCGCCGATCTCCGCGCCCATGTTGCAGATGGTGCCCTTGCCGGTGGCGCTGATGCTTTGTGCGCCCGGCCCGAAGTATTCGATGATGGCGCCGGTGCCGCCCTTCACGGTAAGGATGCCGCACACCGTGGAAATGATGTCCTTGGGCGAGCTCCAGCCGCTGAGCTTGCCGGTGAGGTGCACGCCGATGATCTTGGGCTGTTTCAGCTCCCAAGGCAGGCCGCTCATCACATCACAGGCGTCCGCGCCGCCCACGCCAATGGCCAGCATGCCGAGGCCGCCGCCGTTGGGCGTATGGCTGTCCGTGCCGATCATCATGCCGCCGGGGAAGGCATAGTTCTCCAGCATCACCTGGTGGATGATGCCCGCGCCCGGCCGCCAGAAGCCGATGCCGTATTTGTTGCTGATGCTCTCCAGGAAGTTGTACACCTCGTTGCCTTTGTTCAGCGCTTCCTGCAAATCCTTCTTGGCCCCCACGCGGGCCTGGATCAAGTGGTCGCAGTGTACCGTGGTGGGCACCGCCACCTTGGGCTTGCCGGTGGTCTTGAACTGCAGCAGCGCCATCTGCGCGGTGGCGTCCTGCATGGTTACGCGGTCCGGTGCGAAGTCCACGTACTCTTCGGCACGCTTGTGCTCTTTGGTGGCAGCTCCCTCGGTAAGGTGCGCGTAGAGGATCTTTTCGGTGAGCGTGAGCGGCCTTCCCAAGGCCTTGCGGGTGGCCGCCACACGGGCGGGGTAGCGGTCATACACCGCCTTGATCATATCCAAGTCGAAGATGTGTGCCATGTCCAGTGTGGTATCCGTGATTTCGGCCGCAAAGGTAACGTCCGGGCGGTTCGGGCTGTTCACCAAGCAGTTGGCCCGCTTGTGCAATGCCCCACCAATTCTGTTTGGATCGTGGACAAACAATTTCCCACAACCCTTTCACGTTTTGCCACGGCCCTTACCTTTAGCCCAAACCAAACCCATTCAAAATGGAAAACGCACAAACGCACAAACGCACAAACGCACAAACGCACAAACGCACAAACGCACAAACGCGCTAAAGCGCTCGGGGCGCTGGGCATAGCCGCCATGACCACCTTGCTCTGGACGGCTTGCCAAAAGGAGATGCTCCCCGAGCCCGGAGCTACCTCCCAAGTTCAAGAAAACCTTACGCCACGCATCGCGGATTTCGTGGCACGGGCCCAGCACCAAGCCAGTGTGCAGGGGGGCTCAAGAAGCACCAATGAATTTAGTGCCGACAGCGCCGCCTGGTACGTGGAGGGCGCGCTGAACTACGGCCTGGCACAGGCTTGGCTCCCGTACAACGAACTTGTGAACGACAGCCTCACCGTTGCCGTGGCAAGCGCAAATGGTACAGTAAATGAGGCCGATGCCGCCAATGCTTTTGTATCGGTGTTGGCGCAACTGAACCAATCGATTGCTGCTGACCAACACCTGGTGGTGGTGGACGCCGAGCCGGTTACCGGCGCGAATGGATTGGAGCTGAAGATTTCGTATGCCTTGGGGCAAGGCAATGAAAGGTTGGCTTTGAATACTTCCTACCCACCCAACACTAACCTACTTTTTTACACACTAGGCAATGGTCAAAACTCTTGTTGCTGGGGCGGTTTTAGCGCAAAAGGTGCCGACCTGACCATCCAAGACCGAGTGAGTGCAACAATTCCATTGCTTGCCGTGGGACAGTACTATGCCAGCGTGGAAAGCTGGACGGTCAGTCGAGGCAGTACAAACACGCAAGCTCATTTCTATTCCCTCACGAACTTCCCTGACCCAAACGGCTTGTACAAGATATTCTTCGATAATACCAACGTAATTCCGGTTCCGTGCCTAGGAGCAACGGACATGGCAAAGTACACCCAAGGGGCTTATGATGTTATGCAATGGATCAACCAAAACCAATGCCCAACGAAGACTCCGGCAAGCTTGCAGGTCCTTGGCGATTTTGTAACTCAGTTGCACCTCGAATGGCATGAAGTGAAATACCGGTACGGCATTCGGCAATACGGCATGATTCCTTGATCAGGATGTTTCGGCAACTATTGGCATTGGTTGCGTTGGCACCAGTGTTCTGCTTGGCTCAGGCCGAATGGTCGGTAACGCTACCCGTATTCCATGAGAATTCCCAAATGGTGGACGCCCAAACGCTCGCCAATGGGGACGTGATCGCTGCATCAGTTTCGTACCACGAGAACGATACGTTCCTCGTTACCAAGGCGAGTAGCTGGATTACACATTTTTCGCCCAACGGGCAAGTATTGGGCACCGACCTTGCACAAGCCGACACCCGCTGCATCAAGGCAACCACCATAGCTAAGGGCACTAACGGACATCCGTACCAACTGCTTGCACTTACATGGGATAGCCTCACCCTGCTCAACCGCAGCATCGGGCAATTTCAAGTGAATGCTCTGGGAGCAATCGGCTCTTCACATCATCACCTTGTACAGGACGGCACGCGGGATTTCATTTTCTTCGATGCTGCACTGGACCATGATTCAGCACTGTTCATCGCTGGAGGAGTGAACATCAACAACTTCTTTCACACCCCGAACATGTTGTTGCTCATGCGCCTTGGTACCGATGGTACGGAGTTGGGCCAACGCATTTTGGACACTGCCTCCACCCTGGCCTGCGGCCTGCACTCCGTGTTGTTGGACAGTTTGATGCTGACTTCCGTGATCGGTGGTTCAATTGGCCCATGGGGCATTACCAAATACCTCCGCTTCAATGAGAACTTGGACTACATCGATGGATTTCCAGGCACATCCGTCACCGGCAATGGCAATCCCTTGCCACCGGACAGTATTCTTCGGGACAGCCAATACATGAGTGCAACACCCGGTGGATCCATCATCATTACGGGACGCATTGGAAGCCTGTCACAAGCCCAGGGATTAAGCTTTGTGGCAACTAGGCTCTCATCAACCGGCACACAGGAAGCCGTTTTCTTGCCGGAACAGGAAACTCTCTATGACTATTGTAGTCGGTTCCAATCGCACGATCTGGAACCGGACGGGTCCGTCGTAACTGCGGTCGTACACAACTTCAACCCGTATAGCTATGCAATGTCCTTCACCCCCTCCCGCATCCACATTTACCAGCTGGACACCATGCTGAACGTGCTGTGCGACCAAGTGGCCGTGGACGGCGCGGAGGATGGCAGCTATTACATGCTGAACCGCGTAAAGGCCACGCCCGATGGCGGCACTCTGCTCATGGG
>JAFDZY010000447.1 GCA_018266685.1 Bacteroidota bacterium
CGCGACCACCACTTTGAAATTGAACATCGGGTTCTGCATCGCCCCGTACAGCCTCACCCAGATGGGCAGCAACTGCTCGGTGCCGCGTGCGTTGGTGATGTCGCCCAGGTCGATCATCTCCTCCCCGGCCCAGCCGAAGGACGAGAGCAGCGATCGCACTTCGCCCTTGGCACCGGCATCATTGCCGCATAGGAAGATGTGGTGCGTATCCGGCAGCATGCGCGGCGCCACCATCAGGAAGCTGGTGAGCGTGTTGAGGCCCTTCACCACCTTCAGTTGCGGAAAGGCGCGCTGGATCTGTTCCCCGAGCGAATCGGTGTTGCATACCGAAAGGCTGGGCGGCATGCCCTTTGAAAAGTCCAGCGGGTTGGAAATGTCGAGCATCACCTTGCCGTTGAGGTGGCCTTCGCCTGCGAGCTTCAACGCTTGCAGGGCGCCGGTTCCGCTGGTGGCGTTCACCAGCAAGCTGCCGTGGGCCGCAGCCTCCGCGAAGGTGCCCAGTTGCACTTTGGGATGCGCGGCCAGCCACTCCTTCAGGGCCGGGCGGCCGTAGCCGTCCTGGCCTTCCCGCCCGAGGCTCTGCTTCACGTCGCGCGTGCCGAGCACCACCGTATGGCCCAGGCTGTCGAGCTTATCGGCGAGGACCTGCCCCACCACACCCGTTCCGAATACACCGATCTTCATGGTCGTTCGTGTTGGTTTCTTTTTCTTTGTCGCTGCAAAGGTGTCCGGCCTCTATACTTTCCACAAGTACTACCCATCTTGACAGTATCGAACATGGATGCCGGGTTCAGCGGCATGGACGGGCGGGAACACCAGCACAAGTTTTCAACACCATGGTCATCGACGGCGACGAATACCGCATCCGCTTGAACGGCCACGTGTACCACTGCGCCCTGGACGTGACCATGGAGCTGGTGGGCGGCAAGTGGAAAACCATCGTGCTGTGGTACCTGCGCAAGGACAAGAAGCGCTTCAGCGAGCTGCGCAAGTTGATCCCCGGCATCACCGAGAAGATGCTTTCCCTGCAACTGCGGCAACTGGAGAAGGACGGCTTCGTGAGCCGCAAGGTCTATCCGGAAGTGCCACCACGCGTGGAGTATGCGCTCACCGCCCACGGCAGAACGCTCCTGCCCTTGTTGGAGGAGATCGCCGCGTGGGGCCGCATGATGGGCAAGAAATACGGCAGCGTGGAAAAGGTGGACCGGCCAGCGAAGAAGAAGGCGGCACGGAAGAACGTAAGCACTTAGCCTACCGTCCGAACTACCTTGGCAGGACCGAACGAACACCCATGTCCCGACACGTCACCGGCATCGGCGGATTCTTCTTCCGCGCCAACGATCACAAGGCCCTCGCCAAGTGGTACAACGACCACTTCGGCATCAACGACCAGGACAACGGCTGGATCTGGCAGCAGGATGCCGGGCCCACGGTGTTCTCGCCCTTCAAGCGCGACAGCGACTACTTCGACGCCAAGCAGCAATTCATGCTGAACCTGCGCGTGCATGACATCGATGGCCTTCTGAAAAAGCTGGAGGAAGCCGGGCTGCGCATCGATCCCAAGCGCCATGACGAGGACTACGGCCGCTTCGCGTGGGTGTATGACCCGGAGGGGAACAAGGTGGAGCTTTGGGAGCCGAAATAGACGTTGCCTTAACTTCGGGTCATGAAGGAGATCATTTTCGTAGTGGACGAGTCGCCGGAAGGCGGCTACGAAGCCCGTGCCTTGGATCATTCCATCTTCACGGACGGTGATGATCTGGAGCAGTTAAAGGTGAATGTGAAGGAGGCTGTTGCCACGCACTTTGATCCGGATAAGATGCCTAAAGTGATCCGCCTGCACATGGTGAAGGAGATCGTGATCGCTGCAGGAGGATCCCGAGCGATCTCACAGGCAAGGAACTGATCAAGGCGCTGGGGAAGCTGGGCTATGAAGTGACAAGGCAGAGCGGAAGTCACATCCGCTTGTCCACCTCCCGCAACGGCACGCACCACATTACCATCCCTGACCATCGGCCCATCAAGGTCGGTACACTTTCAGGTATTCTGGGCGACATAGCGGAACATCATCAACTGACACGGGAGGAATTGATCTCCTTGATCTTCTGAACTTCGGGTTCCAGTGGCCATGCGCCCCCTCCGCTTCTCCCTCAACGTCACCTTGGACGGCTGCTACGACCACACCGTGGGAATCGCCGACGAGGACCTGCACCGCAACGCGATGGAATTCATCGCCGGCTGCGATGCCCTGCTCTTCGGGCGGGTGACCTACGAGATGATGTTGGAGGCTTGGCGCTTACCGGTATCTTGGCCAATGCCCGAATGGATGATGCCCTTCGCGCAGACGATAGACGCAGCGAAGAAGTACGTGGTGAGCAGCAAACTGAAGGCGGTGGATTGGAACACGGAACTGGTGCAGGGTGATCTGGCCACCTTCGTTCAGCGGCTCAAGCAGCAACCAGGCATGGGCATCGGCGTGGGCGGTGTGCAACTGGCCATGGCATTGACGAAGTTGGGCTTGATCGACGAGTATCAATTCGTGGTGCATCCGCGGATCGCCGGGCGCGGCCCCACTCTATTCGCCGGGCTTTCGAAGATGGTGGACCTGAGGCTCGTGGGACGGGAGGAATTTGCATCGGGGGTGGTGGCGATGCGGTATGAGCGGCGTTCACAACCCTGATCACCATGCACTTCCACGGACCGTCAAGTGGCTATCTTTGACACATGCGCACCAAGGAACACACCGTAACCCGCAAGGCCCTGCTGCGAAGCGTGAAGGAGCTACCGGAACAAGTGCCGGTGGATGAATTGATCGACCGTATCTTGTTGTTGAGCAAGATCGAGCGCGGATTGGCGCAGTCGGCCAATGGCGAGGTGGTCTCCACGGATGAGGCCCGCAAGCGGCTGCGTAAATGGTCGAAGTGAAGTGGACCACGGATGCCATCGCCGATATCGATGGCATTGCAACGTACATCGCACGTGATTCCCCCCGCAGCGCACAGGACATGGTGGAACGCTTCTTCGCTGCGGCCGACCAACTGGTGCCTCAACCGCGCAGGGGCAAGCCGGTACCGGAAACCAATCTCCCAACAGTGCGCGAACTGCTCGTGGGCAGCTACCGCCTGATCTACCATGTGGTCAGCGAGGAGCGCGTGGACGTGCTCGCAGTGCATCACCAGAAGAGGAGATCGCCAGGTACGATGATCCTGCGGCGCATGCGGAGGGGGTGATCTGTGCTCGATGTTTGAGTGGACGTGAAGCTCTTGGGCTGAGAGGAATTTGCATCGGGGTGGCGGCGATGCGCTACGTGGTGAAGCGGTCATAGCGATCAGGTGCCCCGCACGCACGGGTTGCCCAACGAGCGACCGGCCGTGGCATTCAACCTTTTGGAAAATACGGTGATCTACGGATTCTGCGCGCCGATGAAACCTCTTTTTTTGCCCTTCCGATACAAAGCCGGAACCTGCACTCCATGCAAGCTCCCTATACAACCATCGCCTTAGCTGCCGCACTTTTCGCCAGCCATCCCGCCAGTCATGCCCAGTGGCAACCCGTGGGCATCCCCGCCTTCAGTACCAACATGGTGGACTACCCGGTGCTGGCCATCGGAACGGATGATCTACCGTGCGTGGCGTTCTCCGACTGGGCCCATGCCAGCAAGCTCACGGCGATGCGCTACAATGGCAACAGCTGGCAGGTGCTGGGCAACGCCGGCTTTTCCGCAGGCAGTGTAATGGACCCAACGCTCGCGATTAACGCTGCGGGCATACCCTATGTGGCGTACCGTGACATGGCGAACAGCCAGAAGATCACCGTAATGAAGCTCTCCGGGAACAACTGGGAGATGGTGGGTTCCATAGGCCCCTCCTCCGGTGGTGGTGCCAAGCCCAGCTTGGCCTTCGGACCAGGTGATGTGCCGTATGTGGCTTTCGCGGACAATAGCTTCTCCAACAACGTGACGGTCAAGAAATTCGAAGGCGGAAGTTGGAACGCGGTCGGCGCTGAAGGCTATTCGCCCATTTACGCGGCCCAGGTTGCGTTGGCGTTCAACAGCACGGGCGTACCGTATGTGGCCTACCACGGCAACTCTGCCGGGTGCCAGGTGGACCGCTTCGTGAACGGTGCGTGGGAACTGGTGGGCAGCCTGGCCAACTTGTACAACGCCCGCATCGCCGACCTATGCATCGCTACGGATGATGTGCCCTACATCGCGTACCGCGACGTGGGCGACAACTTCCATGCGAAGGTGAAGAAGATGGACAACGGCGACTGGATCCAGGTGGGCACCGCGGTGTCTTCCGGTGATGAGGACCCGGACCAGCTCTCCATGGCCATGAACGGTTCAGGCAGCATTTACGTGGCCTATACCGACCTGGACCTCGGCACCCGTGCCACCGTGAGGAAGTTCGCCAACGGCGCCTGGCAAACTCTGGGCAGCGCCGGGTTCACTGCACCCATGACCAACTCGCTCGGCCTGGCCCTGGACCAATCGGGTACGCCGTTCGTAGGATTCAAGGATGCCGACAACAACACTTTCAAGGCCACGGTGATGCGCTATGAGGACGGCACCAGCAGCGTGGCCACCGATGGCCTCGCCACGGCCTCCCTGCAACTGATGCCCAACCCCGCGCAAGGCCGGGTGACCATCACCGGGCTGCCCGCATCGGCGCATGTGGCCCTTTATGATCCAGCCGGCAAGACCGTGCTGTCGGAGGTAACATCCC
>JAFDZY010000448.1 GCA_018266685.1 Bacteroidota bacterium
ATGCTTGGCCACATACTCGTTCAGGTCGTTTGCAAGTACCTGAACAGGAAGCAACCCCGTGTTCAGGACGCGTGTAATCTCATGGATACTATGCAATAAGGGTAGGCTCATAGGTCATACTATCCGATACCGCGCCCCCTTTTTCTCTCCTTGCCGCACCACCGCTCCACTTTCCAGCAGGCTCTTGATCGCCGCGTTCCAGCGGTTGGTGGCAACGACCGAGCCTTGCAGGATGGCGCTTTTGCCGTGCCAGCCGGGGTGTACTTGCAGAAAGCCCAGGATGGCCTGCTCCGGCTTGCTTGGATCTCCTGCCTTTCTTGCTTCCGGCTCTGCGGCCAGGGGCAGGGCTTCGGCGGGTTCGGGGTAGGTGGCTTTCTTGCGCGGCTTGGCCGTGGGTGCAGCAGGCTTTTGCCGCACCTGCGGCGGGGTGGGGGTAGCGGCAGGACCCAAATGGAGCAAGGCCTCCAGCATCCCGGCCTTGGCGGTTTCGCCTTTTTCCAGCGCGGCTTCCAAGCGGTCGCACAGGGCCATCAATTCATCCACCTTGGCTACGATGCGGTGTTGCTCGGCAAGGGGGGGCACGGGCACATATGCTTGGTACAGTTGAGCATCCTTAACATTCTGAACCGTCAGTTTTGAAGTCTCTTCAATCCAAACGGCAATGGCCTTCTTTACGCAGTATAGCAACCATTGCTTGTGAAAGCCATTTGGAACTGGTGTGATTCGTGCTATGCGTTGGTTCAGTAATGCTGGCGGGCCATTCCAGATAGCACACTTTATCGACCCGCTTAAACCAAGGAGAAGTTCGCCCGGTTGTACTACGTATTCTGAATCAGGCTCGCCTCTTACGTACACATCTGGCGAGTTAGACCCAATGTTGCTGATTTTGATCAGTGGCATACCCTCTTTACTGGCTCTGGTAAAGTCACCAGAAGAGAAAGCGAAACCTTGGGTGATTGTGGTAACAGCTCCCAGCATTGACCATGCCCAGTGATGGGGTATCTGGAACGGACTCAGTTCATTATTGATTTCAGGGAGAGCTCTCCTTCTACGGTATTTGCCCGCCTTCACCAACCGCTCCTTCTCTTTCGCTATCCGCTCCAACAACACGCTCGCCGGTTCATCCTTCTCATCCTGCTGCACCAGCTTGCCCCTTACGGCCAGGTCCAGGATGGCTTGGCGCAGGGCGGGGATCTGCTCCTTGCGGGTGGTGAGCGCGGGCAATTGCTTCAGCGCAAACCGGGCGGCTTGGGGTTCCGGGTCGGCGACAAGCTGCTGCCAAGTGGCGGCGGTGAGGCGGGTGCGGTGGCTTTCGCGCTGCTGCTGGGCAGCTTCCAAGCGGTCGCACACGGCCATCAATTCATCCACCTTGGCCACTATGCGGTGTTGCTCGGGGAGTGGGGGGAGCCGCACTTGAATTTCTCCTAACACACTTTGTTGCAATGCTGGGACTGCTGTGCCGACTTGATACTGGGTGAAGTCCAAAGAGGTTAGCAATACATACGCCCACTCAAGGTTTAGCTCGTCAGAGAAGGTAATGCCAAGGCAATTGTTATCAATCGCAGACTGCTTGGTGAGAATCCTGCGCTTGTTGGTCGCAATGGCTCCGCCGATTTTTGGAAATATGATTGTTCCAACAGGATGAATGCGTGCCTTAATTCGGGGCACAGCGACTTCGTCAATGGTGTTATTGGTAGACCTGATATACTTCTCGTTCCCCGGCAAGTTCATATCGCTCACTTTCACGAAGTGAAAAGGCCCATTACTTTCACCTTGCTCGCTCTTTGGGAATCCGTTGCCTATTGCCCAAGAACCAAGTGAAATCAACGACGTCAGACACCAACCGTTTGGTAATTCGCGATTTTTCGAAGTGTCTACCGCACTTCCCCCTATGATTCTGTTATGTAGCTCAATGGCTGGTTCATCTTTTGGGTCCTGCTCTACCAACTTCCCTATTACAGCCAGGTCCAGTACGAACCGGCGTAAACGCGGCACGGCATCCGGCGTACCGCCCAGCCGGTGGAAATGCGCTAACAACAAAGCCGCATTCATCGCAGCAGGGCTTCTTCCAGGATCGCCCTCAACTGGTCCCGCAAGGCTTGGGTCTCGCGTTCGGCGGCTTCCATTTTGGTGAGCAGTTCCCGCGGGTCGCCGAGTTCCGCTTCCACGGTGTGCGGGTTTTTCCAGTCCAGGTTGTAGCCGCGTGCCTTCACCTCCCCGGCGGTCACCTTCCAGGCCACTTCAGTTTCCTTGCGGCCCACGCGTTCCGCTCCGCCCCACCAATCGGCGCAGCCTTGCAGGTGTTCCAAGCGGATGGGCTTGGTCATGCTGTAGGCCTTTTGGCCTTCGGGCACGCGGTGTTCGTAGTACCAGATCTCCTCGGTGGGCCGCCCTTTCTCAAAGAAGAGCAGGTTGGTGCCGATGCTGGCGTAGGGCTTGAACACGCTGTTGGGCAGGCGCACGATGGTGTGCAGGTCGCATTCCTCCATCAGGTGCTCCTTCAGGCGGGTCTTCACGCCCTCGCCGAAGAGGGTGCCATCGGGCAGCACCACGGCGGCGCGGCCGTCCTTCTTCAGCAGGCGGATGATGAGGGCCAGGAAGAGGTCGGCCGTTTCGCGCGTTTGGAACTGCTTGGGGAAGTTGCTTTCGATGCCGTCCTCCTCCTTGCCGCCGAAGGGCGGGTTGGTGAGCACCACGTCCACGCGGTCGGCGGCGCCCCAGCTGATGTAGGGGCGGGCCAAGGTGTTGTCGTGCCGCACAAAGCCGGGGTCCTCCACGCCGTGCAGCAGCATGTTGGTGGTGCAGAGCATGTGGGGCAGCTGCTTCTTCTCCACGGCGCGCAGGCTGGCCTGCATGGCCTTCTCATCGGCGGGCTTCTTCACATAGCGCCCGCGCATGTGGCGGATGCTGCAGGTGAGGAAGCCGCCGGTGCCGCAGGCGGGGTCGAAGAGCAGTTCGCCCGGCTTGGGGTCGATCTGCTGCACCATGAAGCTGGTGACGGCGCGCGGCGTGTAGTACTCGCCGGCATTGCCCGCGCTCTGCAGGTCGTTGAGCAGCTGCTCGTAGATGTCGCCGAAGTGCTGCCGGTCCGTGAGGTCGTTGAAATCCACGGCGCTGATCTTGTTGATGACCTGCCGGATCAACTGGCCGCTCTTCATGTAGTTGTAGGCGTCCCCGAACACGCCGCGCACCACGCGGGCCCGGTTGGCGCTGTTGCCCGGGGCCTCCAGTTCCTTCAGCTTGGGAAAGAGCGTGTCGTTGATGAAATCGACGAGCGCTTCGCCGGTGATGCCCTCGGGGTCGGCGGCCCAGGTGCGCCACTGCAATTTTTCGGGGATGGGCGAAGCGTAGTCTGTGCGCGTCATCTCCAGTTCCTGGTCCTGGTCGTCGATGATCTTCAGGAAGAACATCCAGCAGAGCTGGCTGATGCGCTGGGCATCGCCATCCACGCCGACATCCTTGCGCATGATGTCCTGGATGGACTTGACGGTGTTCCTTACTGACATGGGTTCTTTGGGGCGATTTCACCACAGAGCCAAAGCGGCACTGAGGCATTTGCACCGGTGTTCCTCCGTGTGCATCCGTGGTTCATTTCTTCTCCGTGGTCCATTCAGGCCACGGTCTTGTAGAGTTCAGCCTGCATCTCGCGTACGGCCTCTTCAAAGCGTTCCCTTCCGCCGAACCCCGTGATGAGCTGCATGGGCGTGCCCATGGTGTTCAAGGGCGGTATGGACAGGATGAGCGGGTCGCTGAGGTTGAGCACGCCGTCGTCCTGGTATTTGGCCAGCAGGGCTTCCAGCACGGCGCGGGCCTGTGGGCCGTACTTGGTGAACACATCGCGCTTGAGCACGTTGTTGGCGCGCTCCTGCCGGGTGAGCGGCTTGCGGTCGAAGGCGATGTGGCAGATCAGGTCGAACGGGTCGAGGTCCTTGCCCAGCTCCTTGGCGATGGCCTCCAGCGGCAATCCGGTCTCGGCGAGTTCCTGCACGATGGCCTGCTTGCGTTCAGCGGCGTTCCAGCACTTCAGGAAGTCGTCCAGGCTGGCGTAGTGTTTGCGGATTTCCTTGCGGGTGAAGTTGCGCAGGCTTTCGGTCACGAGCCGGCCCTCCTCGTCCAGGTATTCCACACGCTCGGCCACAATGCTCACGGGCACATTGTCCACGTAAACCTTGGGGCGCTTTTGGGGGCCATCGGGCGG
This sequence comes from Bacteroidota bacterium, assembly GCA_018266685.1. Lineage (GTDB taxonomy): Bacteria > Bacteroidota > Bacteroidia > Flavobacteriales_F > PHOS-HE28 > PHOS-HE28. Next base: position 4,199 of record JAFDZY010000448.1, read on the forward strand.
CAGGTTGATGTCCGGTGGATCGCCATCCACGATGGTTTCCCCTTGCTCCGGGGTGGGCGGGATGGGGTCTTCGCCTTCCCCGGTGATGGGCGGCACCCCGGGCGGCATCATCGGTCCATCCTCGTCCGCTTCGTAGACCTGCACGGGCTCGCCATCGAACTCCTTGTCGGCGAAGAGCTTGGTGGCGCCGCGGAAGTCGATGAGGGTGAAGTAGTACTTGCGGCTGTCCTCATGCACGCGGGTGCCGCGCCCCACGATCTGCTTGAATTCGGTCATGCTGGCTACCTCGCGGTCCAGGGCGATCACGCGGCAGGTCTGCACGTCCACGCCGGTGCTGAGCAGGCGGCTGGTGGTGACGATCACGGGGTACGCGCTTTCAGGGTCGATGAAGTTGCCCAGTTCGTTCTGGCCTTCGATGTCGCTGCCGGTGATCCGCATCACATAGCGGTGGTTTTTGGCATACAGGTCGGCGTTGGCGTTGATCAGTGCCTGCCGCATGCGCGCGGCGTGCTCTTCGTCCACGCAGAACACGATGGTCTTCTGCATGCGGTCGCCGCTTTCCTTCAGGAAGTCGCTGATGCGGTTCGCCACCAATTGCGTGCGTTCATCGATCACGAAGGTGCGGTCGAAATCCTGCTGGTTGTATATGCGGTCCTCCACCTCATGGCCGTCGGTGTCGGTCTTGCCGCGCTCAGGCCGGTAGCCTTCCACATCCTTGTCAATGTGTACCTTGATCACCTTGTAGGGCGCCAGGAAACCGTCGCGGATGCCCTCCTTGAGCGTGTAGCTGTACACGGGCTTGCCGAAGTAGTGGATGTTGCTGGCGTACTTCGTTTCCTTCGGCGTGGCGGTCATGCCGACCTGGGTGGCACTGCTGAAGTGCTCCAGGATCTCGCGCCAGGCGCTGTCCCTGGCGGCACTTCCCCGGTGGCACTCGTCCACCACGATCAGGTCGAAGAAATCGGGGCTGAATTCCTTGAAGAGCTTTTGCCATTCCTCCGGGCCCGTGATGGCCTGGTAGAGGCCGAGGTACACTTCGTAGCTGGTATCGATGCGGCGCTTGCCGTTGGCCTTGTCCAGCGCGAGCGTGAGGGTTTCGGTGGTGCCGTCGGCGCGTTCGATGGTCTTGGCCTTTGTGCTGAGCTTCGCCATGGCAGCGCCGAAGGGGCGGAAGTCGTTCACCATGGTCTGGTCCACCAGCACGTTGCGGTCAGCCAAAAAGAGGATGCGCTTCTTGCGGCCGCTCTTCCACAGGCGCCAGATGATCTGGAAGGCGGTGTAGGTCTTGCCTGTTCCGGTGGCCATCACCAGCAGCACGCGGTCCTGCCCCTTGGCAATGGCCTCCAAGGTGGCGTTGATGGCGTTGCTTTGGTAATAGCGCGGTTCCTTGCCGCTGCCATCGTCGTGAAAGGGTTGCAGCACCGATTCTTCGGCTTCGGGCGAAAGACCTTTCCATGCACAGTACTTGGCCCAAAGCACTTCCTGCGCCGGGAATTGTTCCAACGTGAGCTTGGTCTCAATGGTGCCTTCGGCCACGGTGCGGTCATGGAACACGAAGCCGTCACCGTTGCTGCTGAACACAAAGGGGATGTGGAGCGTCCGCGCATACTCCAGCGCCTGCTGCATGCCTGCGCCCACCGCGTGGTTGTTGTCCTTCGCTTCAATGACGGCGATGGGGATGTTGGGCTTGTAGTACAGGATGTAATCGGCGCGTTTCTGCTTGCCGCGCGTAACGAGCTTGCCGCGAACGATGATGCGCCCCTTGGTGAAGGCCACTTCCTCGCGCACCTGCGTGTGCAGGTCCCAACCCGCCTTCACCAGGGCAGGCGTGATGAACTTGGAGCAGATGTCGCGCTCGGAAAGGGACTTTTTATCCATTGCGGCGGGTTGGGCAAGGTATTCCCTTGGGCCGGGAACATCAAAGAAAGGCAATGCGGGCGAATAGGGCCTGGGGTGTGGTTCGTGTTTCGTGGGGCCAGCGGGCTTCGGGGGCCTCAGCCATCGCTGTTCCCACGAACAACCACCTACGAACCACAACCGGTAATCTATATCCTCACCCCAGCACCCTCTTCACTTCCGCGCCGATCGTGGCGGGGCTGTCCACCACGTGGATGCCGCATTCGCGCATCACCTTCTTCTTGGCGGCGGCGCTCTCGTCCGCGCCCGAAACGATGGCGCCGGCGTGGCCCATGGTGCGGCCTGCAGGGGCGGTCTCTCCGGCGATGAAGCCCACCACGGGCTTCTTGCAATTCTCCTTGATCCACTTGGCGGCGCGGATCTCCAGGTCGCCGCCGATCTCGCCGATCATCACGATGGCCTCGGTGTCCTTGTCGTTGGCGAAGAGCTG
>JAFDZY010000044.1 GCA_018266685.1 Bacteroidota bacterium
CGCAAGCCTCCCCCACCGTGGATCGCCTGATCAAGCAAGCCGCCGCCAAGCAGGCCGCCTGATCTGCCTATCCCCGAAAAGGGCGGGTTCCGTTGGTACAGCTGACGGGCCCCGCCTTTTTTCATTTCACCATGACTCCAGCACCGAACTTCGCTGGACTACGCCGAAGCCAGATACAGCAGGTTTATCAATGACTTAGGCGCGTTCAACATATGCCGGTGCTTTCTGAAATGTGCTCCGGCTTCCGCCCGCCTGACTCCCATCAGGCTCCTGGAAACCGGGGCTTTCCAAGGAGTCATCATGGCGAAACTCAAGCTCACCAAGTCCGCAGTCGATGCGGCACAACCCCAGGCGCAGGCCGTCGAACTCCGGGACACGCTGGTACCCGGCTTCCTGTGCAAGATTACACCAGCGGGCCGCAAGGTCTTCATGCTCCAGTACCGCACGAACGCCGGCGAGCGCCGCAAGCCCGCCTTGGGCCTGTACGGGGAACTGACCGTCGAGCAGGCCCGCTCGCTGGCGCAGGAATGGCTGGCTGAAGTGCGCCGGGGTGGCGACCCCAGCGCAGCCAAAGCGGCGGCTCGCGCCGCCCCCACAGTTAAGGAACTGTGCGAAAAGTTCATGGAGGACCACTCCAAGCAGCACAACAAGCCCAGCACCCAGCGCGGGTATCAGGCCGTCATCGACCGCTGCATCGTTCCGATGCTGGGCCGCGTCAAGGTCCAGGACGTGAAACGGCCGGATGTGGCCACGGCGATGAAGAAGATGGCCCACAAGCCGGCCGAGGCGAACCGCGCTTTCAGCGTGATGCGCAAGATGTTCAACCTGGCCGAAGTGTGGGGCTACCGGCCGGACGGCACCAATCCGTGTCGACACGTTCCGATGTACCCCAACGGCAAAACCACCCACCTCATCAGTGACGATGAGATGGGCAAGTTGTTTCGGTATCTCGACTACCTGGAAACCGATGGGCTGGGGCTGGATCACGCGATCCTTCCCCTAGCGATCCGGCTGCAGTTCGAATTCGCGGGCCGCCGCTCCGAGATCGTCATGCTGCAATGGGACTGGGTGGACCTGGAAAACCGTCGGGTGGTCTGGCCCGACAGCAAGACCGGCGGCATGTCCAAGCCCTTGAGCGAGGAAGCCTGGCGGCTGCTGTCCACCGCGCACCGGCAAGAAGGTTGCTCGCACGTGTTTCCGTCCCCAAACCATCCGGGACAGCACATGACCACGGGCGAGTATTACGGTGGCTGGACCCGCATCCTGAAGCGTGCCGGTGTGAGCCACGTGGGCACGCATGGCATCCGCCACCGCTCAGCGACGGACATCGCCAACTCGGGCGTTCCGGTCAAGGTCGGCATGGCGCTAACAGCCCACAAGACCGTGGCGATGTTCATGCGCTACGTCCATACCGAGGACAAGCCGGTGCGCGAGGCGGCAGAGTTGGTGGCGAACCGGCGCAAAAACATTGCCGGGGCACGGCACCCGTTGGAGGCAACGGCATGAGCAAGAAATCGCTTAGGCGGCGGGTGAAAAGCCTGTCGCCTTGCCGGTTGACTACGCCGATGTCTATCGCGGCATCGTGAACGTCCTGAATGCAGCGCGCCACACGGGGTGGCTCGCAGCGTCAGTCACAAAGAAAGTACAAAAATAGTCTGAATAAAGTTCTCTATCACCCCATATTTGGAAGTAAATTCAGGCAGAAATCACACTGTCCATAGGTTTCAAATGGGGTACTATGTGGAACATGTTCGTTTCCACGGTCGCATCTTTGCGAACTCTATGAAGGTTCATTTCGGTACAAAAAAAGTACAGAAAATGGGGAGAGTCGCCCTCACTGATGCACTGCTGCGCAACGCGGGTATTCAAGAGGGTGATTCGGTCGATCTGTATTTCGACGCCACCAGCAAAGTGATCATCGTTGAGCGCTCGGTAGCTGGGCAAACCCCCGATGCCCCGCTTGTTGACAAGCGCCCCAAAAGCAAGGCTCACACACGATGACCATGGCTGATCGATTTTCTGGGCACGAATCCTTCGTCTGCCGCTACGGCTGGCTCCCCAAAGCCTATCAGGCAGTGGCGGCGGATCCTGAACTTCTTCGCGACGAAGAGCGCGCCACGCAGTCGCTGGGCATTGGCCGCAACATGCTCAAATCCCTACAGTTCTGGTGCGAAGCCACCGGGGTGCTGGTGCCGGTCAGCGGCCAGGGCCACCGGCCCGGCCCCATCGGGTACACCTTGCTCGATCCAGCGCACGGCTGGGACCCCCATCTGGAGTCACTGGAGTCGCTGTGGCTGCTGCATTGGCGCCTGTGCAGCGGCGCCGGGCTGGCTGCGTGGTCCGAAGTCTTCGGCGAGGGCCGCTTGGTGCGCTTTGATCGCCAGCGGTTGATCACAGCGCTGGCTCAGCGCGCCGAAGGCGCAGCACGGCCCCTGGCTTCCAGCACGCTGGAGCAGCATGCATCAATCTTCCTGCAGACCTACTACCAGGCTGAGCGCAGTGGCGACGACACATCGTGGTCCCCGCTGCAGGATCTGTCGTTGCTGCGCGCATCGAAAGAAGAGGACGGCCGTATCGTCTTCAACACCGACCTTCGCGCCCCCGTTGGCCTGACCCTACGGGTGTTCGCCATCGCGTTGATTGCTTTCGCGATTCCCGACGGCCAAAGCACATCGTCCGTGGACTTTCACCAGTTGCTCAAGGGCGCCCATAGCCCGGGCGTGATCTTCAGGCTGGACGAACACCAGTTGCGCGCGTTCATAGAGAACGTCGCCCAGGGGCCGTTGCGGGGAGCGCTTCGCTTTATCGACACCTCCGACACCCAGAGCATCGTGCTCGAGCGCGAGCACGTCGCGCCTTCGTATCTACAGACCGCGCAAGAGGAGGCGCCCATCCATGCTTGAAAAAATCATCGATGGCCTGGAACTGAACGCGCACCACACGCGCTCGATCTCGCTTAGCCGCGACCTGCGCGACAACGCGGCCATCACCGGCTATTTGCCCACCCCGAACGCTGTCCAGGCGCTTAAGCAGATCGGCAGCGCCCTCGCGCAGGGGGACTCTCAGCGGGCGTGGAAGGTCGTCGGCCCCTATGGCAGCGGCAAATCCGCGCTGGGCATCATGCTGGCGCAGTTGCTGGCCGGCCGCCAGGATCACCCGGCCGCCTGGGACCTGCTGCGCGGCGCCTCCGCGCCGGTCGCCACACTCTTTGCCAACTCGCGGCGCTATGCGCTCGCCATCGTGGGTGCGCGCCTGTCCATTGGACTGGCGCTGGAAGCCGAGATCCATCGCGCCCTGACCCCCTGGAGCCAGGGCCGGGGTCTGCAAGCCTTCAAGAAACACTTGAGCGAACCCGGACAGTACAAGGGGCGCCCCATCAACGCGGTGGCCGGCGAGCTGGTGCGCGACTTCACGGCTGTGGCACAGGCGCAGGGCTACACCGGCACCGTGTTGCTGGTCGACGAAGTCGGCAAGTTCGTCGAGCATGCCGCCATGCACCCCGAAGCGGGCGACCTGATCGCGCTGCAGCAGCTGGCCGAAGAGGCATGCCGCCAAGGGGACGATTCCCTTGCTATGGTCGTGCTGCAGCACCAGCACTTCGCCAGCTATGCAGCAGGCATCGGCCGTGCCCTGGGCGATGAATGGCACAAGATCGCTTCGCGCTTCGAGGAGATCGCTTTCGATGAGCCCGTCGAGCGCTACGCACATTTCGCGGCCCATGCGCTGGGAGCCAAGCCGGCGCTGGTGCGCGACCCACAGTTAGTGCAATCCGCGCAGGACTTGTACGCGCAGGCCCTGGCGCAGTCCATCCTGCGCGCGCCTTCTGCCGCCGACAAGGTCCTTTTCCAGCACCCGCAGAAGTTGTACCCGCTGCACCCGCTGAGCCTGGCCGCACTGGCCATCGTTTCCAAGCGCTACGGCCAGAGCGAGCGGTCTTTCCACGCCTTCCTCAACAGCCACGAGCCGGCGGGCCTGCGTGATTTTGCACAGGTGACCGCTGCCCAAGGGTATCCCTGGTACCGCTTGCCGCAGGTATTCGACTATTTGGCTTCGGGCAGTGGTCTGCGTTTTCGGGATCTGGCGGCCGAGCGCCGCTGGGCCTTCGCCCTCACCAACGTGGAGCGCCAAGCCCGCGACGAAGAGGCGCTGCGCGCGCTCAAGGCGATCGCCGTGCTCGAACTGGTGCAAGTGCCATTGGCGCTGCGCATCACGCCCGATCTGGTGGCCTTTGCATTGGACCGTTCTGACAAGGCCACCAAAATTCTGCTGGACCGTCTGGTGGAGCAAGGGCTGCTGGTGTGTCGCCATGGCCGAACCGAGTACGGATTTGCGGTCTCCGACGCCATCAACATCGAGGCGCTCTACGAACAGGCGGCGCAGGAAAGCGACGGTGAACTTATGGTGCGCGGGGCCGCGCACGCTCTGGGCCGGCGCACTGTCGTGGCCAGCAAGCACTACGACCGGCGCGGAACCATCCGCACCCTGGGCATCGGCGTGGGCACCCTGGCGGTGTGGCCGAACGCGGGCACCAAGGTACGCACACGCAGCGATGCAGAAGGCCAACCCGACGGCTGGCTGCGCCTCATCCTGACGCCGGCCGGCTCGCCCGAAGAACGCCAGGTAATCGATCGACTGCGCGGTATGGATGACCCGCTAAGCCTGTACTGCTGCCTGTCGCTGTCGGCCCAGGGCCGTGCCGCTCTGGCTGAACTGGCGATCTGGCTGGGTGTTCAGCGCGAGGTGACCGCGAAGCGGCTGGACCCCTGGACCAGCCAGTATGTGGACGGCCGTGTGCACCGGGCCAAGGAAGACGTGGATGACTTGGTCTTTCTGGCCCTGTCGCCCAGCCCAGGCCGTCCTGGCCCCAGATACTGGCACCAAGGTCAGGTCGTGCCGGCCAGCGAAGACATGAATGTGGGTCAAGCCGCTTCCTGGCTGTTCGAGAAGGTCTTCCACCGCGCCCCTCGCATCGTCAACGAACTCATCAACAAGGACCGGCCCGCCTCTGCCATCACGCTGGCTCGCCAGCGGTTGCTGGACGCCCTGCTGGCGGGTCCGAACGGCAAGCCGATGTTCGCGCAGCACGAGTTCCCGCCGGAGCGGTTGCTGCACGCCACGCTGCTGCGCGACACGGGCATTTGGCAGGCCGAGGGCGGGGACAGTGAGGGCTGGACGCTGGCCGCACCGCAGCCCGGGGTGCGCGTGGACATCTGCGCGCTGTGGACCGAGATATCGCTGATGCTGTCGGCCGAGACCGCCCCGACCTTCGAGCAGGTGCTGCAGACCCTGGCTGCTCCCCCGCTGGGTGTGCGCAACGGGCCAGCCAGCATCTGGCTGACGCTGTACCTGATGATCCACCGCAGCCGCTGCGCAGTGTTCGAGCGTGGCACGCTGGTGCTGGAGCTCACTAGCGAACATCTGCAGCGCATGCACAAGAACCCGCACACGTTCGAACTGCGCGAGCTGCCGCAGGCCCAGGGAGGGCGCAATCTTCTGCGCGACTACGGCAGTGTGCTGGCCGCGCTAGGGACGACCCCCTTGGGTGAGGCGACCTATCTGGAACTGGCACGTTCGCTGTACCGCTGGTTCGCACGCCTGTCGGACTTCACCCAGCAGACCGGACGCGTCGGCAAGGATGCCGCGCTGGTTCGCTCGGCCCTGCGCAAGGCCCAAGACCCGATCAAGCTGCTGACCGTGACACTGCCCCAGGCCCACACGCAGACCAAAGGCGCGCCGCCATTCCTCGACTGGCTCTCCGCTGCTCTGAGCGACCTGGGCATGGGCCAACGCCGCCTGCAGGACAGTGTGAGCACTGAGCTGGCCTTGGCGTTCGAGATCGCGGGCCCGCTCGCCAAGATCCGCAGTCAACTGCAGGCCGAATGCTCGGGCGCCGCCACGGGCCTGGCCGATGCCAGGCTCAAGAGCTTCATCCTGCGCTGCACGGACCTGACGCTCACCGACGAGAAGTGGCTCGACTCTGTCGCCAGCTTGCTGGTGCAACGCCCGCTGGACGCGTGGACCGACGAGACCGTCGACCGCTTCGCCCAGGAAGTGACGAGCATCGCCGGCCATTACCGGCGCTGGCTGCGCTTGGTCATGCAGCGCAAGGGCGCGTCGCGTGCCGCCGAGCGCTTCGTGAGCTTGACACTCACCGGTGCTGGTGGCCAGGAGTCTGCACTGCTGGTCACCACCACTGAACGCTCCAGTGAGCTGGCCCGCAGCCTCTTGAGCCTGCTGGCGCAGGAGGCGGGCACCGATGCCCAGACCGCTGCGGCGGCGCTGGCGCAAGCGCTGCAGGACCTGAACGTGATGCAGGCACAAACCCATACCACCGAGGAACACCCACATGGCCAACGAGAAGCGGGTTAGACACATCCTGAGCCTTTCCGGCGGTAAGGACAGCGCAGCGCTGGCTATCTACATGCGCGACCGGGTTCCGGAGATGGAATACATCTTCAGCGACACGCGCAAGGAATTGCCGGAGACCTATGAGTACCTGCAGCGCATCTCGAACTACCTTGGCAAGGAAGTCACCCACCTCAATGCGGACGTGGGCTTTGACCACTGGTACGAGATGTATGGCGGCATGATTCCTTCGAACCACCGGCGATGGTGCACGCGGGCGCTGAAGCTCAAGCCCTTCGAGCAGCACTGTGGGGATGACGAAGTGATCAACTACGTGGGGCTGCGCGCCGAGGAAGACCGCAGCGGCTACATCAGCCACAAGCCCAACATCAAGGCGGTCTACCCGTTCCGCGAGGACGGGCTGGTGCTGCGCGACATCGAGGAAATCCTGCGTAACTCGGGTGTGGGCATGCCGCCATACACCCGTTGGGGCCGCACGCGCTCGGGTTGCTACTTCTGCTTTTATCAGCAGAAGATCGAATGGGTCCGGCTCAAGGAAACCCACCCTGACCTATACGACAAGGCCAAAGCCTATGAGAAGCCGTATGAGAAAACGGGCAACTTCTTCACCTGGAGCCAGGGCGAAAGCCTGGAACAGCTGGAGCAGCCCCAGCGCATGGAAGAGATCAAGCGCGAGCACGTGATCCGCTTTGAACGCCGCGCCCAGCGCCGCGAGAACGTGCCCTTGATGGAGGTCTTCGCGCAGGCCGATTCAGCGGAAGTCCCGGAGGACGATGACGATCAGGGCTGCCTGGTGTGCCACCTCTGACATTGACACACGACGATTTGCCGCAGAGGCGGTGCACACGGGCCGCGAGAGCCCGTTGACCGGAGGAGGAACCCCGATTGGCATTCAAGTTTGCGGCGCGCGCGCTGCTCGAATTGGGCAAGGAACTCATCAGCTCCGATGAGGTGGCGATCAACGAACTGGTGAAGAACGCCGTGGACGCAGGCTCGCCCAGCGTTCAAGTGGTGGTGCAGGTCCTGCTCACGCACCGCGTCTATGAGGATTCACTGCATCGCCTGGACAAGAGGGCCGCACCGCAGGCAGTGCTGGACCGGCTGGAAACGCAGTTTGTCCCCAACGTCAGCGAAGAGTTGAAGTTGGCCTTCCTGGCGCCCCTGCGCCAGTTGATCGATGACCGTGCGGCCTTCATCGAAAAGCTGCGCCAGAACTACCGCGAATTCAACTGGATCGAAGTCCGCGACCAGGGCCACGGCATGAGTGCTGAGGAATTGGATGAGGTGTACCTCACCGTGGGCACCCGTTCACGCCGCAAGGCCAACCTCCAGGGGGCGGGGTACCTGGGAGACAAGGGCGTAGGCCGGCTTTCGGCGATGCGCCTAGGCGAGTACCTGCATATCCGCACCACGCGCAACAACGAGCGCCGATGGAATGTGCTCAACATTGATTGGCGCAAGTTCGGCCACGACATCGAGACCGATGTGGGCAGTATCGAGGTGGCGCCGGAGCTCGGCGACGTCAAGGCCGAACGCAGCGAGCACGGAACGATCGTGCGCGTCTCCGAACTCATGGCCGACTGGAGCGAGCCCCGGCTGGACGAACTGCTGGCAGGGGCCATCGCGCGGATGATCGACCCGTTCAAGCGCACTCAGGAAGCGGCGGAAGCCGCCAAGGCGCGCGCCATGGTGCATGAGTTGTTGCGGGTGGAGTACAACGGGCGTCCCAAAATCATCCCTCGCATCCCCGAACCCTTGCTCAAGGCGGCGCACGCGACATGCAACGTGACCCTGAGCTTCGAGGGGCCCGACAAGACCCCGCAACTCAAGGGCATGATCGACTACCGGTTGCGCAATTCCAAGCGCCCGGTCCTGCAGGTTGGTGCAGAGATTTTCTCGCTGACGCAGCAGGAAACCCCGGTTCGGGGTAAGAAAGGGCATGCGGCGACCGCGACTGTCACCATTCGTCCTGAAGTCCTGCAGTCGCTGGGGCCGTTCAGCATCGACATCTACTGGTTCAACCGCCTGATCGTGCAGGCCATCCCTGCGCTCACGCAAGGCACGACGGAGACGCGCGAGCAGATCGCGCGTTGGTCTGGTGGACCCATGATGTACCGCCACGGCTTTCGGGTGCTGCCCTATGGCGATCCCGACGACGACTGGCTCGAACTGGACAAGAACGCCTTCGGCAAGTCCGGCTTTAAGCTCAACCGTCAACAGGTGATTGGCCGGGTTGTCGTCAATGCCCGGCATACGGCGCTCAGCGAGCAGACCAACCGGGAGGGGCTGGTGGAGTCCCCTGAAGCGGCCGCGCTCAAGGCGCTTCTGATGTGGGTGCTGCACAGCGAGATGCGCACCCTGATCAACGAAGCCGACAAGAACGAGCAACTCAACGTCAAGCGGCAGAAGGCTTCGACGCAGGACTTCCGGCAGACCGAGACCAAGGTGCTGGACACGCTGGCCGATCTGCGCGCCAACGCACCCGCCAGCGCAAAGGTCTACATCGACCGCCTGGAGAAGCGGGTGAGCGATCTCTCGGACCAGACCTCCGAGATCGTAACGGGCGTCGAAAAGGATGCCAAGCGCATCGCAGATGACCGTGAACAGTTCGTTCACTTGGCCGGCATCGGGCTGATGACGGAATTCATCTTCCACGAGCTGGACCGTTCGGTCGCTTTCGCGGTCAAAGAGCTGGGCGCCGTGCGCAAGACGATGCCGCAGAACGCCGTGCTCAAGTCGCTGGAAGAGCAATTGGCCACGCTGCACAAACGCGTATCGGCCTTCGACACCATGTCGGGCGAGAAGCGCCAGACCAAAGTCCGCTTCGATGCCGGAGAAGTCGCCCAGATGGTCATCGAAGGACACGCGGCGGCATTCAAGCGCCATAGCATCGAATTCAGCATCCGGCAGGACAAGCCGCTGATGGTGCGCGCCGTCAAGGGCATGCTGATCCAGATCCTGGAGAACCTGATCGCCAACAGCGAATACTGGCTCAAGCAGCAAGTCAACTACGAGCCAGGTTTCACGCCGCGCATCCACCTGGAAGTCAATGCGCAGACGCGCACGATGAGCGTCACGGACAACGGCCCCGGTGTGGCGCCCGAGCGCGCCGACGTCATCTTCCACCCCTTCGTCTCTTCCAAGCCTGCGAACCGCGGACGCGGCTTGGGTCTGTACATCTCGCGCGAGCTGGCGAGCTACCACGGCTGGAAGATCCAGATGGACACCAGCGCACCGGTGATCCGCCAAGGGCGGCTCAATACCTTTCTTGTCGATCTCAGTGAGGGAGCCCAATGATGGAAGCCAAACGCATCCTGGAAGCGATCAAGGCGAGCAGCGTCGAGCGCATCGCGTTCGTCGACGATGCCTTCGACGCGCCAGAAATCCCGGAATCGGACTGGGGCGAGCTGTTGGCGTACCTGATGGCCCCAGAAGCGGAACAGATCCGCGTCGAGGCCGGGATCGATGAGGCAGACTGGCTGGGCGGCATCGGAGGTCTTCAGACTTCCTCCCGTGAGCCTGTGGACGAGCTGGTAGACCAGCTGTATGAGGCCTTCCTCAGGACCTTCGATGCTCGCTTCGATCCCATGGGAAAATTCGTAGCGATCAAAGGCCCTAATTTGGCCTATGTACGCCCCTTGCTGGCCTTGGTCCGGCAAGCGAGCCCCGGCGTCTCCATCCAAACTTACGGTTCGCAAATGGACGCCGTGGATGCACAGGACGGGCCCCATGTCATTTTTGTGGATCTTTTTCTGAGCGCCTCCGTCAGTCCAGACGGCACGCCGGCTCCGGAGGATGCCAAGACGGCCTTGCACCAGTCTCTCGAACGCATCAAGCCACTGCTCGGTCTGAATCCCTCAATCATCTTGATGTCATCGCACCCTGAAGCTCCTCAGCGAGAGGAGTATCGCCAGGGAATGGAAGATAAGGCGCGGGCGTACGCCAGCCGGTTCGGGTTTGTCAGCAAGAAGCAAATCTTGGAAGACAACGCTACAGGCGCGGTACGCGTGGAGGCGAACGCCGGTGACGTGCTGCTCGATCTGTTCCAGACCTACAATTTTGGACGCGGACTGCACCAGACCCTCAGTACTTGGTTGAGTTCGGCCCAGGCAGCCGTTCAGACCCTAAAGGGCGAGATCGATGATCTCAGTTTGGCCGATCTTGCATACTTGGTGCGATTCCGTCTTGCCGACGAGGGCCAGAGCCTTCCAGATTACCTTGAATGGCTCCTGGGTGAGTATCTTATCGATGAAGTGGGCCGCAAACTGGACGATGCTCTACCGAAGACACAGCTCGACAACGAGGCAAAGGTCATCGATGGCTCGTTCGAAGGTCCAACCCGAAAGGTAGCGGATATCTACCATCGAGTGCGCTTCGAAAACAAGCGCAAACGATCGCGTGAGCATTTTCGGCTGGGCGACCTGTACTTGCGCACGCCCGAGAACGCCCCTGCGCACCTGATCGCAATCATGAATCCGGACTGCGACCTGGTAAAACGTCCCTCCACGGATAAGCCCGCAGCACAAGCAGTGCTCACATTGCAAGGCAAGCTCGAAAGCTTCACGGCCCCTAGCACATCCGTCGGAGACTTCATCGTCATTGGCGACCAACCCCGCAACATCAAGTGGAACTTCCGGGCGGTGGAGACCCGTCCATTCAGCGGCGTGATGGCGCTGCCCGGCCAGTCCGATGGTGAGTTTAGCTACCTGGGTGCCCTGCGGCCCATGTATGCCCAGGAGATTCAGGCCAAACTGCTCAATCAACTGGGCAGAGTCGGCGTGCCCGTGCCGCCCGTGCTGGCATTCGCAAGCACCGTGACACTGCACTACGCGGCTAAGGGGGGCAAGCTCCAGACCATCGAGTTTCCGAATGAGGACGCGCCGTGTTACTTCATTCCGGCGCGTCAATCTGATCAGGAAGGCGTGCTGATATTTCGACGCCAGTTTGTGAGGGAACTCATCGCGAAGCTCGAAGCGATCGACCAGTCCACCCTCAGCGCTGACGCCGCAGGCCAGCTCAAGAGCTTGCTGAGCGAAGGCGGTCGCGACAAGCTGCGCAAGCTCACTGCCGATGGCGTTGAACTGGAGAAAGACATTGGTCAGGGGCTGTTGCTGACCAAGAAAAAAGCCAAGATGGGGGACAAGAGCGCTTACTGGGGTTGCATCGTCGTCGGCATGAAACCAGAAGCGGTTCCGGCAACAGCCGACGCACCGACCGAAGAGGTGGCTATCGCTTCCGGTGACCCGGCGCAGGCAGCAGTAGCAAATGTTGACGATGTGGCTACGACAGCTCTCCACCAGCCTGCGGGAGGGGTCCAGGCCATCGCAAAAGATGGTGCCCCGATGGCCCGGGACTCAACGGAGCCACCCGTCGGCTAAGTCGATCTTTTCAAATCGACCTGCTGCGGGAAGTCGGCGAGGCTGCGGGCCCTGAGAGGTTCGGGCCTTGGGATGGCAACACTGCCGGCGAGGTTTTTGCAATGGGTTCGCGGAGCCTAGGTCAGGTTCGGGCGGGTACCAACGCCCTGATAGTCAAGGCCTGAGCAGATCCGGCAGGCAGTCGGCGAACGCCGGCTGGACCTTGCTCATCGGCTTGGTGATGACTTCATCGCCGGTGAGGATGGCCATCGTCATGGCGGTCATGGTGCTCAGCCCGTTCGAGTTGCGCAGCACCTGCAGGGCTAGGTGCACGGGGAAGCCATCGGCATTGCGCCGCAGGGGATGGATACCGCCGTGCACGAACGAGTTCATGGCGTTCCAAGAGATGTCCTTGAAGTGGGCCAGCATCTGGTGGGCTGCTGCCGGCGCGTCCTGTCCAACGCGCTTGCCGATCTGATCGATCATGTCCTTCGCGCTGGGCAGGTTCTTGGCGGCCTGATCCGCTTCCAGCGTGAGCGGGGCCGACAGCTTCTCAATCGCTGTCTCGGGGGCCGCATAGATGAGCCACATCGCGCGGGTCAGCGCTTCGAACTGCAGCCGCATCAGGCTCACGGCCGATGTCGGCATGCCCAGCGCCATCAGGGCATGCAAGGCCGTGGCGTGTTCCATGGCGACCAGGCACATACCCAGAGCTGCTTCGCCGCGTGGAGAGCCGTCGAATTCGGCGTCGTCCAGC
>JAFDZY010000449.1 GCA_018266685.1 Bacteroidota bacterium
AGGTGGTTGTCAGTTGTTGGTTGTTGGGGCGTAGGATATGGTTCCGTTCACCGAACACCCATCTCCATTCACTTTTTTACTTCTTCACTTCTTTCTACCACTTTGTCTTTCAAAATCGCCCGATCCGTTCATGGTTGTCGCAGGGTCTCCTGCGGAAGACCGCTGCGGAAGTATGGGTGATTGTGGTTGCCGCAGGGTCTCCTGCGGAAGACCGCTGCGGAAGCATGGGTGGTTGTGGTTGCCGCAGGGTCTCCTGCGGAAGTATGGGTGGTTGTGGTTGCCGCAGGGTCTCCTGCGGAGGACCGCTGCGGAAGTATGGGTGGTTGTGAATGAACTTCTTCACTTTTTACCTCTTCACTTTTTCACTTCTTCACTTCTTCACTTCTTCACTTCTTCACCTCTTCACTTTTTCACCCTTCACCTACGTATTCTGGTTTTGCCCCTTGGCCTGTTTCCCGTCCTTGCCATCCTTCCGCTTGCGGCCGTAGCCATAGCCATAGCCGTAGCCGTAGCCGCCGTAGCCGTAGGCGTACCGGTACCCGTAGCCGTAGTTGCTGTTGTAGTAGTACTTGCTCTTTTTCATGCGCACCCCGTTGAGGATGAAGCCGAAGTTGGGCGCGGGGTTGGCGGCATGCACGTCCATGGCGTTGCGCACGTGGTCCTTGTTGGCGAAGCGCGTATTGATCACAAAGAGGGTGGCGTCCACATGGCGCATCATCAGCAGGGCATCGGTGATGAGGCCAACGGGCGGCGTGTCGATCATCACATAGTCGTAATGCTGGCGGCCATAGTGGAAGATCTCCGGGAGCATTTTGCTGAGGATGAGCTCCGAGGCATTGGGCGGTGCTGCACCCGCAAGGATCACGTCAAGATTTTCATAGGGGGTGTGCATCACGCATTCCGGAATGGCGGCCTTGCCCACCAGGATGGTGCTGATGCCGATGTGGCTTTTCATGCCCAGGCCGGTGCCCACCTTGGGCTTGTGCAGGTCCAGCTCCAGCAGCAGCACGCGCTTGCCGGCCTTGGCGAGGATGGCGCCGAGGTTCACCGAGCAGAAGGTCTTGCCCTCGTTGGGGCGGTAGCTGGTCACCATCACGGCGCGGCCGGTATCGGTGGCGGGCAGGTATTCCAGGTTGGTGCGGATGGTGCGGAAGCTCTCGGTGATGGCGGCCTTCGGGTCGCTGTCCACCACCACGTAGTTCTCCTCGGCCTTGTCGCTGGCGATCACCTCGCCGAACACGGGCACGTTGGTGCTGGCCCGCAGTTGGTCGGCGTTGTCCACGCGGTCGTAGAACACCACCCGGATGAACACGAACATCATGGAGATCATGGCGCCCCCGAGGAGGAACATGTAGAGGATCTTCGCTTTGTTGGGCCGCACCACGCCCAATGAGCGTGCCGCCTCGATTACCTTGGTTTGCGGTACGATGCCCGCGCGTGCGATCACAGTGGTGGCCCGTTTTTCAAGGAGGAATTCGTACAATTTTTCGTTGACGGCCACCTTGCGCTGGAAATTCTCCACATCGCGCTGGTTTTGCGGCACCGCACGGATCAGGTTGGTGTAGTCGGCTGCCTGCTTGTCCACATCACCGATCTTTTCCTCGATGGCCTTGCGCGTGTTTTTCAGGTAGATCAGCAGGTTGGCACGCGTGAGCTGGATGTTCTGCTTGGTCTGTTCGATCACGGGGTTGGGCAGTTCCGCCGTGAACATGCTCTGGTTGATGCTCATCTGCATGTCGTAGAGCGCCCCGAGGGTTTTCTTCAGGAATTCATCATCGGGCAACACATAGAACGAGGGAGGAAGCAGCTTGGCATCACCGATGTTGAGCACATAATTGTTGAGCGCATCCACGCTCTCGATCATCATTTGGTACTGCCTCTTTTGCGAATCGAGGCTCACCAACTGGTCGAAATATTGCGAATTCTCCTTGTCCAGGTTGAGGATGTTCTTGCTGCGCAAAAATTCCTGGAGGTCGTCCTCATATTGGTTGAGGATCCCTGTTACCTCGCCGAGCTGTTTGTCGATGTAGTTGAGCGTGTTCTCGTTGATGTCGAAATCCCCTTGCAGGGTGTACTTGATGTATTCCGCGCTCAAGGTGTCCAGGAACATTTTGGCGCGTGCGGCGATCTCGTCCTCCACGGTAACCTGAAGCACGCTGGTGTAGTCCAGGTTCTCCACGTCCAGGCTCTTGGCGTATTTGGCCACTTGCCGTTCACGTGAGTGCCGCACAAACCGGTAGTCACTGGAGGCGTAGGTTTCAATGTTGGAATTCTTCAACGTGACCATGGGGTCCACGCGCAGGGTGAAATCGCTGTCGGCATTGTCCTTGCCGAAGGGCAGGGTTTTGGAGACCACCCCCTGGCCCACATCGTAGCTGATGGTGAAATGGCCGGGGTCGTTGATGTGCAGGTCGATGGGCTTTTCGTACAGGCTGGGGTTGAGCACCTGCATCTGCACGGTGAAGGGCAGGTTTGCGTAGATCTCCGTGGTCTTGAAACGGCCGATGATGTAGTAGGAGACCTCGAAGTTGAGCTTGTTGAGGCTGCGGTCGATGAGGTCGTAGCTGGTGAGCACGCGCTTTTGGTTTACGATGTCGCCATAGGCGCTTACGTAGCCGATGTTTTTATAGACCTGGTTCTGGTAGTCGTACGATTCCTGGTCCTTGAGCAGGATCTGTGTGGTGGCCCCGTAGACATCTGGGATCTTGTAGGAGTAGAGGTAGGAGAGCACAGCGGAGAGCACCAGGGCCACGGCCACGAAGTACCAATTCTTGGAGAAGATGCGGGCCAC
>JAFDZY010000450.1 GCA_018266685.1 Bacteroidota bacterium
GCCGGCGCCCCGAACGGCGGCCTGTGGCGCACCTTGGACATCGAAGCGGCCCAGCCCGTTTGGCAGAACATCACGGACCAGACCGGCCTGCCCGGCATGGGCATCGGGGACATCCGCATCGACCCTTCGAACTCGGACATCATCTACATCGCCACGGGTTACTACACTGGCAGCGAGATTCAATACGGGATGGGTGTGATGAAAACCACCAACGGCACCGATCCCTTGCCCACTTGGGAATTCACGGGGCTCAACTTCAACCCCTTCCAAGGGGAGGTTGCGGCGGTGAAGAAGCTCATCATGTCTCCGGTGGACCACAACACCATCTATGCCTATACCGCCAGGGAAGTGTACAAGACCACGGATGCGGGAGCAACTTGGATTTCCCTTGGCATAGAAAGCGTGATCACCTCCGGCAACAGGGAAATAACAAGCCTGATAATTGATCCGATCAACAATGCCAATTTAGTGGTGTCGGTTACTGATAATGCGCCCAAGTTGTGGCGCTGGGTCAACAACACGGCGCAGTGGAGTGAAATTACCTCCAATCTGTTACAACCACCCTCGCGCTCAGTTGTGCTCAGTGTCAGCAACCAAGGTGTTTTTGCCTTGTATGTATCGGGGAGTCAAAAGCGGATTGAGGTGTCCAATGATGGTGGTCTTACATGGGTCTTGCATGAAATCACCACCCACTATGGCCCGATTTTCATAGTGTCCGGTTCGAACCCAAACATCATGTATATCGGTGATGTGACGCTGCCCAAGGAACGGACGATATTCAAATCCATCAACGGTGGTTCGTCCTTCATTAAGGTCAGCGAGTATTGGCCCGAAACGCCTTATCATGGAGTGTACACCCACGGCGATATCCGTGCATTAGAGCTAATCAGCGCAAGCCCCGATGGACTTGCCGATGTGATCCTGGCTGGTACCGATGGTGGGGTTCTGTACTCCACATCGGCGGTAGCGGCCAATGGCACGGTGGTGAATTGGAAGAACGCCAATGGCATTGGCCTGGCAGTGGGCCAGTTCTATGGCTTGGCCGGATCGGAAAAAGTGCCGGGGAGGATCATTGGAGGCGCGCAGGACAATGGCTTGGCCACGTATGAAAGCGGGAGCTGGATCAATAAGGTGGTAGGCGATGCTTATGAGGTGGTCATTGATCGTGAAACGCCCGATGTGGCGATAGGGGAGAAGATTGATTGGGGCTGGCCTTCTGTTCTAAGTGGAGGTCAATACTTCAAAAAATCGATTAATGGTGGCCAAGAATGGACAACTTCTATTCCCCAACCTCAATGGGAAAATCCATCCAATCCGAATAACAACCTCGCTGGGAGTACCATCCCCTATTCTCCCGCTATTTGGAATGTAAGGGACAGCCCGGTCCAGATCGACCACAACAACAACCTGTACCTCGGCTTCCATGATCTGTTCAGGTTCAATCCAACGAACAACACGTGGACTGCGCTTTCCGATTTTACGATCCTGCCCCAGTTTTACCACGACCCTGATTCGTTGCCCGTGAATTGGGGGTGCAGCGCGTTCGCTCCGGCCCCATCGAACCTGGACGTGATCTATTTTGCCTTTGAAGGTCAAACTTGGGACCCGACGAATACAATGCGCCGTAAGCTGTGGAAAACGACCAATGGCGGCAGTACCTGGTCGGACATCACCACGGGCCTGCCCATCAACTGGTATGGGATCAGTGGCATTGCGGTGGACCCGAACAATGCCGACCGGGTTTGGGTGTCTCTTACGGATATCGGCCATTACGGTACGTTGGCAGAGCCTTACAACGGCTCCAGCCGGGTGTATTACTCCCCGGATGGCGGTACCACCTGGACGGATTATTCCGTAGGCTTGACACCCCTGCCGATCAATGTGATCACCTACGAGCAAGGCACCAACGACGGCCTGTATGTGGGCACGGACGTGGGCGTGTTCTACACCAACCGGAACCTCTATGATGCCGATGACATCGCCAACGTGCAGAACACGGGCTGGGTGTGCTTCCGGGACAACCTGCCACCCTGCATTGTCACAGACTTGGAGGTGAACTATGCATCGAACCGCTTGCGGGCCTCCACCTACGGGCGGGGCATTTGGGAAAGTTCTTTGGCCTGCCCGCTGAACACCGACCTGCACTTCACCACCTCAACCGCAACCGGGCTTTCAGGGTCCTTCCAGGAAGCCAGCAACGACCTTTCCGCGACGGCGGATGCCGGGAACATTGATCTGGTGGACTTCACGGGCCGGGCCGGGAACGAAGTCCGCCTTTCCGCAATAGGTGAATCCAGCGTTCACCTGCGTCCCGGTTCCCATCTGTTCATCCACCCGTGCGATGGCCCCGGCAACAGCTTCCAGCCGAAGATGGTGATGAGCGGAAGCATGAACAACTTGGAGGAGGAAGAGGAGGAGGAGGAAGGATCAACGGAGCTGCGGGTATTCCCCAACCCAAGCACGGGCAGCGTGACCGTACAGCTCAGGGAAGCTGATCCGGACCAGGTTTCAACCCTCCGCCTGTTTGATGGCATGGGAAAACTACTGCTCACCCGTAGGATGACCGGCGCTAGGGCGGAGCTTGAGGTGCGCCAGCCAGCTGGCCTGTACACCTTGGTGGTTACCCATGGCCGTGAAGAACATACTGCACGCCTGATCCTGAAAGC
Organism: Bacteroidota bacterium; assembly: GCA_018266685.1. GTDB lineage: Bacteria > Bacteroidota > Bacteroidia > Flavobacteriales_F > PHOS-HE28 > PHOS-HE28. The sequence goes on from JAFDZY010000450.1 coordinate 2,667, forward strand.
TCCATGAATGCTTTAGTGACAGATCTGAAAAAATCCGGTGGAAAAAATCCGGCCGGTCGCCGGTGGCGTGTGGTGACCAGTACCCTGCC
>JAFDZY010000451.1 GCA_018266685.1 Bacteroidota bacterium
CTACCACAACGGTATATAATCCCTGTCTTTCGCCGGTGTAGCTCAGTCGGTAGAGCAGCTCATTCGTAATGAGAAGGTCGGGTGTTCGATTCATCTCTCCGGCACCAATAAAATCAATGACTTACGAGTCGTTGTTGTCCAAAGTGCCGTCTCCTGTCACACTCAAGTCACAGTAGACGGCACAATTTGGCAGCACTGCAAGCAGTGCCATCTCTCTCCAGCCAGTTTTTGTGCCGTCACATTCCGCTGACCGTACACAAAACACAACATGGCTGCTATCCGTGAACGCAAAGACCAAAACGGCAAAGTAAGCTACCAAGCTCAGGTCCGTATCCAGGGCTATCCGCCGCAGTCGAAAACTTTCTTGCGAAAGACCGACGCCAAACAATGGGCGATCCAGACGGAAACCGAAATCCGTACTGGCATGACTATCCGGAAGAATTCCGCCAGCAAGCACACCGTGCGCGAGATGCTGGAGCGCTACCGCGACAACGTGCTGACCGACAAGGCCAACGGCGGCAAAGACCACAAAACGCACATCGCCTGGTGGATTGACGAACTTGGGCACTACGCCTTGTCCGAAGTCACAACTGATCTTGTGACACGGAGCATCGACAAGTTCAAAAAGTCGAAGACACGGCTCGACAAGCCCCCTGCCCCGGCGACCGTCCTGCGCTACATGATGGCGCTTTCGCATGCCTTTACAGTGGCACGCAAAGAATGGAACTGGTGCGAGTCTTCCCCGGTTGAGAATGTGCAGCGTCCGAAAGTCAATAACGAGCGCACACGCTATCTGACCGATGCGGAGCGCGAGTCGCTGCTCAATGCGTGCGAGATTTCGCCCAACCCCGACCTGTACTTGGTAGTGCTGCTGGCAATCTCAACGGGCATGCGCAAGGGTGAGATCATGGGCATGCGCTGGCAAGACATTCATACCGCCCCGGATCAGAGTTTTACCCGTGTACATCTGACCAAGACAAAGAACGGCAAGGCGCGCTCAGTTTTACTCACCTCGCCCGCGCTGGAGTTGCTCGAAGACCGGCGCACAAAGCTGATGGAAAGCCAGCAAGCCAAAGCTGCTGCCGGGCTTGTTTTTCCGAGCACTACGAACGTCACTCAACCAGTCGATCTTCGCAAACCTTGGGGCGCAGCACTTCAGGCAGCAGGCATTGAAGAATTCCGATTCCACGACCTGCGGCACACGACGGCGAGTTACCTCGCCATGAACGGCGCAAGCCTTCTAGCCATCAGTAAGGTGTTGGGCCACAAGACCACCAAGATGACAGAGCGGTACTCGCACTTGGCTACATCCCACATTGACGAGGTGGTCCGGAGCATGAACGCAAAGAAGTTTGGGCCAGCGAACAAGCCCACCCCAACCACCGGAACCAGCGAGAGCTGAGCCCCCCTCACTTCGCACCGCTTTGATGGGTGAACTGGCGCAACAAAAATGTGTACACAATGATTCACAAACAAGGAGTTCAGCCATAAAAGCCACCAAGGTAGGAATCCGCGAGTTCCGCGCGGACTTGACCGAGTACATCGTGGCCAGCAGCCCTGTTGCTGCAACTGGACTCATGGCCCGCAAGCGGACATTCAGCACAGGCTCACCACGCGAGCACGACGGACAATATGCCGAGATTGCCGCCGTTGCTGCTGGTTGAGGTGCTCACGTCGCATCGCGTCAAGCCGTCATACAGAACGAGGTTTCTGCTGGGTCTGGATGTACCTGCCAGCGCTTTTACTGCTGGTATGCGTTCGGCCGAGCTGATGAAGTCGCCCACAGCACCAACCGTTTCAAAGACCACTACAAGATCGGGATCGCTGTTGTTTGCGGCAGCCTGAAGCTCGAGGCGCCGGGCCTCAAAGGCAGCCTGGAGAGTTTGAAATTGCGGCGTCAGTCGCTCTGCTTGGCGCTCATGGCCTGGCACATGCAGGGTGGGAACCATTCTCTGGCCGCCCTGCCGCCCAACTGCCGACGGTTGAGGGAAGATGAGTAGGGGCAAATGCCCGGTTGCGCCTTCTGGCAAGCTTTAGCGCTCGACGGCGTCGTCGATGGCGGCTCGCAGTTTCCACTGCACGATGCGTTCGGCAATGATTTCCTTGAGGTCACCAGATGGCAGCGCTAGAACATAGCGCCTGTGAATGTCCTGGCAGAACTGCTCCAGGTCGGAAAAGTTAGTCACCTTGAGGCGACTTGCCAAGGTCTTCGGAGTCATGCCAAGAGACACGCCGAGTCGTCGCTGGAATCGGTCAAACCACTGCGTACGCTGTTCAAGCGTGGGGGCTGGCAAGGTCAGTCGCAATTGGAAACGGCGCCACACAGCACGATCCAACAACTCGGCATGATTGGTAGCGGTCACTACGACCACATGGCTTGGAAGTCCATCGATCTGCAAGAGAAGCGAACTGACAACTCGCTTTATCTCACCGGTTTCGTGCGTATCCCCGCGCTCCTTGCCAAGGGTGTCAAATTCGTCAAAGAAGAGGACGCAATGATGTGTACGCGCGAAGTCAAATAGCCGTTTCAGCCGCCCGCTGGTTTCGCCGAGGAAGCTGCCTACAACCGCCTCATAGCGCACGACGAACAGCGGAACCATCAATTCGTAGGCCAGGGCCTCAGCTAAAGTTGTTTTCCCGTTCCCCGGCGGCCCAGACAACAACACTTTATGGCGTGGCTCAAGTCCGTAAGAGCGAAGCAGATCTTGCCGCTGTTGCTCCTCGACCAGCTCCCGCGCCGCAGCCCGAACTTCTTCGGCAAGTAGGATCGACTCCAGGCTCCGTTTGGGCTGAAGTTCGTAGAGAAGCCCGCCGTGTCCGCCGTCAAATGTGCGAACGATCTCGGGCGCTTTCTGAGGCGCTGCGATAGAACGCAGGTTCTCTTCTAACCTATCGGCCAGCAATGTGTGGCGCTTAGCGCGCTCCTCGGCAGCGATGGCTTCAACGGTCGACCTGAACATCTTCTGATCGCCTTGTGTGCCAGCGCGCACAAGATTGACGATTAGATCGGCTCTGGGCATGTGTTAGCTGCTTAGTTTCGTCAGTATACCCACCGGGACGGGTCGACACTCGGTAGATGCCTTGGCTCAGTGGGCGAACCTGACTCAGTTGGGTGAGGTGAATGACATCTCACTGGGCAGGCCAGGGACGCCAGGTTCGAGCCCCATCAGCCGAGCTGATGCTCACCCCGCCGGCTTCAGCGCCTCGAACCGGCGATGAAGATCTTCCGGCCGGATGTGCGTGTACCCCTTTGCAGCAGTCGGTAGATGCTGGAACCGTCAAATTCGCGAATCCAAAGCAGTCATTGGCTGAGGTCAGCTCTTGGCCCACTGCGGGTACTCAGGCGCGGATACTGAATGCCCGCTGCCGCTGCAAAGCCGTCGCCGAGCGGTTTTTTTTGCTACTGCCTGCTTTTTTACCTCGCAAGTTGACCATAGACGTGAGCAAGTTAAACCCTCAAAGCAAGCTGGGAATCTTCCTTCTAGCTACGGGTCGGATGTACTTTGCCAGTGTCACGTCCGACTTGTGCCCGGTTTGTTCACGTATCTGCCAAGGCTGCAATCCCTTCTCTGCGGCGCTTGTACAGTAGCCAGCCCTCAAACTGTGGCCGCTGACCTTGTTCGCCTCCCCGCCAACGCGCGCTACTGACGCCTTCACTACCAGCGCCACTGACTGCGCTGACAGCCCCCGCAGCGCAACGTGGTCATGGCGGCTAACGGCGCGAAACACAAACCCCTCATTGATTTCCGAAACTTCCAGCCAATGCGCCAAGGCCCGCACTGGGCAGCGCTCGCCATTTGCGTGTGGGATGAACACTGTGCGGCCGTGGCCTTCCTGATCCGTCTTGCTGGATGGCAGAAAAATTTCAACCCCATTGACCAGGTAGGTCAAATGCTCCACCCGCACCGCCACAAGTTCTGACCTGCGCATGGCTGACGCAAATCCAACGAGCAGCAACGCACGATCCCGCGCTGCTTTGACTGGATTTTTCTGCTGGTCGATCATCACCAGCGCCGCAAGCAGATCGTCTTTGACCATCGGCTGCACTTGCCGCTGCTTGGTGCCCAGCGTCCGGCGAATGCCCTGCATCACGCGTTTCACGGTCTCGCTTCGGGCCGGGGATTCCAGATTTTTCTCGAGGTGAGCCTTGTGGATGGCGGTCACCCGCCGCTCCAAGGTGGCCACCGACAATTTTTCTGCGCACCGAGCCAGGTATTCGGCCAAAACCGCTGGGCTGGCTGGAACGCTCCCGCCATTGGCGAAAAAATGCTTCAGATCAGAGGCGTATGCGCGTTTGGTAGCAGCTGACTGGCTGGCCGCTATGAACTGCTCGGCGGTGGCCGAAAAACCGCTCAAAACGCCCTCTGGCGGCGTTGGCTGCGTGCGGTTGGATATGGTGGTGCTGCGAGCAGACAAAGCTGCGCCAGCACCCTCCTGCGGAGTGCGAATTTTCTTCATAGTGAGTCCTATGGACTGGGTGGAAAAACAATAAAAAACGGCCCGCGAAAGGGGCCGTTTTGGTGGTTATCTGGCTAGCGCTAACTGCGTCTTATCAATAACCAGAAAATTTGAATATTTGTGATTTCTGAGGACCAGCACATTAAAATTTTGGAGCTGTCGCTGTGGAGTAGAAAGAACTACATCCAAGTGGTTGGAAGTCATACCAGCGCCATTGGAAAGTGCTTACGTACGAAGCCTTCGCGCGCAATTAAAAAAAATAAGACGGAAAACTGAACTAGCTCAAGATGGGATCGAGAGACGGTCAAGTAGTGCCGACCATCGAGCAGGTGCAGTCTCCAAAAAAACCCAGCGATTTAACTGCACACCTCAACATAGCGGAGAAGTATTTCTCTATTTTCTCAGGCTATTGGCAGCCAGGCAATTGGAATATTTATCGCGCTATCGCAGTTGCCGGACAGCTCGACAATTCGAAAATTTTGTGCAACCCCATAGTTCACCACCAACCTTGCGCGCAATGCGATTTTCCACACCAATGCCGCGATTCGAACATGCAGATTCAACTGCAGCGGTATGTTACGCCGTTAGCCCCTGCTGAACGGTAGCCGTCCGAGATTACCTTATCTAAAGTGCATTCAGCTTCTTGTCAGGCCGTTCCTTCCGCTAACCAAGTACGGCCTTTGCCAGGTTCAATACCATAGAAATTCCCTTCAGAGCCTAAACAACTTCTTGATCTCGATCTCAGCCGTTACCGGCATCTCATCCTTTTCGTACTGCCTGACATTGGCCACGATGCTCTTTGCGCGTGTGATCTCATTGTTCACCCTCTGCGAGTACGACGAGCTGGTGTTCAGGTTTTCGATAACCGCAAGGAAGTAGTCCTTCTGATTCGCAAGGAACCAGAAGCTCAGGCCGCAGACCCATTTCTCCATTTCGAATGATTGAAACGGGAATCCGGCGGTTGCGTTCCAATACTTGAAAAGACGTATGGTGGGCTTGATCAGCGACTTATGCTCTTTGTTTTTCGCTTCAAGAGTGGCGTTGAAGTCGTTCGGGTTCGTGGTCATCCAGCCACCCGTCCCGTTCGGAATCTGAAGTTCGCCAAGCCACGTTTTCGTCGCTGGCACCAAATCGAATTTGATGTGGTTCAACTCGAGAACAATGGTCGGGCTAGACTGATAGATTTCCGACGAGCCATACCGCTTTTCGACGAAAGCCTTTAATCGATTCAGGTACGTCTGCGGGGTGGCGCTGCCATCGCTGAAGACCACCATGTAATCAATATCGGACTGCTCATCCATTGAGCGAGGCAAGATCGTGCCCCGCGTTGACGATCCGAATCGAAAGTGCTGCGCGATAGCACCGCCGTCAAAGTGCAGCGCCATTCGGGACTGAAGCGTCGTGATCGATGTCGCAATTGATGACTGCTCGCTTGATGAAAGCACCGCGCTGCTGGCCGTGTCCGTCAGAAAACTCAATACCGACATGCTGTCATTCCTCCTTGTCCACTTTGTGGGTGGCTTCGCCTTCTTCGATTCCTTTTCGCGCAGCAACAAACGCTCGACGCGGAATACTTGGGCTTTTCAAATTCAACTCATTGCGCGCTGTCGAAAGCGCCTTCAGCCGCTCTGTGAGTTCGTCCAGTCGATCAGACTGAAGCAACTCGATCTCCCTGAAGAACCGTGCTTCGTTCCGAAGGGAAAGGAACTGACCAGCGGCTGCCCGGTGCAATGCCGCGCGCTCGTTGGGCTTGAGAAAAGTCATTAACCCTGTGAGCAACGATGCTAGAAGGGTGAACGCTGTCGCCCATTCAGGTTGGCTCTTGATCAGCGTCGCTCCGGCAACTGCTCCGAGAATGGTTGCCGGAACTCCCAACCAGTAGTTGCGCCGCACCCAAGTGTCTTCGGCATTGAAATGCCCCTTGCTCGAATAGAGGGTGTCTTCTTCCAGGCGCTCAGCCTCTCTGCGAAGAGCGGAACTCTTGGCCTGATCGATTGAGGTTGTCCCGGTCATTGCGTCCTCTCCCACGTGGTCATTCTCATACCGACGCCCCCGGCTGTGGCGGGGCCTTCGGTGGCGCCGCACCCGGGTGATACGTCGAATCAAAGACCATATCGGTCAACCAGCGCTTGAAGCTGGGGTTGTCGCTGAACTGCTTGAACAGTTCCGTGTGATCGGAGATCAGCTCCAGCACCACGCGATTCAGCGCCTTGTCGTGTTCCAGCTTCGCGTTCTGCTTGTCGGAGTTGGCCTGCGCGTTCTGGTAGGCCTTGTCCTGCGCGACCCGGGCAGGAATCTCTTCGGTGATGACCTTGCGAATCTTGTCACCGTCCTTCCACTCAATATTGCCGAACATATCGTTGAACGCTCTGATGATGTTCGACAGCTTGTCGATTTCCGGCGTGCCGCCACCACCGCCGCCACCAGGAGGAGGTGGTTCGATGAGCGCATCCGCATCGTCCATCGACATCTTCAGTGACGCCTGCGCCTCCACCCGATAGCTGTCCATGTCGATGGCTTCCAGGACGCCCTTGGAAAGGTCTTCTTCCTTGGGAGCCGGTAGTTTCGGGATCAGGAAGTTCAGGAAGATCGCCAGCTTTTCCCACGCCGGGTGACCGTAGGTCAGGATCGCCGCAAGAAAGCCGTAGCTGCGCACGAAGGCCTTGGCCTTGCCCTTGAACTCGACTTGCCCGTCTTCGTCCAGCTTATCGATGTACTCGGCCACGCAGGCATCGAGAATGGGGTCGAGCTTGTCCCGATCTGCGCCGGTGACGTAGAGCGCCACCAAGTCCTCGACCTGCTGCCAGCTGTACACCTGCTTGGCATCGAGGTCGTTCTTCAAGTCGTGCAGCTTGTTCGGGTCGGTTTCGCCGGTCTGGATCGTGGCGCGGTAGTAGTCCTGGAAGGCCAGCTTCACTGCCTCGGCGTTGTCGGCAAAATCCAGCACGAAGGTGTCGCGCTTCTGCGGGTGGGCGCGGTTCAGGCGCGACAGCGTTTGCACCGCCAGCACGCCCGCCAGCGGCTTGTCCACGTACATCGTGTGCAGCAGCCTCTTCGTTGTTTTCTTCGTTGAAGCGGCGGATCAGTTCCTCGAACACAGTGCCCATGCCGTGGTTGTCGAGCGCGGGCAGCTTGATGCGGCCGTCCGCATCCTTGACCGGCAAAGGCGAGATGTTGACTCCGGGGTCGAGGAAATCCTCGATGAGATAGCCGAGAACGTGTGCATCGACCAGCGTTTGAATCTGGTCGCGGAACTTGAACTTGGTCAGGATTTCCTGGACGTTGGGCGAGAAGCCATCGAGGTAGTCGATGAAGTCGTCGCGCAGACGCTGGCCAGCGCTGCTGGCCTTGAGTTTTTCGAGGGTGAAGTCGGAGGTGTTGTAGAAGGCCTGGCCCGCCGCCATCCGCAGCGCGCCGTCCTGCTCGGCCACCTTGTGCGTGTCGAGAAACTTCTTGCGCTCCAGCACCGCCTGCTTGGTGGATTCCAGTACGGCATCGAGCCGCCGCAGTACGGTGAAGGGGAGGATCACGTCGCGGTACTTGCCGCGCACGTACACGTCGCGCAGGCGGTCATCGGCAATGTTCCAGATGAAGTCGGCGACCCACTTCAGGTTGCTTTGGTCTTGTTGTTTTACGGGTTTCATCAAACTTGCCCTTGCGTAGCTGTTGTGGCGTCAGCCGCTGTGCTGACTGAATCGGTTGGTGGCAGCGCAAGGCTCCAATGCTTTTCAAGCACGCCGACGAGACGTTTCTGCCTTTCAAGCAGCATCGCCGGTGTCCACTTGTCTTCCGAGCGGACTTCCTGCGTCAGAACGAAAGGTGACGCAGTGCCCTTGCCCTTGAAGTACACATTCTTCTTCTTGGCGAAGTCGTAGTTGCTGGCGGAAGAGTTTTTGTTCCGGTCAAGCGGAACCAAGTTGGCCAGGCGGTGTGTCCAGGCTCCCCGTTCGTTCTGGTCGGGGAACCACTGGAGCCAGTCCGAGCCATCCGGTGGTGTTTGCGGTAGCACGTGCTCCAACGACACGGCGTTCTGCAGTTGCACTCCCGGGGCCCGCACCAAGGACTCAAGGCGCAAGACCAGCGCCATCCGTGCCTTGGGCAGATCGTCGTAAACGTCGCCATCGAGTGCCGCGACGAACTTGCGCTTTTGCGCGTCAGTCAGTGCCAGCGTGGTGAGCTCGGCCAGCTCGCCCTTGAAGGTCTCCGGTTCGATTTCCTTGGTGAGCGCGGCGTAGGTTTCGATGCGCTCGTTGATGCCCACCTTGGTGACCAGCAGGAAATAGGTAAGCCGTTCCAGCGACTGGAAGAATTCTGCGAGCAGCTTGGGCTTTTGCCGGAAGCGCTTGAAGTACACCAGTGCCGGGGGCACCCAGTCTTTGAAATCCACGCGGTTGAGCCAGGACAGGTGCTCATTGATCGTCTCGGCGTGCTCGGTGGCCTCAAAGTCGGCGGCGCGCACAAAGTCCCACACTTCGGCGTAGGGCTTGATGACCTTGTCGATCAGGTCGACGGGAGCCTTGTACTCGGTGACGTGCTCCTGGAATTCCTTGACCAGCGTGGCCCGCTGTTTCTGCTTGGCATAGATGGTGCGGATGTGGCCGAACAGGTCGCCAAAGGCATCGCGGCCCAGTGAGTTTTCAATGCGGCTCCATTCCTTGGCATAGGCGCGGCTTTTGGTGTCGCCTGCCGTGGTGCGGATCAAGCCCAGCACCTGCGCCTTGAGGATGTCGATTGGCGCGAGGTCGAGCCCCCGGTTATTGAGCACGGAGAAGATGCGGTACGCGGCTTCAAGGTCGGGCGTGGAGATGACGACCAGCGAGCAGTCGTTGGCGAGGAACTGCCACAGCGCGATCAGGTCTGCGGGTGGCAGCGCTTTGGCCTTACCCAGTAGCAAAGTGGCGTTTTCGCGGTAGCGCAGACGGCTGTCTTCCAGCTTGTCGGTGCTGGCGACCAATTGCGCGATGCCGCCCGGCTCCTGAATATTGGCGCGGAAGTAGTCGGCATCTTCCTCGCGGGCGGTCAGGCGGTACTCGTTCTTTTCGCCGAGGCTGACCTTGCCCTTCTTGTAGAGGAAGTCGGTGATGTCGTCGGCGGCGTGCGGCATGGCCTCGCGCAGCACCGCGAACAGCATCGTCAGCGTGGACAGGCGCTGCTGGCCATCGACGACGGATGATTTCGGCTCCCGGTCGTTCTTGATCAGCACGATGCTGCCGAGGAAGTATTGGCTGGTTGCGCCGGAGATGCGTGCGTCCTGCATGGCCGAGATCAGATCGTCGAACAACTCGCCCGCCTGCTCGGTCGTCCAGGCGTAGGGGCGTTGGTAGTCCGGAATCTCGAACTGGTAGCTGCCTTCGAAAATCTCGCGGATCAGTTTGTCGTGCGCTTCAAGTGTCTTTGCCATCTTGTTTATTTCTTATTACCGTTTTTTTGGGATGCTCGGGGCTTGATAACCTGGAGCCAACTTTGCGTTCTCAACACCATATCGCGCTGGCGAGTAGCTGAGCGATAGGCGGTACTGTTCTTCCTCGAAGCTGTGGTTGAGCCGCCCACATGATTGAACGTTATGAGTTTTTGCGTACTAGTTGCGGACAACTTCGAAGCGCATCGAAACAAAAAATTGCTTTCAAAGGAAGAAATGTTCCATTTTTGACGCAGCTACAGAAGTCTTTGCGCAACCATAGAGCCGTGGCGGCATTCTGAGGCTCCACCAAATGGCCACAGATGAACCAATTTATGCCAAAAACAGATGTTTAAGCGTGAAATACCGTCAAAAGTTGCATCATTATATACTTATTGGTATATAATAAGACAAAATATGCCGTTTTCTGCATAAAGAGCGTTTTTTTGACGGTTCACTGTGGTTTTAATCAGTTTCGGCCGATTTGCGACGATTTCGGGCCTTTGAGCACCACCCCACAGCGCCTGATTCAGCCGACTTTAGAGCACCCCGCCACACTTCTTTGCGTTTGACCATGCCCCGGTCTCATCGGGCTTGAACGGCCACTGTGAGCCCACTTTTGGACTTCAAAAGCCTGACTTGAGGAACCCGCCGAATGGGCCAACTGGTGTGCTTTCACTCCGGAGTAACCCATGACCAATGACCTGATCCCAGGCAGCGCGGAAAAGGATGCAACCGGACTTGACCCGTGCAGTCGCAACGGAGCAGCCTATGCCCCAGGAAATGCAGCCTTCTGCCGCCATCACATGAGCCGCCTCCTGCATCGCATTGGGGTAACTCTGCCCCGCTTGTTGGATGGCCAAGACCTGATCCGAGAATGTCGCGCTATCGAGCACAGATGCTGGCGTGAACTCGGATACGAAAAGCAGCCCATTTTCGATGGCGACCTGCCGGATTTTTTGATGGTCGATGCGGACGGTCACCACGTTGATTTGTCGATCCCAGCGGACCCGGTAGAACTGGCCAGTGGGCTGGCTGCCTTGGAGCCATCACAACCGCAAACGGAGTCATGCATCGGTACGAATCTGGACAAACTAGCGCGGCTGCTGAGCCTCACACCGTTCGAGTACCAGTGGCTACGGTGGTCCTACTGCATCCGGCGTTTTGGCGATGCGATCTTGCCAGTCATCCCATTGCGTGACGACCGGCATGGCTGCAACGTGCTGGCACGGTTGGACAGTGTTGCGGGCCTTCAGCAATCACAACCTCAGCGGTGAGGTGAAATCCTTGCTAGTCGGCGGTGCATCGCTGTACCCGAACTGCTATGTCAAAGAGTCGATCTTTGGAAAATCCCCCAGCGGCACCACCGACAAGCAGTTTGCCCCACCTCTTGGCAACTACGTCGCGCCGGTCATTGCGTTTACCGGCACCAATGACTCGGCAACACCCTTGTCTCAGTGCAATGTGGAGCAGGTGTTCAAAGGCGTTGAGAAGTGGACCAACTTTGAAGGTGCGACCCACTCGTGGGACTCACCCAGCGGCGGCATCGGGCGGCCTGGTGTCGATGGCAGTTGCTCTATAGACCCGGCAATTAAGTATTGAAATTTCTGAATTGTCCCCCATGTGCGTTGCATGGAAAAAGAAGACGGACGCAAGCTGTCGCGCCAAGCACAGCACGAGAGGCGAAAACAGGCCGTGC
>JAFDZY010000452.1 GCA_018266685.1 Bacteroidota bacterium
ATGGGCACCCTGGATGTGCTGGTGGAAGCGGTGGTACGTGCCCACGGTCCGTTCGGCGGCGGCGATGTGCTTTTCCCCATGGTGGATGCGCGCCGCATGGAAGTGTACACGCGTGCCTACGGCCACGCCGGTGATGCGCAGGGGGAAACGGCGCCCTTGGTACTGGATGAAGCCTGGTGCAGGGCACAGCCGCCATCCGCCACGACCCATGTTTTCGGCGATGGCGCGGACAAGGCGGAAACTCTCTGGCGGGCATTCCCCCATATTCTTCACCATCCGGGCATCCGCCCCGGCATCCATGGCTTGGCAGGCTGTGCATCGCACTATTTCCAAGCACAGCGGTTCAGCGACCTGGCCTACTTGGTGCCCGAATACGGGAAGCCTGCCAACGTGGCCCAAAAGCGCGGCCGGGAGTAGGGGAGAATTTGTCCGCGATCGGCAACTTGGCTCCGGTTCCAACCTGCTGGAAATCAGTATAGATCCGAGTTGACAAGGACGAGCTGCCGAACCGCTGTCCACAGCCCGTTGTTGGTTTTCCAAAACAACTGACTATCTTCGCGCCCCCTTAGGAGGGAACAGAGAACTTTAACACCCCCGGAAAAGTGGCATCCACGACTCACACCACATCCATGGCCAACGCGGCCACCACGCAGAAGGAATGGCTGCTGGTGGACGCCGAGAACGAAGTGATCGGCCGCGTCGCCAGCAAGATCGCCATGCTCGTTCGTGGCAAGCACAAGCCCACCTTCACCGCCCATGTTGACACGGGCGACCACGTGATCGTGATCAACGCCGAAAAGGTGCGCCTCACGGGCAGCAAAATGGCCGACAAGGAGTACCAGCGCTACAGCATGTACCCCGGTGGCCAGCGCAGCGAGACCGCTGAAAAGTTGCTGGCGCGCAAGCCTTACGCCCTGCTGGAAAACGCCGTGCGCGGCATGTTGCCCAAGACCCGCCTGGGCCGTGCGCAGTTCAACAACCTGCACGTGGTGGCCGGCACCGAGCACAAGCACGAGGCGCAAAAGCCCCGCAAGATCGACCTGAACACCATTAAGTAAGCATGGAGCCCATCAACAGCCTTGGCCGCCGGAAGACCTCCGTGGCGCGCGTGATCCTCAGCGAGGGCGACGGCAGCATTACCGTCAACGGCGTGGAAGGGAGCGAATACTTCCCCATCACCACCCAGCAGTTCAAGTTGGTGCAGCCCTTCAAGCTCACCGGCACCGAAGGCAAATACGACGTTACCGTGAACGTGAACGGCGGCGGCATCACCGGCCAGGTGGAAGCCGTGCGCTTGGGCATTGCCCGCGCCTTGGTGGCGGTGGACGAAGCCCACAAACCCCTCCTCAAGGCCGAGGACCTCATGACGCGCAACCCCGCCGAGGTGGAGCGCAAGAAGTTCGGCCGCAAGAAGGCACGCAAGCGTTACCAGTTCAGCAAGCGTTGATATCCCACGCTTGCCGAGGACCCTGGCCTTCCGGGGTTCAGCATCCAATTTGGCCAGACCCGGGCAACCGGCTACTGCGCTGAATGCCTGCACAACGGGAAAAAGGAAAGTGAACCCAAACAAACCAGATCGGAATGGCCCGCATTGAATTTGACACCCTGCTGGAGGCAGGCGTACACTTCGGCCACTTGCGCCGCAAGTGGAACCCCAACATGGCCCCCTACATCTTCGCCGAGAAGAAGGGGATCCACATCATTGACCTCAACAAAACGGCCGTAAAGCTGGAAGAGGCCACCAATGCCATGCGGCAAGTGGCCCGCAGCGGCAAAAAGGTGTTGTTCGTGGCCACCAAGAAGCAGGCCAAGGACATTGTGGCGAACAAGGTGAAGCCCACGGGCATGCCATTCGTCACCGAACGTTGGAGCGGCGGCATGCTCACCAACTTCGGCACCATCCGCCGCGCCATCAAGAAGATGAGCAACATCGACCGTATGAAGGTCGATGGCACCTTCGACAACATGAGCAAGCGCGAGCGCCTGCAAGTGAGCCGCCAGCGGGAGAAGATGGAGAAGAACCTCGGCAGCATTGCGGACCTCACCCGCCTGCCCAGCGCGCTCTTCATCGTGGACATCGTGAAGGAGCACATCGCCCTGGCCGAGGCCCGCAAGCTGGGCATCCCCACCTTCGCCATGGTGGACACCAACAGCGATCCCAGCCTGGTGGATTTCCCCATCCCCGCGAACGACGATGCCACCAAGAGCATTGAACTGGTGGTGGACGCCATGATCGCCGCCCTGCAGGAAGGCCTGGAGGAGCGCAAGCGCGACAAGGACAGCGGCACCGCCACGCCGGACGAGGAAGGCGATGACGAACACGAGGCTTCAGCCAAGGAAAAGCCCGCCCGCAAGAAAGGCGCGCGCAAGGCGGATGCCGGTGATGCCGCCGAGACTGAAGCCGAGGTGGTGGACCACGCCGGCGACGAAGGCGAGGCCGCCACGGAAGCCTGAGGAACGCCGGTAGGCCGACCTTGGAACATTCATTTTTCAAAAAAGCGAACAAGCATGAGCACGACCATGGCCATTACGGCCGCTGATGTGAACAAGCTGCGCCAGATGACCGGCGCGGGCATGATGGACTGCAAAAA
>JAFDZY010000453.1 GCA_018266685.1 Bacteroidota bacterium
ACTGCTTTTGGCGGCACTGGGCTTGGTGCTCACACCTTTGTGCGCCCAGCAGTACGGGTTCACGGTGTTCGGCCCGCGCGATGGCCTGGCCCAAAGCCAGGTACGGTGCATGGCGCAAGACCAAAGCGGCTACCTCTGGTTCGGCACTTTGGGCGGTGCCAGCCGCTTTGACGGGCTGGACTTCACCAACTTCGGCCTTCGCAACGGCCTGCCGGATGCGCAAGTGAACGCAATCCTGGCCGCCAAGGATGGCACGGTATGGCTGGGCTGCGGGCCATACATCGTGCATTTTGACGGACGGACCATGTTCAACGTGCCTTTGCCGGCCATCAAGCCGGAAAGCCGCATCCTTGCCCTCGCGGAAGGAAACGACGGCACCATCTACGCCGGCACCGATGGCGCGGGGCTGCTGCAAGTGCAAAACGGGAAAGCCACCCTTGCCACAGGCTGGCCGGTGGACTCCGCCACATCGGTACGCGCCCTCCTGGCCCTGCCCGGCGGTGATCTGGTGGCGGGGCTGCGGAACGGGTTGCTCCGTCGGCATGCCAACGACTGGTCTTCCATGCCCGTTCCCTTCACCGCGCCGGTAAGCGCATTGGCCGTTGCCCCGGACGGGGCGATATGGGCAGGCACCTATGGCGAAGGCGCTTGGCGATTGGGGCAGGATGGCACCACTACCGCATACAACGAGAAAAACGGACTGCTGCAGAACAATGTGCGCTCCCTGCTCATCGACCGCCGCGGGCGGCTTTGGGCAGGCACGAAGTTCGGCGCCAACCTGTTGGAGGATGGGCGCTTGCGGTCCTTCACCGTGCATCAAGGCATGCCCAATGACAATGTCTGGAGCTTGTTCCAGGATGATGGCGGGGGGATCTGGATAGGCACCGACGGCGCCGGAGTGCTACGCTATGCGGGGGCATCCTTTGTGACCTACACCGTGACCGAGGGCCTGTGCAGCGACCTGGTGATGTGCCTGGCCGGCGACCAACAGGGTGATCTGTGGCTTGGCACATATGGCAACGGCGTTTGCCGGATGGACGGCATGGCGCAGGTGAACACCTTGGACGGGCTGCCCAACAACACCGTGTGGAGCGCACTGGAAGACACCGATGGCTCGCTCTGGTTCGGCACCAGCGACGGGCTGTGCCACATCCTCAACGGCGTGGTGGCCCCACTGGATACGGTACAGCAGCTCCGCGGGCAACGGGTGCTCGCCTTGTTCCGCGACCCCTCCGGCACTTTGTGGTGCGGCGTCCGTGACGGCGTTTTCCTGATCCACGGCGACGGGACCGTGGAACTCCGCCGGGAGATGAACGGCACCCCGTTGCGCGGTGTGCGCAACATCCGCAGCGCCCCCGGGGGCAACATCTGGCTGGCATCCGACCAGGGCGCAGTGCTCATCCCTGCGGGCGGCAAGGCCAAACTCTTCACCACCAAGGACGGATTGAGCCACAACACCGTGTTCTGCCTGGAGTTTGATGCCCAAGGACGCACCTGGATGGGGACCTCCAACGGTTTGACCTGCTACGACAAGGGCCGTTTCACGCGGATCGACCTCGGCGAGGACTTCGGCTCCAATTATGTGAGCTTGCTGGTGAAAGACGGTAAAAATTCACTCTGGGCGGGCACGAACAACGGGCTTTTTCAATTCAACCCGGACAGCCTGTTGGCCAACCCTGCATCCGCTCGGCACATCACCGAAGAAGACGGGTTGCGCGGGCTGGAATGCAACCTCAACGCCGGTTTCATGGACGGCGCAGGGCGCTTGTTTTTCGGCACCAATGCCGGCTTGGTGCTGCATGACCCCGTCCGGCCCTCGCTGCGCTCGGACCCGCCGCCGCCCGTAACGCACATCACCGGCATCAGCAGTTTCATGGTGCCCATACCCGGCTCGGACAGCTTGGGCATCGGTGCTGGGCCCACAGTTCCGCTGGAAGTGACCTACCGGAAAAATCACTTGACCTTCAACTATACCGCCATTGCGCTCACCAACGGCCGCCACGTGCGCTTCCAATACCGCCTGGACGGCTTCGATGCCGACTGGATGCCCGCCACGGAAGCGCGTTTTGCCAGCTACTCCAACCTGCCCCACGGTCGCTACACCTTTGAAGTCCGTGCCGCCGACCGCAGGGGGCGCTGGGGGCCGGAAGCCCGTGTTGCCTTCAACATCACCCCGCCCTTCTGGCTTCGCTGGTGGTTCTTTGGCCTCTGCGCACTGGCACTGGCAGGCATCCTGGCGGGCATCGCCCGTTTCCGGGCATTGCGCCGGGCACGGGCGGAGAAAACGCGCACCTTGATCCTGCGCTCACGGATGTTGCAGCTTGAACAGCAGGCCCTCAACGCCAACATGAACCGGCACTTCATCTTCAACGCGCTGAACAGCATCCAGTACAGCATCAACCGGCAGGACCGCACCATGGCGAACAAATACCTTACAAGCTTCGCCAAGCTGATCCGCAAGAACTTGGATGCCAGTGAAAGCGACACCACCACCCTGGCCGAGGAGCTTGCCCGCCTGGAACTGTACTTAATGCTGGAACACATGCGGTTCAAGGACAAATTCCAGTACGCGATCACCGTATCGCCCGGCGTGGACACCCAGGCGGTGAAGATCCCCGCCATGATGCTGCAGCCCTACGTGGAAAACAGCATTTGGCATGGCATCCTGCCCCTGGCGCGCCCGGGGCGGGTGGAGATCAGCGTGGACCATACCGCCGATGGCCGCACAAGGGTGCGCGTAACGGATGACGGCATTGGCATCGACCAAAGCGTGGGCCGCAAGAACGGCGGCGAAGGCGACCACATTTCCCGCGGCATAGAGATCACCAAGGGCCGGGCGGACGTGCTTCGAAAGCTGAACTTGGCGGACATCCGCATTCAAGGACCGGAACAATTGGGCGGTGCCCATGGCAGCCAGGGCACCCAGGTGATCATCGACCTGCCTTCCGGGGCACAAATGGCCAACCAAACGCCGGATTTGCATTCCGGGCATTGATCGCTTACATTTGTTCCGCATGTTGTCCCCATTGCGCACATCGTCACTATTTCTGTCAGCACTGGCAGTGCTATTGCTGCTCTTGGCCACCGGCTGTGCCAAGGAAGAAGTGGTGCCGCCCTGTGCCGCACACAGCATGGCGAAGCAGGAAGTAAAGCCGGGCCAAGGCAGCGGAAACGGCACTGTGGACGCAGGAAACGGCACCACCGGGAACTCCCCCATCACGGATGACGGGGATGACATTGGCGACAACGAGCGCACTTCCACACCGAAGTGATCCGCTGCATTTTCAGCAATACGAGCCCGGGCAACCGGGCTTTTTTATTTCATGCCTGCCGTTGCTGCACTGCATCACGCCGTTCCCCGCACAGCTGATGCGCAAATGGCCGGAAGCACACCATCTTCCGGAAACGAACCCCTCGTTGCCATGCCCAGCCAGCCCCAAGACCACGTTCACCGGTTGATCCATTCCATGACGCGCGCGGAGAAGCGCTACTTCAAGCTGTACTGCTCCCGCCACATTTCCAGCGGGCAGGGCATCCACACGGAGCTCTTCGATGCCATCGGCGGCATGGCCCAGTATGATGAACAAGCGTTGCGCCGGCAATTTCCGGGGGCCGCCTTCATGCGCCGGTTCCCGGTCACCAAGCGGCGCCTGTATGAAGCGTTGCTGAACAGCCTGGACGCTTTCCATGCCGAGAACTCCGCGGATGACAAATTGCGGCGCTTGCTCCACCATGTGGAAGTGCTGTACAGCAAGGCGCTTTATGCAGATGCCTCCAAGGTGTTGGGCAGTGCCAAAAGCTTGGCGCGGACCAACGACAGGCAAGCCATCCTGCTGCAAGTGGCCGAGTGGGAGCGGCGGATCATGGAACGCGGCAACTATGCGGGCGTTACGGACGCCAACCTGCGGGAACGCGCCGAGCAAGTGGATGGGCTGATGCGGGAGTGGCAGGAGGTGGAGCAGCTCTGGCGCGTTAAAAGCAACATCTTCAGGCTGATCTACCGCAGCGGGCAAGCTCCAGGTCCCCGGGAATTGGCCGAGGCGGAGGCTTTGTCCAACGAACCACTGCTTGCCAAGAACGCGGAGCTGCGATCGGCCCGCGCCCGCTTTCTGCACCACCATGTGCGCAGCGCGCTGGCTTACGCCCGCAACGACCTGAAGGCCTGCGAAAAGGAACTTGTCGCATGCGCAAGCCTGATCCAAGCCGAAGAGGCGCAATTCCGCTCCGAGCCCGATCTATCCTTGGGCGTGATGGGCAACCTGGCCCATGTGCGCATGCGCCTTGGCCGCCACGAAGAGGCCTTGGAAGGGTTCCGTGAATTTCGAAAACTTCCGTTGATGCTGGCCACGGCCCCAAGCCCGGACCTGCAAATGAAGCTTTTTGTAATGGGAGGCAGTCTGGAGCTTTCGGTGCTTTGCACCAAAGGCGACTTCATCCGGGCCACCGAGCGGCTTGCCGACCTGGAGGAAGGACTGGCCCATTACGGCACCCGCGCCAGCACTGTGCGCCGGGCCGAATTGGAGCTGCAGGGCGCATATGCCTGCTTTGGTGCCGGCCTGTACGACCGTGCCCTGCGCTGGTGCAACCGGTTGTTGAGCGAACCGTGGATCGAAGCACACAAGGAGCTGCATGCGCTGGGCCGCATGCTGAACCTGGCGGTTCTGATGGAACTGGGCAAGGCGGCACTACTGGACTATGTGGCCCGCAACACACGCCGTTTCCACAAGCAGCACGGGGCCACTTTTGCCATGGAGGCCTTGTTGCTGGGCCATGCGCACGCTCTGGCCAAGGCGAAAGATGCACCAACGCGATACGCACTTTGGTCCGGCCTTGCCGATCAAATTGCAGCACTGGCCAAGGATCCACAGGAAGCCACCGTGCTGGACCACATTGACTTACTGGCCTGGGCACAGGGACACGCCGATGACAAGGCAATGAGCCAAATGGTAAGAGACCGGTGGACGGCCAAGGCAATGCCTGGAAAGCCCCTGCGCGGGAAGCATGCCGCCTAACGGGGTGTGCTTACTTTGCTTCATGCACTTTTACAGGGTAAGGCCGCTTAAACACCCCGCGCTCTGCTTGGTGCTGCTCCTTTGTATGAGCGCTGGTCGCGCTGCTGCACAGGGCAGCGGTCAAGTGCTTTCCGGAGGCTGGTCCTTCCGCTTAGCAGGCACCACCGCATGGCATCCGGCACAAGTACCCGGCGAGGTACACACCGACCTGCTGCGCAACGGCCTGATCCCCGACCCTTACCGCAACTTCAATGCGGACAGCGTGCAGTGGATCGAGGACAAGGATTGGGAGTACACCTGCACGATCCACGCGGATGCAGCGCTGTTGATGAACGAGCACATAGACCTCGTGTTCAAAGGCCTGGACACCTTCGCGGAAGTGTGGTTGAACGATTCATTGTTGGGCAGGGCGAACAACATGTTCCGCACGTGGGAATGGCCGGTGAAGGAATTGCTGAAGCCTGGGGAAAACACATTGAAGGTCATTTTCCGGAGCGCGGTGCGGGAAGGCATGAAGCTGCGCAAGACCTACGGCATCAACTTGCCGCACGATAGCGACCCCACCGGCACGAGCCCGTTCGTACGCAAGGCGGCCTACCAGTTCGGTTGGGACTTTGCGCCGCGCTTGGTGGGCTGCGGCATCTGGCAGTCGGTGGAATTGCGCTGTTGGAATGGTGCGCGCTTGGGAAGCGTGAAAGTGGAACAGCACTTCACAACAGACAGTATCCGGCTGGATGTGCACGTGCATACCGTGGGCAATGCAAGTTCCACCATCCATTGTTCTTTGGACGGAGTTCCGATCGGCCAACCAGCCATGGACGCTGGCCAGGCAGCGTCCATCACCGTCCATTACCCCCTGCCACGCACCGCCTTGTGGTGGCCGAACGGCACCGGTGAACAACCCTTACATGCACTCCATGTCGAACTGCGCAGCCCAAAAGGCCAACTCTTGGATTCCACTACGCACCGCATCGGCTTCCGCAGTGTGGAACTGCGCCAGCAATCGGACAGCATCGGGCGCTCCTTCACCTTCGTGATCAACGGCAAGCCGATCTTCATGAAAGGCTGCAACATCGTTCCTCCGGACATGTTCCCCAGCCGTGCCGGGGACAGTGCGTGGGTGGCGTTGGTGGCGGGCATGCGCAAGGCAAACATGAACATGGTGCGCCTGTGGGCTGGGGGCATCTATCCGCCGGAAGCCTTCTACAACGCTTGCGACACGGCGGGCATCCTGGTGTGGCAAGATTTCATGCTGGCGAACCTGGTGCCTGCGGAAGGCGATTTCCTGGACAACTTCAAACAGGAAGCAAAAGAGCAGGCGGCGCGCTTCGCCCTGCACCCCTGCGCCGCGCTACTATGTGGCAACAATGAACTGAACGTGGCCTGGGGCAATTGGGGCTGGCAGGACAAGTACAAATTGCACGGCGCGGATTCCGCGCGGGTGATCGACAGCAACCGCCATTTGTGGAAGGAAGTGCTCGGCACCGTTGCGGCGGAAGCAGGCGTGCCCTACACCTGGACCAGCGCACTGAGCAACTGGGGCAATGCCGCTGGCTTGCGCAGCGGCGACCTGCACTACTGGGGCGTGTGGCATGGCGATGCGACATTTGATTCACTTGCCACGAACGTGGGGCGCTTCGTAAGCGAGTACGGTTTCCAAAGCTGGCCGGACAGCACGTTGCTGGAGAAGTATATCGATGCCAACCAGCTCCACTTGGGCAGCGAAGCCTTGCGCTGGCGGCAACGCAGCTACAAGACGGACAAGCCGATATGGGAGGCCATCCAATACGAGCTGGATGAACACCCGAAGACCCTGAATGAATTTTTCTCAGCCAGCCAAGCGGTGCAGTCCTTGGCTTACGAAGAGGCGATCAAAGCACACTTGGCGAAACAACCCTGGTGCATGGGCACGCTTTTTTGGCAACTGAACGATTGCTGGCCGGGGCCGAGCTGGAGCTTGATTGATTACGAGGGGAATTGGAAGCCGGGGATGCGGGCGGTGGAAGAGTTGTACGCCAAGTGATCGGCGGCAGGCTGGTGGCTAAGAACGAGCATGGACCCGAATGGACGCGAATACGCGTCCATTCGGGCGGCAGCTATTTTTACACCACAATGCATACATCCACCAGC
>JAFDZY010000454.1 GCA_018266685.1 Bacteroidota bacterium
GCGGGGATCTGGCTCTTGCGCAAGCATTGGCGCGAAGCATACAAGCCCGTGCTGGCTTTCTTCCTGCTGAACCTCTTCGTGCTTTCCAGCTGGACCAACTGGTGGTATGCGGACAGCTTCGGCTCGCGCGCCATGGTGGGATCGTATGCCGTGATGGCGCTACCGCTGGCCGCCGTGCTGCAATGGGCGCGGGCGGGATCTCGGTTCAGGCGCGCAGGCATGGCCATCGTACTCGCGTTTTGCACCCTGCTCAATGTGTTCCAGTACTGGCAGTTCAAGCACGGCATCATCCACTCTTCGCGGATGACGTGGGCGGCGTACAAAGCAGGTTTCGGAAAGACCGAAGTGCCCGCGAACATGGAAGACCTGCTGTTGGTGTACCGCTCCTACAGCGGCGACCAAGGCAGGCCGGACAGCACGAAGTATGTGCGTGTGCCCATGCCGGAAGTTGCCGGTCAGCTGCCTGCGGCGGACACCATTCTCCTGGATACGGCAACAGGACAGCACGTACACGCCTACCGCCTGGATGGCCAACATCCGTTCTCTCCTGCGCTGCACATTCCATTCCACGAACTGACCGCCCACGACCATGCATGGATCGAAGCCGAGTGGAAGGTGATGATGCCCGATCCCGGCACCAAGGGCAGCTTCGTTTCCACCTTCGAGCACGGCGGTAAGAACTACGCCTACACCTCGGAGGACATGGAGAAGAAGAACCTGCCGGCCAACGTATGGACTACTGTACGCACCTATTACCTCACTCCGGAAGTACGCAGTAGTAAGGACCTGTTCGTGAGCTATTTCTGGCTGCGCGATACGCTGCCGCTGTACGTGAGCGGCCCCGTGATCACCACCTTCCAACCGAAGGATCAGAACTGAACATTGGGGCCAACGATCACACCATCGTGATCTGCTCCTCCCGCACCATCGCCTCCCCCTTCAGCCGCAGGTACAATTGGGCCGTGGCCACCACGTCCTTCTTGCAATAGGTGGCGATACGCTCGATGTCCTTGTCCTCGTAGTACACCCGCGCCACATCAGCTCCGCTGATGTCGTCCTTGGGCGTGGGGATGCCAAGGAGATGCGTGAGCAGCCCCAGCGAGGTGAAGTTCTTTCGGTCGCCGAAACTCCATAGCTGCATGGTGTCCAGGAAGCCCACCTCCCAAGGTTTCAAACCGCCCACGTCGAGCAGCTTGGGAAGACGGATTCCGTGTACGATGCAGCGCCGAGCGATCCACGGAAAGTCGAACTCCTTGCCGTTATGGCCGCACAGCCAGTGGTTGTCCGTGTTGTAGCTCTTGTTCAGCAGCGCGGTGAACCGCCCCAAGATGTCACGCTCATCATCGCCGTGGAAGGATGTGGCCCGCAACGCATAGCTGCCGCCTTCCTGCCGCAGGGCACCTACTCCGATGCACACGATCTTCCCGAATTCCGCGAAGATTCCGCCTTTGTCCCCATATATTTCCTCCGCGGTTTTGCCGCTGCGCTCCTGTTCGAAGCGCGTTTTGTCGGCGAAGAGTTTGGCCGCACGGGGGTCCAACCCGCCGAATTGCGCCACTGCGGGCACTGTCTCTATGTCAAGAAAGAGAACCTTGGTGAGGTCAATGGTTTGTTCATTCCGCATGTTGGTCGGTGATTTGCGGCTGGTGATCGGCAACCTGCGAACTACGTACTTACAACTGGAAACCAACAACCCGCCCGTTACAGTTTATGAATTACAGGATGGCCGATGGCACCGGTTTCCCCGCCAATTCCCTCGCCACCCTGATGTAGTCCATCACATCTTCGGGCACCAGGCCCTCGCTGTGGTCTTCCCACTTCATGCCGGTGCGCACCATGATGATGCGCTCCTGCGGGAGCACCACGGTGTATTCACCATGGAACCCGCGGCAGTAGTAGAACGCGTTTCCGTCCACCGATCCAAGCCACCAATAGTAGCCATAACGCTGGTTGGGCGCGCCTTTGTCCGTGAGCTTGGCCGGGGTAATGGATTCCTTCCAGTATTCCAGCGGAACGATGCGCGTGCCCTTCCATTCGCCGCTGTCCAGCCAAAGCTGGCCGATGCGTGCGAAATCGAGCGCGGTGGCGTACAAACAGCAGAACGCCTTGAAATCTCCGCCGCCAAAATCCTTGCCCCAATAGGCGGTGTATTCAGCACCGAGCGGTTTCCAGATTTTCTCCTCCACCAGCTGGTTCAACGGCATGCCGTAGAGCTTCTGCAGGATGTCCGCCATGATCTGCGTGCTGCCGCTGATGTAGTCGAACTCCTTGCCGGGTGCTTCGCGGCATGGCTGGTCCATGGCCAACTTGCGCACATCGTGGCCGTAGTAGCCCTTGGCGTTGTCACTGAACGGGTTCGCGCCGCTTTCACTCCAGTCCAGCCCCGTGCTCATGGTGAGCAGGTTCCACAGGGTGATGTGCTTGTGGCAGGGGTCGAACTGATCAAACTCCGGCAGGTACTGCCCCACCGGCGTGTGCAGGTCGGTAATCTTGCCCTCCTTCATCGCCACGCCTACCAGCATGCTAATGTAGCTTTTGGCCATGCTGAAGGAATTGCTCACGGAATCATCCCGCCAGCCTTTGAAGTAATCTTGGAACAGCAAGCTGTCATTTTGGATCACTACGAAGCCCACGGTGTGCAGCTTGTTGAGCGTGGCCACTTGTGCATCGGTTAGCACCAGCTTGCCGTAGCGGGTGCTCTTCGGCCATGGCTGCGGGGTGGGCGCGGCAATGGTATCGAAAGGGAAAACGTTGCGGTCGTCGATCTCCGGGCCGCTGCGGCCAATGAGGTAGGTGTATTGGACGCCCTTCACGATGTGCCCGTTGCCTGTGGCGTACAACAGGGCGATCAGCATAGCGATGATGCCGGCCAGCCATAGGATGATCTTTAGGAGGATGCGCATGGAAGGGATTGTGTGCCGAAAGTAGCGGATGGTGTTCAATGCGGCCCGATCGATCAACCTTCCTCCACTTCGAGCAGCGCTTTTGGAATGA
>JAFDZY010000455.1 GCA_018266685.1 Bacteroidota bacterium
ACGCTGGACAGCTACGCCGACACAGCCTTCCAGGCGGAGGTCACCCGCATCATCCCCCTGATGAATGAGCGCTCGCGCACCTTCCAGGTGGATGCCCGCTTCATCCAGCGCCCGCCCGTGCTCTACCCCAACCTTACCGCAGAGGCCAGCATCGTGCTGCGCACCAAGCAGAACGCCCTGCTGGTGCCCGCCTCCTACATCGTGGACGGCAGCTCGGTGCTCACCGGCGAGGATGAAAAAACACCCGTGAAGCTCGGCGCGCGCGACATGGAAAAAGTGGAAGTGCTCAGCGGCATCGACGCCAACACCCGCATCTACAAGCCCTGACGCGCGGCCATGCGCCTGCTGGTCTCCATCGCCCTTACCCTGCTGCGCGCCAAGCTGCGCCAGAGCATCGTGGCCGCCGGCGGCGTCACCTTCAGCATCGCCATGTTCGTGGCGCTGCTCGGTTTCATGAACGGCCTCAACCAGTTGCTGGACGGCCTTATCCTCAACCGCACCCCGCACATCCGCCTCTTCAACGAACTGCACATCTCGCCCCAACAGCCGGTGGACCTCGCCGAAGCGGGCCGCGGCGATACTTCCGCCTACAACTTCATCCGCTCGGTGAAGCCCAAGGATGACCTGCCGCGCTTGCGCAACGCCACCGCCATCATGGACGCCCTGAAACAGGACCCGCGCGTGCTTTCCGTAACGCCCCGCTTGGTGGCACACGTCATCTTCAACGTAGGCACCACCGACCTCACCGGACAGGTGTTCGGCATCGACGTGATGCAGGAAGTACGGTACTACATGTTCAAGGATTACCTGGTGGCCGGCGACCCGTATGACGTGGCCACCGGCAACAACACCATCGTGCTGGGCAAGGGTCTGGCCGACCTGATGGCCGCACGCATCGGCGACCTGGTGCAGGTGACCACTTCCTCCGGTGACCGCGCCATGCTGCGCGTGGCAGGTTTCTTCCAAAGCGGCATCGCCGAATACGACAAGGTGCAGTGCTATGCCAACATCAAGACCGTGCAGAAACTCCTGCAACGCCCGCCCAGCTACTACACCGACATCAACGTGAAGCTGCACGACCTCAACATCGCCCCGGCCATGGCCAAGGAACTGGCGGCACGCTTCAACGTCCAGGCCACCGACATCCAGACCGCAAACGCCCAGTTCCAAACCGGCACCGACGTGCGCAACATGATCAGCTACGCCGTGGGCATCGTGCTGCTCATCGTGGCCGGCTTCGGCATCTACAACATCCTCAACATGATCATCTACGAAAAGCTGGACACCATCGCCATTCTCAAGGCCACCGGCTTCGACGGCAGCGACGTGCGGCGCATCTTCCTTCTGCTCAGCATGATCATCGGCGTGGTGGGCGCCGCAGGCGGATTGGTGCTCGGCATCACCTTGCAGCACATCATCGACAACATCCCCTTCAACACCGCCGCGCTGCCCACCGTCACCACCTTCCCGGTGGATTATGCCATCCGGTTCTACCTCATCGCCGTTTCCTTCGCACTGGCCACCACCTGGGTAGCGGGCTTCTTCCCCGCGCGCAAGGCCGCCCACGTGGATCCCGTGGAGATCATCCGTGGAAAATGACCCGTACCGTCGATCCACCGGATCGACCTACCATAAGCACCGCCCATGATCCGGGACCACTGCCTCGAAGTCCGCAACATCAACAAGCACTTCCACGATCCCGTGGACCTGCACGTGCTGAAGGACGTGAACATGCGCGTGGACCGCGGCGAGTTCGTCAGCATCACCGGCAAGAGCGGCTGCGGCAAGAGCACCCTGCTCTACATCCTCAGCACCATGGACACGGACTACACCGGCGAACTGCACATCGATGGCGAAGCCACGCGCAACGCCAGCCGGGCACGCCTAGCGCGCATCCGAAGCGAGAAGATCGGCTTCGTGTTCCAGTTCCACTACTTGCTGCCCGAATTCACCGTGCTGCACAACGTGATGCTGCCGGGATTGAAGCTCGCCTTGAAAAGCAACGAGGAAGTGGAGCAACGCGCCATGGAACTGCTCAAGGAATTGGGCATCGCCGACCAGGCCCTCAAGAAGGCCAACCAAGTGAGCGGCGGCCAGAAGCAGCGCGTGGCCATTGCACGGGCCCTGATCAACGACCCCGTGATCATCATGGGCGACGAGCCCACCGGCAACCTGGACAGCCACAACACCGAAATCGTCTTCGACATCTTCCGCCGCATCGCCGACCAGCACAAGCGCAGCCTGCTCATCGTCACCCATGACCCCGATTTCGCCAAGCGCACCGACCGCATCATCGAAATGGATGATGGGCGGGTGGTGGGGTGAAACATATTGCGTACATTTGCACGTACGACATTACGTACAACAATGATTGCCATCCCCGCCAGTTCCCTGCGCCAACAGCTCAAGGCATACTTGGACCGTGTTTCCAAATCCTTGGAGGTGATCATTGTTTCACGCGGCAGCAATGAGGATGATGCCGTAGTGATCATGCCCTTGAAGGAGTACAATGCGCTGATGGAAACCGGCCACTTGATGGCCACGGCGACGAACCGGGAGCGCCTCCGGAAGTCGCTCGCTGAACTGGAGACCGGGAAGATGGTAGCGCCCAAAGCATTCAACGCCAAGCGCTGACCGTGCCATGGCCCTGCGTGTGGAGTTCACCCCCACCGGTTGGGAGGACTACTGCTATTGGACAACGACCGACCCGGATATTGTGAAGCGCATCCATGAGCTGATCAAGGACATTGGCCGGGACCCCTTCAAGGGAATCGGCAAGCCCGAGCCACTGCGGCATGAATTGGCCGGTTGCTGGTCACGGCGCATCAATGGCGAGCACCGCCTGGTATATGCCATCAGCGGGGATAGGAAGAATTGGAAGGTGACCGTACTGATGTGCCGCTACCACTATGACCGGTGATGTCGGGTATCGGGGGTCAAGCGCCGCCAACATGGTGGAGTTGCCCACCTATTCTCGGGGGCGGAAGTAGCTCGATCCTCCTACGCATCCAGGCAAACAGCACGCAAAGGCCAGTACGTACGGGTGGTATGGCGATCGTCTTCGACATCTTCCGCCGCATCGCCGACCAGCACAAGCGAAGCCTGCTCATCGTTACCCACGACCCCGACTTCGCCAAACGTACCGACCGCATCATCGAAATGGATGACGGGCGGGTGGTGGGGTGAAATGCCATCATTAGCTATTTTGCTTGAAATTTGATACTCACGGTATCAAATTTCAAGTATTATTGTATGATGATTCCCAGGGGTTCTTATCTTGATATGATCCATAAGGCACTGGATCGCAATCCAGTAGCCATGCTTTTAGGCCCGCGTCAAGTGGGCAAGAGCACCTTGGCTCGGGAACTCCTGCCACCCGACTCCCCCAACTACTTCGATCTGGACCTTCCGGCGGTTTCCTTGCTGTTGGAGCAGCCACTCACGGCCTTGCAGCACCTCACGGGCCTGGTGGTGATCGATGAAGCGCAGCGCGCCCCGCAGATCTTCCCCGTACTGCGCGTCTTGGCCGACCGCCCGAACAACCCCGCCAAATTCCTCCTGTTGGGCAGTGCCTCGCCCGAGCTCTCGCGCCAAAGCAATGAGTCGCTTGCTGGCCGGGTTGAAATGATCGATGTGCAAGGACTAAGCCTGAACGAAGTGGGCCGCGAAAAGGCTGATCAGCTCTGGTTGCGCGGCGGTTTTCCCCGCTCCTTCACCGCCACCGACGACGAGGCCAGCATGGCGTGGCGGGGCAACTTCACCCGCACCTTTGTTGAACGCGACCTCGGTCTGCTCGGCTTCGGCTTCGCACCAGCCGCCATGTCGCGGTTCTGGACCCTGTTGGCCCATTTCCACGGGCAGGTGTGGAACGCCTCGGAAGCAGCCGCCGTGCTGGGCGTAACGCCGCGCACGGCCAACCGCTACCTCGATGCCCTTGAGCAGACCTACATGGTGCGCCGCCTGCAACCTTGGCACGCCAACGTGGGCAAGCGCATCGTGAAAAGCCCCAAGCTCTACCTGCGCGATACCGGCATCTTGCACTGGCAACTGCGCTTAGGCTCCCTCCGCGACCTGCTCCTGCACCCCAAAATGGGCGCCTCATGGGAAGGCTTTGCCATGGAACAAGTGCTGGGCGCCTTCCCCGGTGTGGACCCTTACTTCTACGGCGTCCACAGCGGCTCCGAACTCGACCTGTTCTTCCTGCACCAAGGCAAGCGCATTGGCGTGGAGTTCAAGCGCGTGGATGCACCGCGCCCCAACCGCAGCATGCACATCGCCCTGGAGGACCTGCAATTGGACCAACTTTGGGTGGTGTATCCGGGCACACGGCGCTATGCTTTGAGCGACAAGGTGGAGTGTGTGCCAATCGGGGAAATAGGCAGCCAACACGCATAGATCGCATCATCGAAATGGAAGATGGACGGTTGATGGGGTGATCAGGCAATATCCTTTGACAGGATGAACAGGATGGACAGGATGAAAACTATGCGGGTGGTTCCTGGCTGGCGTGCAGGCGCGGTTATACCGTTGTGACATACAATATGGTCCGATCTCGGCTTCGCCTCATCCGACCATTTGTTTGTACACACGGCATATACCACTGTAGACATTCAGATCGTCCTTTGGACTGATCTGAATGTCACATTGGTATTACTTGACCTTCAACACCCCGGGTGTGGCCTGCAATAGGCGACCCAGCGGACTTGCGTTGTGTGAACCGTGTTTGAATGCCCCGAAGGAATGGAGTCCGACCTCGCATTCATCCTGTCCATCCTGTTCATCCTGTCAAGCATCCGCATTCATCCTGCAATTCCTGTTCATCCTGTCAAGCATTCGCATTCATCTTGCAATTCCTGTTCATCCTGTCAAGCATTCGCATTCATCCCGTCCACCGCTCCGGGTATCTTCGCGGCCATTCCCGAAAAATGGCAGATACATTGACCGAGCAGGAAGTCTTCCGCCGCGAAGCCCTGTCCAAGCTGCGCACCATGGGCATCGAGCCCTTCCCCGCCGCGGAATTTCCCGTCACCGCGCACAGCAAGAACATCCAGTCCGACTTCCGTGACGAGGACGCCCCCCGCGACGTGGCCATCGCCGGCCGCGTCATGAGCATCCGCGTGATGGGCAAGGCCGCCTTCGCCGTGCTGCGCGACGCCTACGGCGACCAGCAGATCTACATCATGCGCGACGACATCGCCCCCGGCGAGGACAAGGCGATGTACAACGAGTTCTTCAAAAAACTGCTCAACCTAGGCGACTTCATCGGCGTGAAAGGCTTCGTGTTCCGCACCCGCACCGGCGAGATCACCGTGCATGTCAAGGAGATCACTTTCCTCAGCAAGGCCCTGCGTCCGCTGCCCACGCCCAAGACCGATGAGGACGGCCACGTGCATGATGCCTTCAACGACCCCGAGCTGCGCTACCGCATGCGCTACGTGGACCTCATCGTAAACCCGCAGGTGAAGGAGACCTTCCTGAAGCGCACGCGCATCTTCAACGCCATGCGCGAATGCTTCCAGCAGGCCGGCTACGTCGAGGTGGACACCCCCGTGATGCAGCCCATCCCCGGCGGCGCGGCGGCAAGGCCGTTCATTACGCACCACAACGCGCTGGATACCGAGTTCTACCTGCGCATCGCCAACGAGCTCTACCTCAAGCGCCTCATCGTGGGCGGCTTCGACGGCGTGTTCGAGTTCA
>JAFDZY010000456.1 GCA_018266685.1 Bacteroidota bacterium
GAAGAAGGCCACGCCCAGTCCGCTGACGATCTGGGTGATGAGCACCGTGTACACCACCATGTCCATGCGGTTGCTCACCACCAGCACGCGCTTGTTGCCGAGCCTGCGGCGAATGAGCAGCAGCAACCCCAGCAAGGTGCCCAGACCGAAGGCGAAGGAACTGTACTCCAGGATCAGCAAGCGCACGGGTGTTCCGTTCCAGGCCAGCACGGTGCGCGGGAAGAGGAAGGCGATGAGATGGCCGAAGAAGAGCACCAGCAAGCCCCAGTGGAACGGCTGGCTGCCCCAGAAGAGCTTCTTGCGCTCCAGGAATTCCGAGGAGAGCGAACTCACTTGGAAACCCCGGTTGCGGTAGCGATACACGGAGCCGATGAGGAAAATGGCCAATGCCACGTACGGCAGGGCCACGAACATCAGCGTGTTCAGCATGCCCCATTGGGCCTCCAGCCCCAGCTTCAGCAGGTATACCAAGGCGCCCGCAGCCAAGAGCATCAGCAGCAGCACCATGGAGAAGTTCGTTGGGGAAGGCCGCTGCACGGTGTGCATTTCGCGGATGAGCATCTTGGCACGCGATGCCAGGTAGATGGCCACCAGCAGCACCACCAGCAGGAGCACCACGAGCCAGGTGACGATGGAACCGGTGCTGAACAATGTGTTGGCCTCAAGCAGGATCATGGCTTGTTGGTTTTGATCAAGGGTGAATGGGGAATGGCGCAGGTGCCGCAATCCGAAGCCGGAACGGCCGCCTGCAAGGGATCGAGGCCGTTGGGCCTGTACCCGGCCAGGGCCACTTCTTCAAAGTCCGTTGCGAGCATTTGGAACAGGGCCAGCAGTGCGTGATGGTACACGTTGATGTACTGTTCGTCCGGCAGGATCAGGGCCTTGTGCTTACGCTGCAGCATGTTGGTGCGCAACCGGCTCTTCTCGGGGCTGAACTCGGTCAGCATCTTGCGCAAGGCGGGCATCATCACGCGGCCGGCCAGTTCCGCCCGGAAAGCATCATCCTTGAGCAGGGGCAGCAACGTGAGCATATTCACCAGGTTGTCCGGCAATTCCTCCCCGCAATCATTGCCGGCCAGGGACTGCTCCTGCTTCATGTTCACCAGGAACTCGCCGCGTTTGTAGTCCTCGCCGAAGATGACAAAACCGATATCCAGGTAGCAGATGGCCTGCACATGGAAGGTGCGCGAGAACACTTCCTCCACGCGGTGCGCCGAGGTGGTGCGCACCCACTCGACGAAGGGCGCCAGGGTTTCCGCAGCTTCCGGGTATTGCGCGTTGAACATGCCCTGCACGGCTGCCACCCGGTGGTGGAAGTCAGGGCCCGGGTAGCGGAAGAGCTCCGCCATCAGCGCATACTGTCCGTATGGCCGTGCGCTGCCCATCAGAGTCCGCGTGCGGGTTTGAGCTTGAATCCAAAGCCGGTGTTGCCCTTCACATCACCGGTGTCCTCCAGCATCT
Source organism: Bacteroidota bacterium (assembly GCA_018266685.1). GTDB lineage: Bacteria > Bacteroidota > Bacteroidia > Flavobacteriales_F > PHOS-HE28 > PHOS-HE28. Next base: position 1,462 of record JAFDZY010000456.1, read on the forward strand.
CGATGCTCTCCTCGCGGTGTGCCGGCGGGATCACGAAGCGCTCCTCGAAGGTGGCCAACGAAGTGAGGCGGAAGATCGCATCGGCCTCCTTGGCGTTGGTGCGGCCGCCTTCCAGGGCATCGGCCACTTCCTTCTCACTGAGGTCGCCCACGGTGGTGTTGCGGCGGCTGATCTTCACGGCGAGCAGCTTCTTGAGCACGAGCTTCATGCGCTCGGTATCGCCTGCGGTGAAGAGCGAGGCCAGGTACTGCATGGGCAGGCGGCTCTTCTCGATGCCGGCCCAGAGCGACTCGGTGTGGGAGTCGTACACGCCGTCGGCATCCACGCTGGCCATGGCGGGCAGCATGGGCGGCACGTAGAACAGGTTGGGAATGGTGCGGAACTCGGGATGCAACGGCAGCGCGATGCCCCACTGCTTCACGAACTTCCACACGGGCGAGAGTTGTGCCGCGCGGATGGTGCTGTCGGCGATCCCGTTGGCCTTGGCCGCCTTGATCACGTTCTCATCGAACGGGTCCATGTAGATGCCGAGCTGGGCGTCCACCAGGTCCTTCTCCTGCGCTGCGGCCACCTGCTCGATCCGGTCCGCATCGTACAGCATCACGCCGAGGTAACGGATCCGCCCCACGCAGCTGTGCATGCAGGCCGGGGCCTGGCCGCTTTCCAGGCGCGGGTAGCAAAGGATGCACTTCTCGCTCTTGCCCGTGTTCCAGTTGTAGTACGATTTCTTGTACGGGCACGCGGTGACGCACATGCGCCAGGCCCGGCAGCGCTCCTGGTTGATGAGCACGATGCCGTCCTCGCCGCGCTTGTAAATGGCGCCCGAGGGGCAGGAGGCCACGCAGGCCGGGTTGAGGCAGTGGTTGCAGATGCGCGGCAGGTAGAACATGGTCATCTGTTCCAGCTGGAACAGGCTCTCCTGCTCGGCCTCGGTGAGGCTTTTGAAGTTGACGTCCTTGCGCGCGTAGTCCGGCGAGCCGCCCAGGTCATCGTCCCAGTTGGGGCCAGCCTTCACGTCGATGTGCTCGCCGGTGACAAGCGACACGGGCCGCGCGGTGGGCTGGTCGTTGCCTTCTGGCGCGGTGAAGAGGTCGCTGTACTTGTAGGTCCACGGCTCGTAGTAGTCCTCCAGCACCGGCATGTTGGGGTTGTGGAAGATGTTCTTCAGGCCGCGCAGCTTGCCCGCGCCGCGCAGGGAGACGGTGTCGCCGTTCTTCTCCCAGCCGCCCTTGTAGATCTCCTGGTCCTCCCACTTGGTGGGGTAGCCGGTGCCGGGCTTGGTCTCCACGTTGTTCCACCACATGTACTCGGCGCCCTTGCGGTCCGTCCACACGTTCTTGCACGCGATGGAGCAGGTGTGGCACCCGATGCACTTATCGAGGTGGAAAACCATTGAGATCTGCGATCTGATGTTCATGGCGTTGGCTGTTCGGTTTGAGGTCTGCTGGCCTGTTCCTGTTCCTTCTTGTCCGGTTCAGAATTCCACTTTCTCCATCTTCCTCACCAGCACGTGGGTGTCGCGGTTCGCGCCCACGGGCCCCCAGTAGTTGAAGTGGAAGCTGAACTGCCCGTAGCCGCCCACCATCAGGCTGGGCTTTAGGTGTACGCGGGTGAAGCTGTTGTGGCCTCCGGCCCTGCGGCCGCCGCGTTCCTGGCTCTTGGGCACGGTGTAGGTGCGCTCCGGCGAGTGGTACACGATGCACACCCCGCGCGGGATCCGCGAGCTGACGCAGGCCCGGGTGCAGTACACGCCGTGGTCGTTGTACACCTCCACCCAGTCGTTGTCCTTGATGCCCAGGTCGGCGGCGTCCTTCTCGCTCATCCAGCAGGGCTCCATGCCGCGGCTCAGAGTGAGCATGCGCAGGGTGTCGCCGTAGGTGCTGTGGATGTGCCACTTGCCGTGGGGCGTGAGGCAGTTGAGCATGCGGGCCTTGCCGTCGTTCACCGTCTTGCGGATGTCGCCATACACTTGCGGCAGCGGCGAGGGTTTGTAGGTGGGCAGGTGCTCGCCGAACATGATGTAGCCGTCGTGGTCCAGGTAGATGTGCTGGCGCCCGGTGAGGGTCCGCCACGGCACCAGACGGTCCACCTGGAAGGTGTAGGCGGCATAGGCGCGACCGTCGTTCATCAGGCCGCTCCACACGGCGGAGGTGTTGTAGCGGTGAGGCCGCGTTTGCAGGTCCTTGTAGTCGATGTGGACGGCCTGCAGGCCTTCGGCCAGGTCGGCCAGCACCAGCCCGGTCTTCTTCTCCAGGAACTGGTAGCCGCGCATGTTGAGCTTGCCGTTGGTGAGCGTGCTCAGCTTCAGCACCGCGTCGCAGGCTTCCACATCCTCGCGCAGCGACGGGTATTCCTTGCCGTTCACCACCTGCACATGGCTCTTTTTCTCAAGCATCTCCTCGTACACGTCGGCGCAGTCGTATTTCACGCCGTGCGCGCCCAAGCCCTGCTGTTTGATGCCATCGCCCAGGGTGATGTACTTGTTGTGGATCTGCGTGTAGTCGCGGTCGATCACCACGATCTTGTGCATGGTCTTGCCCGGGATCGGCTCGCACTCCCCCTTGGTCCAGTCCAAGAGCCGGGGCTGGGTGATCTCGTCAGCGCTGTCGTGCGAGAGCGCCACGTTCACGATGTCGGTGACGGGCGCCGGGAAGTGCGTCTTCGCCAGCTCGCTCACCTTCTTGGCGATGGCCTGGAAGATCTGCCAGTCGGTCTTGGCTTCCCACACCGGCGGCACGGCCTCGCTCAGCGGGTGGATGAACGAGTGCATGTCCGTGCTGTTCAGGTCGGCCTTCTCGTACCACGAGGCCGTGGGAAGCACGATGTCTGAGTACAGCGCGGAGGTGTCCATGCGGAAGTTGATGTCCACCACCAGGTCCATCTTGCCGCTGGGCGATTTCTCCCGGAACTTGATGTCGGTCACCAGGTCGCCGGCCACTTCGTTGGCGATGTCGTTGTGGTGCGTGCCGAGGTAGTGGTTGAGCATGTACTCGTGGCCCTTGGCCGAGCTCATTAGGGCGTTGCCGCGCCAGATGAACCAGTTGCGCGGGAAGTTGATGGGGTCGTCCGGGTCGGCCACGGAATAGTCGAGTTCCTTGCTCTTGAGCTTGCGTACCACGTAATCGCGGATGTCGGCCTCGGTCTGGGCGCCTTCCTTGCGGGCGTCGCGCGCGATGTCCAGGTTGCTCTTGTTATACTGCGGGAAGAAGGGCAGCCAACCGTTGCGCACGGCCATGAGCACCCAATCGGCGGAGTGTTTGCGCGCCAGCGGCACGGCATCGTTGGGCACGTTGTTGTAGTCCGCCTGATTGTTGTCGTAGCGCCACTGGCTGCTGTTGATGTAGTGCCAGATGGGGGCCTGCTGCAGGCGCGGCACGGTGCCGTGGTCCTTGCCGCTCATGATGGTGCCCCAGCTGTCCACCGGCGCCAGCTTCTCCTGGCCAACGTAGTGGTTCATGCCGCCGCCGTTGCGGCCGTTGCAGCCGGTGAGCATCTGCGCCATGATGGC
>JAFDZY010000457.1 GCA_018266685.1 Bacteroidota bacterium
CCAACATCGAATTGAGGACCAAGCCGCCAACCGGGATCGATACACGCGGGCCAAAGCCGCCGCTGCCGTCATTCAGGAAGACATAACAGCCATTGTTCTGCGCGTAGAGGATATCCGTATGCCCATCCCCATCCACATCGCCGGTGGATACCAAATAGGGATAATCCACATCGCTGTAAAACAAGTTGACCGGCGCAGCGAATTGGGCGGATAGGTGAAGAACTCCGAAGAGGGCCAATACCGTGGAAACTGCTTTCATTCTGCTGGGGATTAAGGCACCATGAAAGCAAGACGGTTGATCATGGTAAGAGTTGCTTGGCAATAAGCCTTGCCCGTTCTGTCAAGCCCTCAGCACTTGCCCCTCCCGGCGCTCGGCTGTGCCGAGTGCCCTCTTCTTTCTTGGCCTCCGGCCCACTCATCGTTCATCAGCAAAACACCTTCAACCGGCTATCCGCATGCGCGCTGCTATAGGCATAATGCTTGGGCAAGGTAACGAGTCCTTCCTCAACCGGAGGAAGACGAAGGCAGCGGGAGCCCGCCGGAGGCGGATCAAGGGCCGGGCACTCGGGCCGCACAGGCCACCCACAGGCCGGACCCGAGCGCCGGGATAGGACCGCGCCAGCGTCCAGCGCATGATCGCCGGGCTGGTCGAACTCAACGCCAAGTAGCCCCCATGGACTTCCTATCCTTCGTCCAGCGCAACAGCAGCCGACAGACCGATCCGGGCATCCTCGCCGCCGCCAAGATCATCCTGGGCCTGGAAGACCTGCCACGCTCTTCCGATCCCCGCATCCTGGCCCAAAGCCTGCACAAGCTCATGGACCCGCAAGCGACGAAGGGTTTCCAGGTGATGATGATGGTCTACAAGGATCTGGAACCCGCCAACGAGCTGCCCGAGGAGCTCAGGCGCGATCCACGCCTCTTCCTCCAGGCCATCAGCCACATCAACGAGCTGCAGAACGCCGCCCCCCATCACCGGTGGCCTTCACCCTTGCATCAAGAACGGTTCGGGAAGAAGAAGTGAGCGCAAGGATCACTGATCCGCAGCAGCAGGGACAAGGCACGTGCGTGGACGCACGCGCCAGTGATAAACTACATGCTCGCGCTAGTTGGGGGCACGACACACCTTGTCCGCATGCTCCCGTATCTGTTCAACTGAAGCGAAAACAGGCTCTATGTTGACGACAAGATCATCAGTAACAACAACCTCCTTGGCATAGTAACAAGGTGCCTCATCGCGCTTCCCAAAGGCAAACAACTGGATCGACCTGTTCGCTGGAACTTCATCGAACTGCACAACGTCGCCTAGTACGTGGCCTGTAATGATGGACCGTAGCTCGGGGATGATGAGGCGCACGACTAATGAGTCTCCGGACTGCACCTTACAACGCAAGGTGCCCCTATCGTCAAACTGAGTAAGCAAGGCGTCGCAGTTGATCCAGCCAAAGCTGTTGTATTTGAAGACGTAATATTCCATGGACTTCTCATACTCCAACCTGCGGCGGTCCATCTCGTCTGGAGACAGCGCTGTATCACCCTGCCAGAAGCGATTGCCAACTTGAAAAGTGGCACCCTCGGCAGAATCTTTCCATTGCCAGGCCCCACCGGACAGTTCATATAAGTTCATGTCCGGAACGACGGCATGCTTTCGAGGAAAGTAGCAGTCTACGGCGCAGGTATCACAGAAGCGAATATGGCTAAGGGTATCCGTAGCAAGCAAGAGCATTCCACCGGTAGATAGGATTCCACCTGAGGTAGTGATGGTGCCCATGCCACTAAACAGCATATCAGGTAAGTAAACCAAGTCGCGAAGAACAATCGTGCAAGAGTCTCTGAGTGGCTTGCCATCGCTGTCGGTAACGAAGGAGCCAGCAGGTATTCGTACAACCACACCATTCGGTGTGGCAATCTTGTTCTCTTTGGTGGGGTCTATTTTAACCTTGACCTCATTTGGCTCGTACCATTGAATCGGAAACCTGTTGTCATCTCCGCACGCGAACAGTAATACCGTAAGAAGCAACAGGTTAACCTTCGAGCGCATTGGTTGATCGTTAGAAGCCGAAGGTTTTCGTTGTGGTAGTCGTGGTCGTCGTCACGTTATTTCCACCTGTAATGGTCTGCCTTTGGGCAGAACCAATCACGGCTTGGTTCACTCCTCCCATTGCACCAGTAGACATTCCCCATCCATTGCGAGAGGGATCATACACCACATTCGCCGGGGAACCCATAGCGCCGACCAACGCATTGAACCGGCCTTGAAGCAAGGTCGCATTTGCTGGGGTGTTAGAGAGTGTGGTGTTAAATGAAACCGTTACCACATTCGCGGTGGTTCTGGTCTGTACAGCCTGTGCGCTTGTTGTGGTTAGCACAGTGGTTCGAGACGTACCATCAGGTGAAACCGTTGGTCCCGACGAAGTCGAAGATCCTGCTATGGGTGCCCCGACTGTAGAAGTCATAGGCGCGGGAACGGGCGCCGTAAGTGCACCAAGCGCGGCTGTTACTGCTGTTGTAAGACCGGCAGTAGGATTAGCTGTGCCTGGAGCAAATGGATTTGTGACCGTAGTGACTGGTGTTCGTGATCCAAGCGTAGTGCGTACACCCGGTGTTGGAGTGAATGCAGTCGCAGATGTTGAACTTGTAGATGTCGTCCAAGTTCTCCTCTGCCACATCAGCGCCCCACCCTGAAGACCTGTGCCGTCGGCATTGCCGGATCCATCATAACAATCGGGACATTGATAGATGCGTTCTGGGGCCCCTGCGCTCCAGCGCTGCCACCCGGTGGCTTCACTTGCCCCCGCTCCACCAAATCCCCAGTCTGTACCCAATTTGCCTTTGAAATCAGCAGTATGCCTTGTCGGCTCGAGCCCTTCAAGCTCGATCATGTCGATCACGCGGTTCCCACTGAACGCATAGGGGCTATAGAACGGGTACTTCGCGGCCAGCGGGTCGATACTCCAGAACCTTCCCACCCTTGCATCGTGCATCCTGTACTCGAACGCATAACTGGTTCCTTCGCTTCCGTAGACCTCGTTATCCTTTTCCTGTCCCTGGAACCCGAACCGGTAGCTGTCGCTGTTGTAGTTCCTCCCGGGCAGCAGGGAGCCGAAAGGTTCATACCCCTGTATTTCACCTCTTGCGCCTCCCATGCCACGAAGCTAAACGAAAAGCCCCCGCCGCATGGGCGAGGGCTTTACAATTCGTTTCGCTCGGCTTAGAAGCCAAGGTTGCCCTTGTAGCTGCGGAACTCGAGGTCCGTTTGGGCCTTTGCCTTCAGGCTGGGGTCCTTGGCCACGGCGGCGGCCAGGTTGCTTGCCACGCCTTGGCCGTTGTTGGTGCGGGCGGC
>JAFDZY010000458.1 GCA_018266685.1 Bacteroidota bacterium
CGCACCAGCATCCGGCGCTTGCCCCCCTTTACCTGTACTTCCACTGCTTCCCCGAATTGGTAATGGTCCTTTGCCGTTGGCATTCTGTCCAACAGGTCCTGGGTGATCATCAGGTCCACCTTCAGCGATTTAGCCATGGACTGGACACGGCTTGTAGTGTTCATCACATCCCCGCTGAGGTCAATGGCGCGCTTGATGTGGCCTACCTGCGCGGTGATCACCCGGCCACCATGCAATCCGCCGCGGAACCGAGGAAACGCGCCGAACTCGCGCATCATCTCTTGGCGGTGCGCCTCCAGCCGCTCCTGGATGTCGAAGTACAAGGCAATGCAGTTCAAGTTGTGCAAGCCGCCGCGCATGGGCCAGGTGAAGATCACTTCATCACCCACGTACTTATGGATCTCGGCATCATGCCGCAGCACGGCATCGGTCATCACGGAATGCGTGAAATTCAAAAAGCGGAAATAGAGCATGTCGCCAAGGCGCTCATTCAGCGCCGAACTGGACACCAGATCAATGCTCAGTACCACGCGCTCCGACTCCCGGGGCTTGTCATACCAGCCCAACAGGAAGCCCATGAAGAAGCGCCGGCCCATGAATTCCTCCACCTGCACGATCAAAATGGCCAGCGAGGTGACCACAAAAACCTGCAACGCCGTGCGGAGCAGGTCATCATTGGCAAAAAGCCTCCCGGTTGTCAGCTTGGCCTCTGCCCCGTATGGAAGTGAATGTCCGCGATCCGCCGCAATGGCCAACAGCACAATGGCAATGGTCAACAGGTTAACACATGCAGCTTTGCCGATGAACTGCAAGGGAATGGCCATGGCCCTGAAACGCCTGCCAAAGAGGTACACTTCCAGCACGCCGGTCCACGCACCCACCAGCGCCCAACCGAGCACCACGCCAGGACTTACCTGCCCGCTGAACAAGGTAAGCACCACGCCCACTGCGGCCGTAACCAGCGCGTAAAGCAGCAGCTTGCGCAACTTGTGGCGGGTAATGGCGGAAAGGCGTTTCAAAACGGAAAAAGTTCCGCGAAGATAGCCCGTCCGCAAAGGCCCATCTTTGCACCATGTCCTTGTGGAGATGCCTGCTGAGCTATGCATGGCCCGTTCCTGAATGGGAAGGACCGGGCAAGTACGGGCCGTTGCGGCTGGTGTGGGAAGGCGGGCACCTGGTGGTGAACAGCAACAACGCAAACCAGAGCTATGGCAATCTGCACGCCATTTGGCAACAATGCCTGGACGACTGCGCGGTAAAGGATCGGGTGGTGCGGAATGTGCTTATTCTCGGTTTCGGGGCGGGCAGCGCCGCTGGCATACTTCGGCGCGAGCTGCGCATTGAAGCCCCGATCACGGGCGTGGACGGGGACCCTGAAATGCTCCGCATTGCACGGAACTATTTCCATGTGGGCCGCCTGCCAAGCATGGAATTGATCGAATCCGATGCCATTGCATTCGTAGCACGCAATGCCGCACGGCATGACCTGGTGCTTGTGGACCTCTGCCATGAAATGGACCTGGCGCCGGGCGTGGACAGCGATCCCTTCATTGCAGGGCTGCGCCAGGCCACTGCACCGGACGGGCTGGTCTGTTTCAATACCATTGTACACAACGAAAACAGCGGCCTGCGGAGCAACCGCGTGGAGGAACTTTTGCGTCTTCATTTCAGCCGGGTGGACGTGCAGCTCTACCAAGGCATCAACCGGGTGTTGACAGCCTCGTGAAGAATCACCCCCCATTGGGGTTGGAGCGAGGCGGCAATGGCCCGAATTTTGACAAAAATTCTCCGCTCCTGAACCGTAATCTCGCATATCCGTCCGTGCTTTGGACATGCCTGCTTGCATTGTGGCCCGGCGCTGCCATCCTCTGCCAGCCCGTCTGTTCCATCAATATCGGCGCCGACCGCACCATCTGCCAGGACAGTTCCGTCACCTTGCAAGGTCCGTCCGGTTTCAGCAACATGATCTGGAGCACCGGCGAAACAACACCTTCCATTTCGGTGAACACCGCCGGCGACTATTGGTGCCAAGTGAGCTACCCAAGCGGAAACCTCGTTTCCAACGGTGATTTTTCCGCGGGAAACACCGGCTTCTCCTCCCAGTTCACCTATTCGCTCTTTTCCGTGCAGAGCGAAGGGGCGTACACAGTGGGGCCCAATGCCAGCTGGTACCACCCCCAGTTCCAAGGCACCGGGAACGGCAACTTCCTCATTGCCAACGCAGGCTATGGAAGCTGGTCCAATGGCCAAACTGATGTGTGGTGCCAAACTGTTCCAGCATGCCCCGGCCAAACCTATACGCTGAGCTTTAGGGCACGGACCCTTAGCAATGAGCTGCCCGCACGCGCTGTTTGGCTCATGGACGGGGCTTTGGTCAACTGGCCTGATTTCACCTTCCCGGCCTACTCCGCAGGCTGGCAACAATTCACCACCACATGGACCGCCGGCCCGGGACAAACCAGCGCCAACGCATGCATTCACCTCACTTCAGGAGATGGTGTGGGCGATGACCTCGGCATAGACGACATCAATATTTCCGGCACGATCGTGCTGCGCGATACCGTGCATCTGTACGTCACGCCATTGCCACAAGTGGATATAGGACCGGATACAAGCCTGTGCACCGGTGAAGTAATCGACTTGGATGCCTCCTTTCCAGGCGGGACATACATCTGGCAGGACGGCAGCACGGCTCCCAACCTGCATGTTTCTTCCGGCGGAACCTACAGCGTAACCGTTACTGCGCAGAATTGCAGCAATACGGACCAGGTCAACATTGCCTACCTGCCCCGTCCGGTGGTGCAGCTCGGACAGGACACCCTGCTCTGCACGGGCTCCACGATCGTGCTTTCCGCCGCAGGCCCGGGCTACAGCTACCTCTGGCAGGATGGCTCCCAAAACCCGTCCCTCACGGTAAGCGCGCCTGGCGTGTATTGGGCGGAGGTGGGAAACGGAACGTGCACCACGCGCGACTCCATCACCGTGGGCTATAAACCCTTGCCTGCCGTACAGCTCGGAAATGACACCACCCTTTGCGCTGGTCAATCGCTCAGCCTTGATGCCACCTGGCCGGGGGCTTCCTATCTCTGGCAGGATGGGAGCTTGGGCCCGGTACTGAACGTCTCCACAGCAGGCAACTTCCACGTTACGGTGAGCCTGAACGGATGCTCGGCACAGGATTCCGTTCAGGTGGCCGTTACCCCGCTTCCGCAAGTGAACCTCGGGAATGACACCACGGTTTGCCCCGGTGAACCCGTCACGCTCAATGCCTCCGTGCCTGGTGGCGGTTATCTCTGGAATAACGGTTCCACCCTGCCGGTGCTCACCACTTCGGCCCCGGGCACCTACGCGGTTCTAGTTACCGCCAATGGCTGTACTGCTCCGGACACTTGCGTCGTTTCCAACTTCAACTTGCAATCCGTGAACTTGGGGCCGGACCAAACCATTTGTGCCGGTTCCAGCTTAAGGATCGGCGTTTCCGTGCCCGGGGCTATTTACATCTGGGGCACAGGTGCCACCTCGGATTCCATTACGGTGTCCTCCGCCGGGACGTATTGGGTGGAAGCTTCCTTGAACGGGTGCACAGTGCGTGATTCGATCAACGTGGCCGTAACACCGTTGCCCGTGTTTTCCTTGGGACCCGACTTTGCAATATGTCCCGGGGCACAAGCGGTGCTGAACGCCACCACCACCGGTGCCGGGTACTCCTGGAACAATGGTTCCTCAACCCCAGTGGTCTCCGTGGGTGCCGGAACATGGTCCGTAAGCGTTACCGTGGGCAATTGTTCCTCGCACGATACCATCTCCATTACCGAGGCCCAGCCCCCAACGGTGGCCCTGGGCCCGGACACCACGCTTTGCCCGGGCGGCTCCGTTGTTTTATCGGCGGGACCTCCGCCCAACACCTATGCGTGGAGCACCGGTGCAACGGGCCAAAGCATTATTGTGGCTACCGCTGGCACCGTATCCGTTACCGCTACCGACCCCTTGGGATGCACGGCCTCGGATGCCATTGTTGTTTCCATGGCCAGCCCAGGTTTGCTGAACTTGGGGCCCGACACCACGCTCTGTGCAGGCGAAACCATCGCGCTGGATGCCACCCTGCCCAATGCGTCGCAATACCTCTGGAGCACGGGGTCGCCCAACGCAGTGCTTGCCGTGGCCAGTGCAGGCCTCTATTGGGCGGAAACCACCGTTGGTGCATGCACGGTTACCGACACGATCTCCATCGATGTGGCCCAAGCACCTGTTGCCTTCATCGGCAATGACACTACACTTTGCCCAGGCGCTGTGCTCGTATTGCAGGCACCGGCGTCACAGGATCAAGCGGTTTGGCAAAACGGCTCTTCGGCCAACAGCTTCACAGTTTCGGCAACGGGCAATTATTGGTTGGCATTGTCCAACTTGGCGGGATGCAGCGATACGGCGTTCATCCATGTTGAATACCTGGATCCGGGCACGTTGTACCTGGGGCCGGACACCAGCCTCTGCGCCGGCGCAACCTTGCTCCTGGATGCTGGTTTGCCGGGCGGCTCCACGGTATGGAGCGGCACCGTGACCGCCACTTCACCCACGGTGCAAGCCTCCTCGGCCGGCACGTACATCGCAACGATCACCATTGCCGGCTGTTCAATCACCGACTCCATTTCCATTGCCACAATTCCCCTTCCAACAGTGGACTTGGGGCCGAACGATCAATTCTGCGCAGGCAGTTCATTCCAGCTTTTGGCAGCGGGCACCTCGCTCCAATGGGATGACGGAAGCACCGCCCAAACAAGAATGATCACTCAAGGTGGGACCTACTGGGTGCAAAGCACGGAAAATGGATGTACGGCATCGGACACCATTGTCCTGACGGAAATGCCTTTGCCCATGGTTAACCTGGGGCCGGACACAGCCATTTGCACCGGATCGCATGTGGCGGTGAACACATCTGTACCCGGGGGCAGCTACTTGTGGAACGATGGCAATACAAGCGCTTTGCGAACCTTGGGCCCCGGCGCTTGGTCCGTGTTAGTCACCTCCGCAGGCTGCACCTCCGGCGATTCCATCCAGATCGCGGACATCCCCGCTCCCATCCTTAACCTGCCCGCCGATACCACCTTGTGCAATGGTGCTTCCTGGTTGTTGAACGTTTCCCAACCGGGTTGCACCTATCAATGGAGCAACGGATCTACTGGACCTTCATTGTTGGTTACCGCATCGGGAACCTATGGCATCACGGTAGATCGATCGGGTTGTTCGGCAACAGGCCAGGTACAAGTAGGTGAAGTGGACCTAACAGACTTCACCCTGGGGGCCGATACGATCATTTGCCCAGGTGCCTTTCTTGTGTTGAACATTGGGATGCCCGGAGCGGCCGTGATCTGGGAGGACGGCTCAACTGCTCCCCAACGGGTAATTCATTCCGCAGGAAATTACCACGCCGACATCTCCTTGAACGGATGCACGGCAAGTGCGTCATTGCAGGTTGGTGTTACTCCCCTTCCGGAAGTGGACCTCGGGGCGGATCGCACCGGGTGCATCGGGGATACGATCCTCCTGTCCGTGGAACCCGGCCCTGCATCCTTGGCTTGGTCTACCGGTGGCACAAGCAATGCCATTGAAGTAACATCCAGCGGCACCTATGGCGCCACATTGACCATGGACGGATGCACCGTTGCGGACCAGGTAACCATCATCTTCACCGCTCCTGTCACCGCGATAAACCTTGGACCTGACCAAGGGATCTGCCCCGATGGATCGGTCATGCTGGACGCCACTTTGCCCGGTGCCAACTACTTGTGGAGCACAGGTTCCACGCAACCGGTGTTGAAAGTGGACAGACCAGGAACCTACTCCGTGGCCGTGGAAGGAATGTGCATCCATGCAGCGGATACCATCGTCATTTCCGAGGGCCGGTGCAGGCCAACTGCGTACATCCCGAATGCGTTCACCCCGGACGGGGATGGCATCAACGACCTGTTTGCCCCCGTGGTTGATGGCCCAATTGATTCCTGGGAATTCATGGTGTTCAACCGTTGGGGCCAATGCATATTCACCAGCAGCACGCCAAACGGTGCTTGGAACGGAACCTTCCAAGGAATGGAGTCTCCGGTGGGCGTGTATGCGTGGAACCTGCACTACACGTCCGTTACGGACATCGGGGTGGTGCAGGTGCGACGTACCGGAAGCGTATCACTGGTTCGCTGAGCCGGCGCCAAAACCTTCTTCCTTCCACAGAAACTCGTCACTGGCCACTTCCACGTACGCAAAACGGTCGCCTTTGGTGACCTTGGCCACACCGTGATTTTCCACCACCACTGAACTGAACACAAGTGGGACAAGCACTTTCCCGTGTACATCCACCAAGCCGGTACCGCTTTCGTCCGTGGCCACCAAGGTGCCTCCGTCCACATCAGTCAACGCCTTGAAGCGCGGCTTGATGGTTTCCGCCCCGGTGCTGTCCACCAGGCCGAACAAACCGTTGGATACCACACGGCCATACCCGGAGTGCATTTCCCATGCTTGATCGTACTTCGCTTCCGCCAAGGTCTGGTATGCCCTTGATGCGTAACCCCATTTGTTCTTTTTCTTCACGGGCACCACGTTTCCCTCCATCAGGCCGATGTCCGTGTACTGCGCAGGGAAGATCAACTTCCCCTTGGTGTCCACCAATCCCAGTTTCCCTCCGCTCAGCACGCGCGCAACGCCATTGTGGAAGTCGCCCATGTTCACGGTAAGGGCATTGGCCTCGAACCGTTGCGGGATCACCCACGTCCCGTTGGCATCCACATATCCGCACTTGCCCTTGTCGATCACAAGCACCAAGCTGTCATTGATCGTACCCACATGGTCGTGTTCCACGGCAAGCATAACCTCGCCAAACTTGTTGACCATGCCCATGTATCCGTCCTTGCGCACCCTTGTGATCTCCGGGGCAAGAAATCCTTCCACCCAATCATATTGGCAGGGTACCACCACATCTCCCTTCACGTCCACCACCCCGCTTTGCCCACCCTGCACCACCACCGCCAAGCCGTTGTTGAAGTGCATGGCATTCTCGTACCGGAATGGGATCACCACCTTGCCGGCACCGTCAATGAAGCCATACTTGCCATCCTTGGAAGCAGCCGCAAGGCCGTGGTCGAACTCGCCCACCTCATCATATTCCAAGGCAACAACCAGGTTGCCGTTGCGGTCCACCACTCCTTGCTTGTTGTGCAGTTGCACGGGGGCCAGGCCTTCCTTGAAATCGAACACATCGTCGTAAATGATCGGCACTACCTGCTTGCCAAGCTTGTTGATGGTGCCGCTGTGCCCACCCTTGCCCACCTGTGCCTGGCTGTGCACAAATGGTTCCGCGAACTCATATTCCGCCTTGATCCGTTCCACGCCCGTGGCATCGATATAGCCCCATTTGCCGTCCTGCCGAAATGGGAACAGCGACAGGCCTGCAACCTTGTAATCATTCATCAGCTCGTTGATGAACGGGTAATCCGGATAGTCTTTCAGGAACTGCGTGATGCTCTGTACGCTCAGTTGCCTGGTGTAGATGTCGTACATCCTTCTCCAGGCATCGGGCACATTGGGGTTGTCCGGATAGCGGTGGATGAAGGCGGCATATTCGCCCACCGTGCCGTTGGGCACGGACAATTCCATGAGCTTGTCCTGGGCATCCCGCACATATGGACTTTCGGGATGGTCGTGAATGAAGGCCTCGTATTGTACCAACGTGCCTGCCGGTGTGGCGTCCCTGTAAATGGTTTCCTGCAGGCGGGAGCGGGCCCCGTAGGCTTCCTTCGCATCGGGGTAGTTGGCGATAAAGTCCTTGTAGGCCGCTGCGGTGTTCAACCGCCTTGCTTCGGCAAAAGCAAGGGCATTGCGGCGCTCAACTGCTTCCTGCGCGTGGCTGTTGTCCGGATAGGAAACAAGGAAACTCTTGTAATCCTCCAACCGGTCCACTGCGTTTACCTGTTTCCAAACCACCTCACCTATGTGTTCCTTCTGGGCGCGGATGGTTGCCGTGTCCACGCCCAATGCGGCCAACTTGGAGCGTGCCTTCGCATCCAGCAGGGCAAAAGCAGCTTCGGAGCGCAACAGGGCGGCACGGCTGGAATCGATCTGGTAGAAGGGATTGTCCGCCCTGCCGGTAACCACGCTGATGCCGTACCACGCGCCCGCAGGATGCTTCCGCACCTGCTTGCCGAACAACTTCATTGCCTCGAAATAGTTATGGACTTCCAAGGCTGCAAAAGCCTTCTCCAGTCCGCCTGCAAATGCATTCAGGGCCAATATGCCCGCGATCAACATTGCGGCTATGCGCCTCACCGATCCTTCCATGCCGCAAAAATAGGCGCGGCCCCGAAGGCCGGTGCCGAACGAGCCCCTTGTACAATGACGATGCCGCAGGACCAAGGCCTATTGATAGCTTTCGTAAGCCGCCTTGAACTCCGCATCATCCATGAAGGCCTCCTTGCCCGTTTCCATGGCAGCCTTTGCCCCGCTCTTGTCTCCCTTGCCGTCCAGGTATTCCGCATAGCGGATCAGCCCGGCCTTCATCAATTTCTTCTGGTCCTCGGGCAGCCGGTCTATGCCTCCCGCCGCCTCCAAGGCAGTTTTGTATTGGGCAATGGCAGCATCCCCCTCCTTGGCCATGTTGGTTCCGTAGTTCGTTAACCCCAGCATCAGCCATGCCCCGGGGTTCTCCGGGTAGTAGCCCGTCATGGAATCAAAATAGCGGCGGGCCTTGCTCATTCCCTTTGCACCGGCATCATATTCGTTCAGGCCGCTCTCCTGCGCCATGGTGTTCAACTCGCTCCAATAGTCCTCGTAGTTGTTGAAGAACTCCTTGTCCTTGTCCTTCTTCCGGTACTTCTCCGCCCATTTCAACGCATCCCGGTCGGCCTTCTTGTACTCCTCCATGGCCTGGTATTTCGGAATCTTGCTCATCTCATAGAGGCACATGCTCATGTACAGGTACGGCAATGCATCCCGCTTGGTATCGTCCTTCATGGTGTAGTGCTCAGCCTTGGCCAAGCATTCCTCGTACTTCTCGTCAACGTACTTCACCAGCAGGTCATCGTACGGCTTTTTGTCCTGGGCACGGCCGGTACCTGCAAAGGCCAGCAGGGCCAGCACCGGAACAAGGAAAAGGCGTTTCATCAATCAATCGGTTTGGTGGCTTCTACGGCAAGAACGATGCCGAAGGTATGCACGGCCTGGTTCCGGCAAAGGAAAACCACCCTGGCCGGTACTTTTGCGGCCATGCGCATCGACATTATCACGGCGCTGCCGGCGTTGCTGGACAGCTATTTCAATGAGAGCATACTGAAGCGCGCCCAAGCCAAGGGGCTTGCCCAGGTGCATGTGCACGACCTACGGTCATACAGCGAGGACAAGCACAAGCGGGTGGACGACTATCCCTTCGGTGGCGGCGCGGGCATGGTGATGTCCATCGCGCCGGTCCACAAGGCCATCTCCCTCCTCAAGGCAGAGCGGCACTATGACGAGGTGATCTACATGAGCCCGGACGGTGCCTTGCTGGACCAGCCCATGGTGAACCGGATGAGCACCCTGGGAAATATCATCCTGTTGTGCGGCCATTACAAGGGCGTGGATGAGCGTGTACGTGAACATTTGATCACCATGGAGGTGAGCATCGGGAACTATGTGCTCAGTGGCGGCGAACTTCCCGCAGCCGTGCTCAGCGATGCGTTGATACGCTTGGTGCCGGGCGTGCTAGGCGATGAAACCAGCGCCCTGTCGGACAGTTTTCAGGACGGCCTGGTGGCCCCGCCCGCGTACACGCGCCCCGAGGTGTATGGCGAATGGCGGGTGCCGGAGGTGCTGTTGAGCGGACATGCCGCCAAGATCGAGGAATGGCGGCATCAACAAAGCGTGCAGCGCACCCGGGAACGCAGGCCGGAACTGCTGGAAGGTACGGATCAATAAGAACAGAACCTGCACGAAGGGAATTTATTCGTAATATTGCGCCCCCGAACGGCAGGGTATGTTGCCGCAAACCGCTGAGCGCCATGGACAAGATCAAGCAACTGGAGAAGGAGTGGACCCCTGTGAAACATCCCATCGACTTTAAGGCCGGTGATACCATCACCGTGCACTACCGCATCAGCGAAGGCAACAAGGAGCGGACCCAGCAGTTCCAAGGCGTGGTGGTGCAGTGCAAGGGCAGTGGAAGCACCGCCACTTTCACCGTTCGCAAAATGAGCGGCTCGGTGGGCGTGGAACGCATTTTCCCCATCTCCTCCCCTTTCCTGGAGAACATTGAAGTGAACAAGCGCGGCGATGTGAACCGCGCCCGCATCTTCTACATCCGCGACCGCCGCGGCAAGAGCGCCCGCATCAAGGAGCGCCGCATGCCCGTAGCCGCCGAAGAGGGCTCTAAGAGCAAGCCCGCAGCCAAGAAGAAGGCTGCAGCCGTGGAGGCCAAGTGAAGCTTACTTTTTTCGCAAACCTGAAAGGTCCCGTCGGAACGGGGCCTTTCTTTTTGTATCTATGCGATGCATCAAAACTCGTAAATCCCCATGGGACTGATCTGGAGCCTGATCATTGGCGGAGTTGCCGGCTGGCTGGCCGGGCGCATCATGAAGGGCCAAGGCTATGGCCTGGTGGTGAACATCATTCTTGGCTTGGTGGGCGGCCTCTTCGGAGGTTGGATCTTCGACATCCTTGGCCTGGCAGCCACCAGCATCATCGGGCAATTGATCTGCGCCACGGCCGGTGCCATTTTGCTCATCCTGCTGGTCCGGGCATTGAGGAAGTGAGCCGGAGCCCGGCGCTTTCCGGAATCATCCTGGGAACGCGAACCAAGTACCGGTGCAAGATCCCGCAAGTGGTCCGGCCTGTTGGTGACGTAAGCATTTCACGATTGGCCCGGAAATGGCCCGGCCACGCAATGAGGGTGGCCTACATTTGATCTTGACCCGAACAGGACATTCATCAAATCCCAGTTTCCGGAAAACCAATTGCCCATGAAACACTTCAACGCTCTTTTCGCGCTGGCCACGGTCTGTGCATTGCCATCGACCCTTTCCGCCCAGATGGAATTCTACCGGGCCTCCACTTTCGGGAGCCGCTTCAATGACGTCAACGACAGCGGCCTGGCCATCAGTGGCGGCGGCTATTTCGACTTTCCCACGCTCACTTGGACGGACATCGAGCCGGAAGCCACCTCAACGGATGCCATCAACAATGCCGGTGATGTGGCCGGGTCCATGTACTTTGATGAGCCCAATTTCATCCTTCAACCTGCGGTAAGAAAGAATGGCGTTTGGATCCCGATCGGCTGGTTCCCGGAGTCCAACCCGCAGGAATCCTCTTTTACCACCTACGGCATCTCACCGAACGGAACTTGGGTGGTGGGCCAGATGTCCATCGGCTGTTGCGATTACGGCACATTCCGGTACAACACGGACACCCAGGTGCTCACGGAGATCTTCGATTCCAACTATGTGGCGGTGGCAGGCTACTGCGTCACCAACGATGGCACCATTGGCGGCTGGGCGGACGATGAGGCAGGGGGAAGCACCCACCGTATCCCGGTCTATATCTCACCGGACCTGCAGATCACCCAGGTGCCGCCCACGCCCCCGGTCAACTTGACCAATGCCGTGAGCGCGATCAACGCATCTTCGGTCATGGTAGGTGACGAGGACGGTCATCCTTTCCTTTTCGACCAAGCCACGAACACCTTCACCACCTTCGATATTCCGGCTGGATACACCAGCGCCACGTTCACAAGCATTTCAGACAACGGCATTGCCGTGGGATACGCGCAGGATTTCGACGATTTTGGGGGCTTGATCCGTGAGGCGATCATCTACCACCCCAGCCTGGGCGCCCAACCCGTGCTGCTCAAGGACATCCTGCTGGACCACGGCGTGGACATCAATGCCCCCACGGACCGCATGGGCACGGCAATCGCCATTTCACCGGACGGCAACTACGTGGCCGGTTGGGACGATGGCGCGCCCTTCATGGCGTACGGCTGGGTGGCCTACCTGGACGATTTATTGATGACCACCGCAGTAACGGAACTCAACCCGGCTGCGATCACCCTGTCCCCCAACCCGACCACGGACAAGGTGAACATTTCAGCTCCGGAAGTGATCGAGAACGTCGATGTGCTCAACGTCAATGGACAGGTGGTGCAGCGCCGGGCCCTCGGCACGAAGACGGCCGTGCTCGATCTTTCTGATCTCAACCCTGGAGTGTACACCATTCGCGCCGTGTGCAAGGGAACCAGCCTTGTGAAACGGGTGGTGAAGAACTGACTGGCGCTCCGCACTACCGCAGGTCTTCCGGTCCAAACGGGTACGGTGCTCCGGCCTTCAAGGCTTGGATGACCTGCGGTAGCGGTGGATCCTACTGATTCACGCACCTGATTTGGGAGGAACTTACAGTGGCTCCCACCAGTCGCCTGACCTGTCCGTTCTTTTACTCACTTTACCGTTGGGCCGGAAGACTTACGGGAGCGGGGGGCAAGGTGTGTGGCCCTTTGCATTCGAATGGGCTTCGATGGACCTTGATGGACCGCAATCGGCGGTCCATCAAGGTCCATTGGGAAAGATTCATTGGAGATGCCCGTCTTTGCCGGTAGTATTCAGTCGGCAAGAATTCCGCCGATCAGCGGGTTGAGCATTTCTATGATGAACAAGGCCATGGCACATCCTACAGCAAAAAGCAGCCATTTGTCGTTCTTCTTCAGCATTGAAAAAATGGCAAGGGCAAGGATCATCGACCAAAGCAATCCGGACACGCCATTTACCCACGCATACCTTTCAGCTGAACGATAGTACCACCCGGATTATGCAGCAGGGTTCGTTGCGAGGGTCGAAATCACAATGGCAGCGCGGGTTTCACCGAGAAAGAATAGCACAAGCTATTGTGCCGAGGGGAAAACCGGCGAAGCGTACGCTGCCGCAGTGATTTCGGGCCGTAGTAGAAATCCTGCTGCATATTCCGGGTACCAGATTCCACCAGCAGGTCCTTCACCGCCAAACGGGTATTCCCCACCCTGACCGAGCCAGGTAACCGTCAGCACCTCATGTATGCTCATGGTTGCATACAATCCACATAGGACCACAAACGCCATGATGCTGAACCAGCGACGTTTGCCCCAATTTCCTTCCATCACCCCACCAGGTCCCTGTTCACGTTCGGGATGTCTTCCTTGCTGAAGGGCACTTTGTCCTCTTCCTCCTTGAGCTTCATCACCAGGGCCAGGGCATCGGGCACTACGTCGCTGCACAGGGTAAGGAAGCTGCCGGGCTTGGCTGTGTTGATGGCGTGCCGGATGGCTTCTTCCTCTTTCTTGATGATGGTGTACTTCTTGTTGGGGTCCACTTCCTTGATGCCCTTTACCATCAGCGCAATGATGTCATCGTCGCTCTTGCCGCGCAAGTTGCGGTCCTGGCGGATGATGATCTCATCGAACATTTTTGCGCTGAGCCTGCCCAAGGCGATGGTGTCTTCGTCGCGGCGGTCCCCCACCCCGGCAATGACGCCCACCTTGGGGCTTTCGTTCACCTTGCTGAGGAACCGGCCCAATGCCTCAAAGCCGTGCGGGTTGTGCGCATAGTCCACCACCACTTGGAAGTTTTTGAACTGGAACAGGTTGAGGCGGCCGGGCGTTTGTGCGGGTGAAGGCACGAAGGTGGTCAATGCTTCGCGCAATTCTTCCACCTTTACCCCTTGCACATAGGCCGCCAGCACGGCGGGCAGGATGTTCTGGATGTTGAACACGGCCCTGCCGCCGTAGGTGAGCGGAACGTTCACGGCCTTTTCAATGCGCAGTTTCCATTCGCCCTTGCTGATGGTGATGAAGCCGTTCTCGTAGATGGCCGCAAGCCCGCCGAGCTTGCAGTGCTGGCGGATCAGCCGGTTGTTCTCGTCCAGGCTGAAGAGGGCGATCTTGCCTTCGCACTGCTTACGCATGGCCATCACCAGGTCGTCGTCCGCGTTGAGGATGGCATGGCCGTCGCGGCGCACGCTACGCGGCACGGTGCTTTTCACGTTGGCCAGTTCCTCCAGGGTGTTGATGTCCTTTAGGCCAAGATGGTCGGCGGCCACATTGGTGCAGATGCCGACGTCGCAGTGCTCAAAGCCGAGGCCGCTGCGCAACATGCCGCCGCGCGCGGTTTCCAGCACGGCCATGTCCACCAAGGGATCCTTGAGCACGAACTGCGCGCTTACCGGGCCGGTGCAATCGCCCTGCATCAGCATGCGGTTCATGATGTACACGCCGTCGGTGCAGGTCATGCCCACTTTGCGGCCATGGCTGCGCATGATGTGCGCGATGAGCCGCGTGGTGGTGGTCTTCCCGTTGGTGCCGGTTACGGCAATGATGGGGATGCGGCTGGGCGCACCGGGCGGGAACAGCATGTCCACCACGGGCTCCGCCACGTTGCGGCCCAGGCCCTCGGTGGGGTCCAGGTGCATCCTGAAGCCTGGCGCGGCGTTCACTTCCAGCACGGCACCGCTTTCGCTGATGGGCCGGGTGATGTCCTCGGTCATGATGTCGATGCCGCAGATGTCCAGGTCGATGATGCGCGAAATGCGCTCCGCCATGAAGATGTTGTAGGAGTGGACGGTCTCGGTAACGTCGGTGGCGGTGCCGCCCGTGCTCAGGTTGGCGGTTGCCTTAAGGTACACGGTTTCCCCCTTGGGCGGCACGCTGGCCGGAGACAGGCCTTTGCGTTGCAGCAGTTCCAAGCTGTGGGCATCGATGGTGATGGCGGTGAGCACTTTTTCATGCCCGAAGCCGCGGCGCGGGTCCTTGTTCACTTCTTCCACCAATTGTTCGATGGTTTTTTTCCCATCGCCGACCACACAGGCTGGTGTGCGTTTTGCCGCAGCCACGAACTTGTGGTTGATCACCAGGAGGCGGTGGTCCAATCCCTTGATCTCCTTTTCCACTACCACGCTGCGGCTGATCTCCTTGGCCATGGCCAAGGCCACCTTGGCCTCTTCGAGGTTCTTGATGCCGATGGTGGCCCCGCGTCCGTGGTTGCCGCCAATGGGTTTGATCACGCACGGGAACCCTACGCTTTCCAGCGCGGCAATGAGCCCTTCCTCGGTGCGTACCACGCGGCCCTTGGGCACGGGGATCTCGTACGCCTCCAGCAGTTGTTTGGTCTCCTCTTTGTCGCAGGCGATCTCCACGCCGATGTTGCTGGTGCGGCTGGTGATGGTGGCGCGGATCCGCTTTTGGAACACGCCGTGGCCCAGCTGCACCAGGCTTTGCCCGTTCAAGCGGATGTATGGAATGCCGCGTTTGGCGGCTTCTTCCACAATGGAGCCCGTGCTGGGGCCCAGGCGGGTTTCCTCGCGCAGCTCACGCATGCGCTGGATGTCCTCGTCCAAATTGTAGGGAGCGGCCGTGATCAGCGCATCGGCAATGCGCACGGCGGCCTTGGCCGCGTAGAGTCCCACTGCCTCCTCGATGTAGCTGAACACCACGTTGTACACGCCGTGCTCACCGGTGCTGCGGGTGCGGCCGAAGCCGGTGTCCATGCCGGCCAGTGTCTGGATCTCCAGTGCGATGTGCTCGATCACGTGGCCCATCCACGTGCCCCGCTCCACGCGCTCAAAGAACCCGCCTTCATGGTCCTCGCTGCAGCGGTGGGAATACATGGAAGGCAGCATTTCCTTGAGGCGCTCCAGGAAGCCGGGCACCTTGTCCGTGGGGCGTTCCTCCAATTCCCCGATGTCCAAGCGCATCACTACCAGCTTGTGCCGCTTCACCGACCAGTAGTTGGGGCCACGCATGGCCTTGAGCTCAAGTATCCGCATGTGCATTCGGGATTGGTGCGGTCAATGTATGAAGATCGGCCTGTTGAACAATAGGCCGCCCCGCTTTCCTTGGCGGGCCAACCCGCCTATTTTTGCATGCGCCGCACGGAACCGGCCCCCATGGCAGGGCCGTGCAAGGCATTGGGGGGGGGGCGGGGGAAACACCAACTACATGGACGTAAAGCCCAAGGGTAAACTGATCGCGATCGGCGGGGCCGAGGACAAGGGCAACCGCAATGAAAAGCCGGATGCGGACAGCGGAACCTTCATTGAGGACGGTATTCTTCGCCGCGTGGTGGACGAGATGGGCGGGCCTTCAGCCCACATCGCGCTGGTCACTTCAGCGAGCAGCATTCCTGTTGAGGTGGCGGAAAATTACCGCGAAGCATTCGGTAAATTGGGGGTGAAGCACTTGGACGTGCTGGACATACGCGACCGCCAGGACGTGAAGCCGGACATGGTGAAGCGGCTTGCCAAGGCCAGCGGGGTGATGCTCAGTGGCGGCAACCAGCTGCGGTTGACCACCATCTTCGGGGGCACGGCGTTCCTGGAACTGATGAAACGCCGCTACCGCGACGAAAAGGGTTTTGTGATCGCGGGCACCAGCGCGGGCGCCATGTGCATGAGCAGCACCATGATCTACCAGGGCCATAGCGCCACGGGCCTGATCAAGGGCGGCGTGAAAATGACATCGGGCGCCGGGTTGATCCAGGATGTGATCATTGACAGCCATTTCGTGGAGCGAGGCCGCTTCAGCCGCCTCACCCAAGCGGTTGCGGGCAACCCAAACTCCATCGGCATCGGGCTTGGTGAGGACACCGGCGTGGTGATCACGGACGGGGACATGCTGGAAACCATTGGCAGCGGCCAAGTGATGATCTTCGACGGCCATGACATCGCATACAGCAACCTTGCCGACGTGGAGGAAGGGGAACCCTTCAGCATCGAAGGCATGCGCGTGCACATCATTTCCAAGGGGCACTCCTATTCGCTGGGCCAACGTGCCTTTACTGCCGTGCGCGTCCACGAACGTATTTGAACGCGTGTGCCATGGGGCACGGGGCGGGTGAATACTTCACGACCATGGGGTATTTGCTCCACGGTTTTCCCTTCGCCAGTTCAAAGGCCAACCTGCGGAAGTACGCATCCACCGTGGCATCCGTCATGGTTGATGCATCCATTCACCAAAAAGGCACAGTTTTTCCGCGTGGGATTTTGGGACCCCAGGTCCATAATTCCAATTTACAATGAGCACCCAAAAAACATTGGTCGGCGTACTGCTCGGCTTGGCGGCAGGGGCAGCATTAGGCGTTTTACTGGCACCGCGTTCGGGAAAGGAGACCCGGAAATTACTGCGGGACAAAGGCAAGCGTGCAAAGGCCGAACTTGACGACCTGCTGGACCAAGGCCATGAGCGCTGGCAAAAGATGCGGAAACGCATGGTGGACCGCCGTAACATGACCAAGGAAGATCTGCATGATTTCCTCGACTTCATGGCTGCGGAAGGTGCGGACCTGAAGGAAAGGGTCACCAACCGGGGCAAGGCCACCACTGCGGACCAAGCGTCGCAGAATTGATCCGTACGTTCGTAGCGTCTGTTTGCCGTGCAAACGCCACCCCAAGGTTGCGGTTGCCATGCCATGAACACTGAACCACACGGGGGAGAGCATCAACGGATGCCGGTTGATGCCGACATGGGTGATTTGTTGTCATCCGCCTTGGATGATGGAAAAGCCTACTTCGCGGCACAAGCGGATTATTACAAACTGCAAGCATCCGGGCAGGTAGGCAAAGCCGCTGGCAGCTTGGCCAGCTTGTTGATCGTCTCCGTACTGGCCATGCTTGTTGTATTGTGTGCCAGTGTGGCCTTGGCCTTATGGTTGGGCATGCTTGTAAGCAGCATGGCCCTGGGATTCCTGATCGTTGCAGGGGTGTATCTACTTGCTTTGCTCCTGTTCCTGGTGGCCGGTGGCGGCGCGTTGAGGAAATCCATCACGCTGAAGGTGATCAACTCGCTCTACCATGGCCAAAACTGAGCGCTTTACGGACCTGGCCGAAGTGGAAGCCGAGCGTTTACGCCTCAACGCCTTGTGCAACCATTATGGATCCAGGCTTGAGGCACACCTGGAGGCCTTGCGGGACAAGGAAATCCGCACCGCACTGCTGGCCAATTCGATCAGCGGAATGGTGCGGGGTTCCGGTTGGGGGAAGCTCCTTGGGCCATTGCTGGGGAAGTCATCCGTCACCAGCGGGCTTTCCATGGCCATGGGCGCGGGCAAGGTTGGATGGGGTAAACGGCTTGGCTTGTTTGCCCTTGGCTTGGCAATGCCCGGCTTGCTGAAGAAATTGGAGGGGCTTTCTTGGGCTGAAATTGCGAATGAATTGGCGGTGAGCTTGGAACGCACTTGGGGCTTTATCCGAAAGCGGCGCGAAGAGCGGCAACAAGGCTGAACAACATGGCCGAGGTTCCACCAAACCCCGCTTCTGCCCAAGGGCGCATCTCAGATCCCCTGTTGCGCTATGTGCTGGCCTTGCTTGCACTGATCGGCACCGTGGCCGTGCTGTGGTTCGGGCAAAGTCTGTTTGTGTTGATGTTCGTGGCGGGCATCTTCAGCTTCCTGCTGCTCCCCCTGTGCCAACGCTTACAGCGCAGGAACTGGCCGCTCTGGCTTGCTGCCGGGGTAAGCTGCCTGCTGATGGTGCTGGTCTTCTTCGGCGTGATCCTGTTCATGGGCACGCAATACGCTCACTTCGGCAAGGACTTGCCCACCTTGCAGCAATCCTTGCTCACCAAAGTGAATGATGCGCAGGCATTCCTTGAAACCAGGTTTCATGTGGCCCAGGAGCGCCAAACTGCCTGGATCGAGGACAAGCTTTCAGACCTGGTAAAGAGCGGCGGTACCGTGGCCGTGAGCCTGTTTTCCGCAACGGGCGCGGCTTTCGCCACGGTTCTGGCCATTCCCTTCATCACCTTTTTCCTCCTGCTGATGAAGGGCCGTTTCCGTGAGTTCTTCTCCCGGCTTCCCTACAACGGAGACGGGACCGTGCTCCGTCTGGTGGAAAACATCGCAGGTTTGTCCCGCCAATGGCTCAAGGGCATGCTTACGGTGATGCTCTTCCTGGCCGTGCTGGACACGGCGGGATTCCTTGCCCTGGGCTTGGAATATGCCGTGCTTTTGGGCATTACTGCGGCCATGCTCAATGTAATTCCATATATCGGCCCTTGGCTTGGTGCGATCGTTCCCGTGCTGGTAGCCTTGCTCACAAAGGATTCCGCGATGTACGCTCTGGGCGTGGTGGCCGTGATCGGGATCACACAGTTCATCGACAATAATTTCATCACGCCCAAGGTGGTAGGCTCCAGCGTAAGCCTGAACCCGCTTGCCAGCATGGTCGCCCTGCTGGCGTGGGGCTCGCTCTGGGGCTTCATGGGCTTGCTGTTGGCCATCCCCCTTACCGGTATGATGAAGCTGGTGTTTGATGAAATTCCCGGGCTGAAACCGTGGGGCTACCTGCTGGGTGAAGACAAGGCGCAGCGGTCCGCAAAGCGGGCGTTCCCCTTGTCATCGCGCCGGAAAAAGGGTGCAAAGAAGTAACGCCTCCGGCTAAAGTACCTGCAATACCAGGCACTTCAAATAGTGCGTTTCAGGAATGGCCCAATGCACCGGATGGTCCGGTGGTTGTGCACCTGAATACACCTCGCGCAGTTCACGGTGCGCGTCGCGTGCGGCATCAGCGATGGTTTTCCGGAAAAGGTCCGGCACCATGTGCTGCGAGCAGGAGCACGTTACCAGGAAGCCACCCGGCGGCAACATTTTCATGGCCCGCAGGTTGATTTCCTTGTAACCGCGGACGGCCCCGTCCAATGCAGTCCGGCTTTTGGCAAACGCCGGCGGATCGAGCACCACCACATCCCATTTGCCGGTGCCCCTTCCCTGGCCCGCAAGAAAGTCAAACACATTGGCCGGTTTGAACTTGGCAACGGCATCCAGTCCGTTCAGTGCCGCATTGCCCTGTGCAAGCGCCACGGCCTCCTCGCTGATGTCCAGGCCCAGTACTTCTGAAGCTCCATACTTGGCGGCGTGGAGCGCAAAGCCTCCGGTATGCGTGAAACAGTCCAGCATCCGGGCACCGTTGGCCACATGTTCCAGTGCTGCATGGTTCAACCGTTGGTCCAGAAAGTGCCCCGTTTTCTGGCCTTGGGCCACATCCACGGCAAAGCGCAGCCCGTTTTCCTCGATCTCCAGCCGCGTATCAAATGCCTCTCCAATGAAACCCTTCACTTGCTCCATTCCTTCCTTCTCGCGCACGGGCACATCATTCCGTTCATAGATGCCGCGCGGATCCAGCACCTGGCGCAACGCTTCCACGATTTCCGCCTTGAACCGGTCCATGCCCAAGGCCAATGACTGGAGCACCAGGACATCACCGAACTTGTCCACCACCAAGGCGGGCAGCCCGTCGGCTTCGCCGAATACCACACGGCAACTTTCCGGTTGGCCCATGCGTTGCCGGAATGCCCAAGCCGCCGCGATCTTTCGGTGGAAAAAGGAGGCATTAATGTGTTCGTCCAGGTCCTTGGTGAGCATCCGCACCCTGATCTTGGACCTTGGATTGAAGTAGCCTTGGCCCAGCGGACCTTTCTTCACGTCGAAAACCTGCACGATGCCCCCGGCTTGCGGCCTTCCTTCCGCGCGCAGCACTTGGTTGTCGTACACCCATGGATGTCCCTGCCGGATGCGCTGGCGGGCATCATCAACATAGAGCCGGTCGCGGTTGTTGTTGTTCATGGGGCCGCGAAATTAGGCCGCGCTGTTCCGGCATCGCTTCCATTGGATCCATGAACGGCCGTTCCGCCAAGGCAGCGGTATCGCCATGCTTACGCAGCCCCATTAACTTTGGACGCATGCCCCCCCGGATCATTCCACCCCTGGCCGCCATGTTGCTTTCA
Source organism: Bacteroidota bacterium (assembly GCA_018266685.1). Lineage (GTDB taxonomy): Bacteria > Bacteroidota > Bacteroidia > Flavobacteriales_F > PHOS-HE28 > PHOS-HE28. The sequence continues at coordinate 20,747 of JAFDZY010000458.1, forward strand.
CTGCACCTGTGCGGCCAACCCCGGCTGAACGCCATTGTGGAAACCAAACGTTTCATGGTGCCGAACAAGGGCGAACGGGTGGACGTGCACATCACCATTGTGGGCAACACCGTGGTGTGGACCACCGATGAGCGCGGCTTCCAACAGGCCAAGGTGGATGCGTTGACCATGATCGAGAAGGACGGCGACATCCAGGACTTCCGGAAAACACTGATCCAATCACCCGACCGCGCGGATACCCTGCAAGGCGACTTCCTCAACCAGGAAAGTTTTCTGCTGCAACCCGGCGCCTATTCCCTGTCGGTGGAATTGCATGATGCAAACTCCACGGATACCGCCCGTACCTATGTCCATGTTCCGCTTGTGATCGGGGATAGAACCCAAGGGATCTCCATATCCGACATCCTGTTCACGCTTCCCGGCGCCCCGCATGAAGAACCCATGCCCTTTCCTGGCTCCTACTTTCCGCCCGGCAGCGACAAGCTCGGTTTCTATGCGGAAATCTATGGAACCATCGGTGCGTTCGGGCCCAAAGGACCTTTCCTGGAGGTAACCTCCATCGAAGATTATGAAACCGGAAAGGTTGTGGGCAACTTCAGGTTCCCCAAGCGCTTGGTTGCTGACACCGTGGTTCCTGTCGGCACCGAGTTCGACATTGCCCTTCTCCCCACCGGCAACTATCTCCTCACCGTTGAAATCCACGACCGGAAGGATTCGCTGATCGAGAGGAGGGCACAGTTCTTCCAGCGGAACAACCCCGTAACCCTCGACCCCAATTCGTTGGCAACTGGGCAGCTCGGGGCAAACTTCACTGATGCATTCGCCGACCCGGACACCTTGGCAGAGTACCTGAACTCCATGCGCCCCATTGCGGATGAGCTGGAGCGGAAAATGATCGACGACCGTTGGAAGGACCGCAAACCGGCGCTCATGCGCCAATTGATGTACACGTTCTGGTACAATCGGTCGCCTTCAGACCCCAAAGCTGCCTGGGACCGGTACAATGCCGCCGTGACCTATGTGAACAGGAAGTTCGGGTGCCGCAACATGCGCGGCTACCAAAGCGACCAAGGCTACATCTATCTGCGTTACGGGGCACCGAATACCGTGGCGGACCGTTCCAACGAAACCACCGCCGTGCCATACATGATCTGGCACTATTACAGGGCGGGCCGCTATGCGGACAGGCGATTTGTGTTCTACCAGCCCGAACGGTCCACCACGTGCTGGACCTTGCTCACCAGCGACATGCCCGGCGAACTGAACAACAGCAAATGGCTGGATATGCTCGCACCTGGTTTTGCGGACGGCGGTGCGAAGCGGGATGAGATCATGGACAATTACAAGAATCCCCGGTGATCGGTTCTTCCCGACCATCGGTGCAAGTGCCTAATTTCGGGCCGTGCACTCCCCGCTTCCGATCGAGCGCTTCCTCGCAGCCGGCCTGCCGTTGATCGATGTCCGTTCACCAGCCGAATACCTGCGGGGGCATATTCCCGGGGCCGTTAACCTGCCGTTGTTCTCCGATGAAGAACGCGCATGCGTGGGTACCTTGTACAAGCAGCAAGGCCGTGATGCAGCCATGCTGGAGGGATTGCGCATCACCGGGCCCAAGTTGGCCCCGATGGTGGAGGAAGCCCGGCGCATAGCCCCGGACGGAAGAATTGGCGTGCATTGCTGGCGCGGTGGCGAACGCAGCGCCAGTGTGGCCTGGCTGCTTCGGAAGGCTGGTTTCAGTGAAGTGGCCACATTGGAACGGGGATACAAAGCCTTCCGCGAACATGTGCTGGCTTCACTTGCAAAGCCATGGAACCTGTTTGTGCTTGGGGGCTACACGGGCACAGGCAAAACCGTGATCCTGGAATTGCTCCGCGGGCAGGGTGAAGCGGTTGTCAACCTGGAGAAGCTGGCGCAGCACAAAGGCTCTGCTTTCGGGGGGATCGGCGAAGGAATCCAGCCATCCACGGAACATTTCGAAAACTTGCTGTGGAAAGCGCTCCAACAATTGGGCAACAGCCGCCCCATCTGGGTGGAGGACGAAAGCCAAATGATAGGAAAGGCAAAGATTCCGGACCCCTTCTTCGCACTGCTCCGCTCGGCCCCAGTATGGTTTGTGGACATGCCCGTGGAGCAACGCGCCCAGCAGCTCGTGGAAACCTATGGCCTCTACCCGGCGGATGAATTGGCGGATGCGATCAAGCGGATCCAAAAGCGGCTGGGCCCACAGCATGCAAAAGAGGCCCTGGACGCGCTTGGCGCAGGCAACTTACACCGCGTTGCGGAGATCACGCTGGCCTATTACGACAAGACATACGCGCGCGGCCTGTCCCAAAGAGACCCGGCGCGCACCCGGATGGTGCAGGCCCATGGAACATCACTTATCGAAATAGCACAACAACTGAAGCATGAACGGATCAACGCAACAAACAGTACGCTTGACCGGATATAGCCACGGCGCTGGCTGCGGCTGCAAAATCGCTCCGGCCGACCTGGAAAAGATACTGGCCAGTTCCCTTGGCACCCTTCCTGATCCGAAACTGCTGGTGGGTTATGGCAGCCGCGATGATGCCGCCGTGTACAACATCGGCAACGGGCGAGCAGTGATCAGCACGGTTGACTTCTTCACCCCGATCGTGGATGATGCGTTCGATTTTGGCCGCATTGCCGCCACCAATGCGCTAAGCGATATCTATGCCATGGGAGGCACGCCCCTGCTTGCAGTGGCCATCTTGGGCTGGCCGTTGGAAAAGCTGGGCCCGGAGCTTGCAGCGAGCGTGGTGGAAGGTGGCAGACAGGCATGCCATGATGCGGGAATTCCGCTTGCCGGGGGCCATAGCATTGATGCGCCGGAGCCTTTTTTCGGTTTGGCCGTTACCGGCGAAGCCGAAATTGGCCAGATCAAGCGAAATGATTCCGCCAAAGCGGGTGATGTCCTTTTGCTGTCCAAGCCGATCGGTGTTGGCATTCTGTCCACCGCCCAAAAAAGGGGGAAGCTGATGCCGGAACATGCGTCCATCGCAAGGGATATCATGTTGCAGCCAAATGTGCTGGGAAAGAAGTTGGGAGCTCTGGACGGTGTGCATGCGCTCACGGACGTCACGGGGTTCGGCCTGCTTGGGCACCTCGCCGAAATGTGCAAGGGCAGCGGATTGCAAGCCAAACTGCGCTATGCCGACGTGCCGAAGATCACGGAAAGCATAGGTTACTTGAACGCGGGCTGCTATCCCGACGGAGCCCTGCGCAATTGGAAGAGCCTTGCAGATGTGGTGAAGGGCGCCAACAACTTGGAACGCATGATCATGTTGTGCGACCCACAAACAAGCGGCGGATTGCTCATCGCTTGCAATCCGGCATTCGTGGATGAAATAAAGCAATTAATGGGCAATAAACACACATGCGTCGAAACCATTGGTGTGCTTTGCGAACCTCAAAATGGTATTCTTATTTCCGTGGAATAGGCATGGAATTCAAGAATTGTGAACGAATTGTGGAAGAATCCGCGTGATACGTACGCTCTATAAATATCTTTGCCGCGCTCCGAATAAAAAATCTCAAGCAACAACCATCAATGGCAAAGAAGCGCTTAAACGAAAAGGACATTGACCAGCTCTTGGCGCAATACCGCTCAGAGCGCCGTCGGCTCGGCTTTCAATTGGACTTGGTCCGCAACACCATCCTCGATCTGAAGAAAGCCAAGGGCCATGTTTCCTCCACATCAAAAAAGGAAGATGGCGCAACAAGCGGCATTGTGAAACGCGGCCCCGGGCGTCCGCGAAAAGACAGCAGCACTGGTACCCCGAAGAAAATGGGCCGGCCAAAAAAGCGCGAGCGCAAAGACCGTGCTTTGAACGAGTGGGACAATTCCGTGCTGACCGCCATCAATAACTCCGGGCGCCTGCTTCCCAAGGAGGAGATCCTTGCCTTTGTGGAGAATTGGGCGAGGAAGAACGAGCCAAAGCTCTCCAAGGCCGAAGTGGAGATCTTTGTGACCCGCTCACTGCAGAAGCTCAGCGGCCGTAAAAAGAAGCTGGGCACTCACCACAGCGGACTACGTCGGGGCTACCACTACGGGCTGAAAGACTGGTTCTTCAACAGCAGCGGCAAGCTGCGGCGCCAGCACTACCACCGGCTGGTGCTCAAAGAGGACGAAAAATCATAGACCGGCAAAAGATCGGTTCGGCATGAAAATGGCGGGACTGTCCGCCATTTTCATTTTCACCCGTCGCCAGCCATGAAAAACATACTTGCACCGCTGGACCTAAAGGCAGACACCAGCAAGGTGCTGGACCAAGCCCTGGAAATTGCACGTACTCGCCAAGCCAAGCTTTGGCTCCTGCACGTGGCCGCACCTGATCCCGACTTTGTGGGCTACGAGGCTGGCCCGCAGTACATCCGGGATGCCCGTGCCGGAATTCTGCGTGAAGAACATGGGCAACTTGAACGGATGGTTGCCAAAGTGAAGGCGGAAGGCATCGATTGCCAACCAATCTTGGTGATGGGCGCCACCGTGGAAACCATCCTGGCCGAAGCCAATAGGACCAACGCCGACCTGCTTGTCATGGGAACCCATGGAAGGCGCGGCCTGGCCAAAGCATTCATGGGCAGCACCTGCGATGAAGTGCTGCGCGCGAACAAATTTCCGGTACTGGTGGTCCCTACACCCAACCATTGAAGGTTACCGTTCACACAGCACCAGCACCGTAGTTCAAAAACCCTTAAACCGGCCGGAAATCAGCGCAAGGAGCAGGAGATTACGCAAAGCTGCGCCTCCCGAACCGACCCACCTACGCCTTTGGAACTGCCATGAGATTCGCATTCTTCACCCTCCTTTTGGCTGTTGCATCCTATACCAAGGCCCAATCAAGCGGATTTGGGGCCGGCATCATTTTGGGGGAACCCACCGGTATTTCGCTAAAGGGATGGATTTCCGGCGACCGGGCCGTTGACGGTGCACTGGCTTGGTCCCTGCGTGATGGTGCTTATTTCAGCATCCATGCCGACTACCTCTTCCACAACATGGACTTGATCAAGCTCGGCAAAGGGAAGCTGCCGCTTTATTACGGCCCCGGGTTGCGCTTGCGCACCTGGAACAACAACCGGTACTGGCACCACGGCCGTTGGTATGACAATGACGGGAACAGCGCGAGCCTCGGGGTCCGTTTTCCGGTGGGCCTGGACTACCTCCCGGAAAAAGCTCCGGTGGATGTTTTCCTGGAAGTGGTGCCTGGCCTGGACCTGGTACCGGCCACTGATTTTGACATCAGTGGCGCCATAGGGGTGCGCTATTGGTTCTGATGCCGAAAGGGCGAAGCGTCCAACCACGCGCGCTTCCCCCAGGCACTGCGGTACAGCAACAGATAGGCCGCTGTACCTGATAAGCATCCCAGGAACGCGCCAGCAAGTACGTCTTCCATAAAATGTTGGGACAGATAGATCCGTGAAAATGCAAGGAGCGCGGCGAAAAGCGCTAGAAGCACGGCCGGGAATCGCCGGCCAATTAGCACGGCCAATGCCAGGCACATGCTGAACGCGGCCGTGGAGTGCCCACTGGGAAAGCTGAAATGGTGGTGCAGGTCGATCCCCGCCACCAACGGAAGCCCCGGCATCCGTCCCAGAAACATGGACGGGCGGTCAAAGTCCCCGAATACCATGTGTTTCAAGGCTTGAACTAGTATGGCGCTCAACCCTGTGCTCAGGGCCATCATCAGGAATCCTCTCCAACTCTTCGCCAATAGGAGCAACGCCAGGGCGGTGGGAACCCATCCGTTTGCAAATTCGGTAAGTACGGGGAAGACTTGGTCCCCTAGCTTGCCGTGAAACCCATTAAGTGCAAGATGAAGAGGGAATCGACCCATGATCCAGTGCGCCCAGAAACCCGGCAACGCCAATAACAAGGACACCAGCAAGAAAGCCTTCAAGCTCCTTTCACGCATGTGCCAAAGGTATTCCCGGCGATCGCCCAATACGGGCCGTAGCCACTGCATGAAAAAAAGCGCTGACGGCATGCCGTCAGCGCTTTGTGTCCAATGGGGGCCTGGTTCAGGCGTTCAAATAGCCCTTCGCCTTTGCGCGCTTCATCGCTTCGGAAATGCCGATCTTGGCAATGGTGCGCATCCCTGCGGCGCTTACACGCAGGCTCACCGTCCGTTTCTCCTCAGGGATGAAGTACTTGCGGTCCTGCAGGTTCGGCACAAAGGTGCGGCGCGTCTTGCGGTTCGAGTGGCTTACCTTATTGCCCGTTACCACTTGCTTTCCGGTGATCTGGCAGATGCGTGACATGTCGTAGCTATTTCGGGCCGCGAAGGTAGCATATTTTTCGGTATTCTGTTTGCTTTTCCATTTGCGGCAGGGCTATCGCCTCTTGCGCGCCCTGCGGTCGCGACTTTTCCGAATTCTCAACCACGGATGCACACCGATGAACACGGATAAATGCGCGATGCAGGAAGTGGACCACGGCTTTGCGTCCGATACCTGGAGAGGCTCGCGATCCGTGTCCATCGGTGTAGACCCGCCGACCGGCAGGTCCGTGGTTCGCCCAAGTATTGAAAAAGCGCCGCAAGGCGCAGTATTATACCATTTCGCAATAGAAGGGCACCCACAGATGCGCCGCTATTTTTTCGCAGGGCAAGACGTGCGGTTCGTTGCGTCCGCCGTACGGCGGACGCAACGAACCGCACGGTGATGCGATGCTGAAAAAGTGTTTCATCCCGTTTACGGGGAGCAAGCAGATCGGGTGATATTCTATTGCGAATTGGTATTAAGAGGCGATAGCCCTGCCATTTGTGACAAAGCAAAGTCTGCCCATGCTACATGGTCTGGCCATAATGGACAGCCACCTGACCGTCTTTTCCTATATCAAGGTCGTTCCTGAAGCGGGCACCATTTGTATCCTGCGGCGCAGCATGTTCAATGCGGCTACTGCCGCACGTCGGATAACCAGGTCGCGTGTGCCCATGAACACGCCTTTGGAGGCTTTCACGCCGTCCGGGCCGGCCACGGCGATCCATACCGTTCCCACGGGCTTATCGGGAGTGCCTCCATCCGGGCCCGCTATGCCGGTGGTGGCAATGGCCCAATCGCTTTTCAATGCCTTCTTCACGCCTTCTGCCATCCGTTCGGCCACGGGCCCGCTCACGGCACCGTTCAGTTCCAGCATGTCGCTGGGAATGCCCAGTTCCTCCATTTTCACTGCATTGGCATAGCTCACCACGCCCCCGATGTAGTAGGCTGAACTTCCGGGCACCGATGTGACCAAGTGGCTCAGGTAACCTCCGGTGCAACTTTCCGCCAAGGCCAATGTTTGGCCCAGTTCCTTCAAGCGCCGGCCCACCACCTCTTCCAACTGCAGGCTCCCTTCACTGAAAATGAGGTCGGGAACCAGATCATACAGTTTGTCGGCCTCCCCTGCAATCACCGCTTCTGCTCTTTGCCGGTCCTCGCCGGCATATTTGCTCAAGCGCAATTTCACTTGGCCCGGGGAGGGCAAATAGGCCAAGTGTATGTCTTGGCCACCCAGATCGTTTTCCCAATGTTCCAACCGCTCGGCAAGCATGGTCTCCCCCATGCCCGTGGTGTTGATCGTCCGGTGAACGATAACCGGAGGCTGGAACCGGGCACGCAATCGCGGCAGTACTTCATTCCGCATGAGCCCCTGCATTTCATACGGAACGCCCGGCATGCTCACATAGACGCGGCCCTCTTTTTCAAACCACATTCCACTTGCCGTGCCCAACAAATTGGGCAATACCGTGCATCCGGCAGGAAGCATGGCCTGTGTCCGGTCTGCATCCTTTACCTGGTCCGCCCGCCGGCCCATGCGGGTCCATAGCCCTACCACACGCTCTTCCACCTCGGCATTCCTCACCAGTTCCGTATGGAAGAACTTGCACAAGGTGTGCTTGGTGATGTCGTCCTTGGTGGGCCCAAGTCCCCCCGTGATCAGCACGATGTCGGACTGTACTGTGGCCAAAGCCTCCATGATGCGTTCCTCACTGTCGCCAACCACCCGTGCAAGCACGGGCCGGATCCCTTCGAAACCCAGCTCCTGCCCCATCCATGCCGCATTCGAATTGATGGTTTGGCCGATCAGCAGCTCATCACCGATGCAGAGGCATTCCGCCGTAATTTCCTTTACCATTGGTCTACTGGGTTGATGAATTCCGCCGACGTGGACATCATCCGTGCATTTCCGGGCTTTTGCCATATCCGGCCACCACTTCAGCCTCAAAGGCCAAATACGCCTTCCACCGCGCATCCACGTCCACACGCCCCCCGTACTTCCGGGCCAATCCGATGAAAGTGGCATAGTGGCCGGCCTCACTTTCCATCAGTTCACGGTAGAATTTCGCGAGATCCCGGTCATCGGCAGTTTCGGCAAGCATTTTGAACCGCTCACAGCTTCGTGCCTCGATCATTGCGGAAAAGAGCAGGCGGTCCACCAGCCGTTCCTGGGGGTTCCCGTCCTTGCGCACAAATTCCAGGAGCTCGTTCACGTAGCCGTCTTTTCGCTCAGGCCCCAGCTCCCAGCCCCGCTCGCGGATCCGCTGTACCACCATCCCGAAGTGGCTCATTTCTTCCTGTGCGATCCGGGCAAGTTCCTCCACCAGGTCCGTGAGGCCAGGATTGCGCACAATGATGGACATGGCGTTGCTGGCCGCCTTGTGTTCACACCAGGCATGGTCCACCAATAGGCTGCGCAGGTCATCCTTGGCCATGGCAGCCCAGCGCGGGTCTGTGGGAAGTTCAAGATGCAGCATTTACGGGGTGCAAAGGAAAAACAGATGGCACAGGGGAACAATTCCGCTCCACCCAAGCCTTCGGTGCCATCCCGTGTTCCCGTGACCTCCCCCCCTTGACAGGCCGGTTAACATCTTTTTAATATTGCATTGGTCGATAACAATAGCCCATTCATCGACACGGATATTGAACTCGACCTGAACGCTGGCAAAAGGAAAACAAACCACACACTGGCCATGAAAACACAAAACCCTTCTTCCCCGAACAGGGAATGCTTGGGCAAGGTGATCACTTGCACAGCAGCGGTACTCTGCCTTGTTCTGCAAACCAACGCCCAGACCTATTGCACGGCTGGTGCAAGCACACCCGGAACGGCCGGGATCACCTTGGTGGACTTTAACACCATCAACAACAGCTCCTCAAGTTCCCCTGCCTACTCCGATTACACGGCAATCTCCACTTCCGTGAATCCCGGTCAGAGCTATAGTCTATCGGTTACCATCACGGCCACGGGCATCCTTGCCACCAATACCGCAAGGGCGTGGATCGACTGGAACCAGGATGGAACCTTTGCGGCAACGGAGGAATACGACCTGGGAACGGTAACCAGCGGTTTCGGCAATATCACGGACCTCACATCAAATTCTCCGCTCAGTATCACTGTGCCCATGACCGCCACAACGGGAAGCACACGCATGCGCATCCGCACACGGCGCGGTACCGCCCCCCCGGCTTGTGGCAACACCAACAACAGCGAAGCGGAGGACTACACCATAAACGTCATTGCGTTGCCCACTTGCAGCGGAACCCCCGATCCCGGGAACACCACGATCTCCGACGCAACCCCCTGCCCGGCCGGGAGCTTCACGCTCGGCACGGAGAACCCCATGATCGCATTGGGCCTCACCTTCCAATGGCAGAGCAGCACGGCCGGGCCTGGAGGGCCATTTGCCAACAATGGCCTTGGGACTGCTTCCACACAGGTTACCAGCGCCTCCGTACCCACTTGGTACCGCGTAAACGTGACCTGTAGCGGAAACACGGGCACCAGCACGCCGGTATTGGCTAGTCCAGGGCTTTATGCCTCATGCTACTGCGTGCCTACTGCGAATAACGACGACAACACGGGATTGACGAACGTAACGTTCCATACCCTCCTGAACAACTCCGTGGGTGCTCCCGCCTACACCGACTTCAGCGCACTTTCCACCGCGGTAACCCAAGGTTCCGCGTACCCCCTGTCGGTTTTGGTCAACACCGATGGAAACTACACCGTATACGCGAAGGCATGGATCGATTGGGACCAGAACGGAACTTTTGATGCCGGTGAAGCCTATAACCTGGGTTCCGTGACCAATGTGGCCAACGGCGCGCCGAGCGGTTCGCCTGTGATGGTGAACGTGCCCTTGGCCGCACTGCCTGGAAATACCGTGATGCGGGTACGGGCCACATACAATGTTGCAGCCGTTCCTTGCGGCAACCAGAATTACAGCGAAACCGAAGATTACACGGTAACCGTTGTAGCCGCTGTTCCATGCAGCGGCACACCTGTTCCCGGAAACACGACCACGGACAACGCCACACCCTGTCCGGGAGCATCCTTCACCTTGGGCACGGAAAACGACATGACACAAACGGGCTTGACATTCCAATGGCAAAGCAGTACCGCCGGTGCGGGAGGGCCATTTGCCAACAACGGACTGGGCACGGGTTCTACCCAGGTAACCAATGCAACTGTGCCCACTTGGTACCGTGTGAACGTGACATGCAGCGGCAATACAGGCCCCAGCACACCTGTACTAGTAACTCCCACGCTCAGTGCAGCTTGCTATTGCACAGTGAGCGCCACTACGGATGACAACACCGGACTGACCAACGTAAGCTTCAACACGCTGAACAACAGCTCCGCCGGTGCGCCCGCCTACACCGATTTCACCGCATTGTCCACCGCAGTGACACAAGGAAATACCTACCCGCTCGGGGTGCGGGTAAACACCGATGGCAACTACACCGTGCAAGTGAAGGCATGGATCGACTGGAACGCCAATGGCGCGTTCGATGCAGGCGAGGAATACAACCTGGGTTCGGCCAGCAACGTGGCCAACGGCGCGCCCAGCGGATCTCCGCTCGCGATCAATGTACCCATGACCTCGGCCTTGGGCACCATCGTTATGCGCGTAAGGGTGCGGTACAACAGTGCCCCAACCGCTTGCGGGAACAACAACTACAGTGAAGCGGAGGACTACAGCATCCTGGTGATGCCCCAGCACAACACCTGCGCAACGGCATATCCCATTCAGTGCGGACAGACCTATTCGGGCAGCACCACGGGCGTGGCCCACAGCATGCCCGCAAGTGAGTGCCCGTTCAATGGCACCGCCAGCACTGGAGGCCAAAACTGGTGGTCCTACACGGCTGCAGCGAATGAGCAAGTACTGATCAGCACTTGCGGCAACGCGGATTTTGACACGCGCATTTCCGTGTTCAACGGCAGCGACTGCAGCAACTTGGCGTGCCTGTCCATGAATGATGACTACCAAGGCTGTGCCGGTGGAAGCGGCCAAGCCGCATTCAACGCCGTTGCGGGATCCACCTATTGGATCGCCGTTCACGGGGCCGGGGCCGCAGAAGGAAACTACCAGATCACCGTGGTTTGCGCACCCATTTGCGCCCCCCCAGCGAATGACCGGTGTGCAGATGCTGCCGCGCTGTCCTTCGGATTGGCCGATGGTTCCGGCATTCCCGCCCAGTACACCAATCAATGCGCAACCGTGGATGCTCCTACCACGCTTTCGGGCGCACTTCCGGTGGAAGGAGTTTGGTTCACGTTCAACAGTGGGACATACAGCCATGCATTGATCACCTTGGCCGACAACGGAACGACCCCATACACGGCCAGCACGCTGGATTTTGCAGCCTACACGGGTGCCTGCGCCAGCCTTGGGGCCGGAAGCGAGGCAGCTGCCAGCACGGACGCGGCCGGTACCAATACCATTGCTGTAGCACCCGGCACGGAATACCACCTCTTGGTGCACAACACCGGTGGCACCGGTGTTTCGGGCACGTTCGGGCTATTGGTGGAACACCCCGCCCACAGCGATGCCGCCATCACGGCCATCAACAACCCGTCGCCCGGTTTGTACTGCGGTTCATCCATGGCCCCCCAAGTCACTTTGCTGAACAATGGCGATGACAACCTGACCAGCGTTCAGATCACCTACGGACTGAGCGGTGGAGCCAGCCACGTGTACAATTGGACTGGCAACCTCGCCTACGGCCAGTCGGTGAACATCACCCTGCCCACCGTGCCTGCCGAAGCCGGTCTTGGCCAATTACTGACCGTGGCCGCCAGCCTGCCCAACAGCCTTTCGGATGAGATCACCACCAACGATGCCGCGCAGATCACCATGGACGTGGGCGGGGAAGCCGTGATCGTCAACATATTCACTGACAACAATGCAGCAGGCCTGGGGTGGCAGATCTACGACGAGGCCCTCAACGTGGTGGCACAGAACGGCACCATGGGCAACAATACCCTGGTGAGCGAAAACCACTGCCTTTCCACACAAAACGGCAATTGCTTCCAGCTCTACATCACGGATGCCTATGGCGACGGCCTCTGCTGTGTGAACGGCAACGGCTTTTGGGAGCTGCGCTCACCTGCGGGCGGCCTGCTGCTGCGCGACCTCTTCGATGCCGGCGTGGACGGTTCTTCTTCACCAGCGGCCACACCGGCCAGCCCGAGCTACGGCTTCGGCCACAGCTTCTGCCTGCCGCCAGGCCCGGCAAACATCGCCGCCAATGAATGCGGCATCTTCACCAACCTGCAAGGCAACAAGGTGTACTGCAACAAATTGACCGGTGCCACGCAGTACCAGTTCGAGTTCAGCGATCCCGACGCGGGCTTCCTGCGCCGCATTGTGCGCAGCACCAATTACGTAACCTTCTGGGACATGGTTTCCAACCCGCTGGTTCCTGGCGTAAAGTACTTCGCCCGCGTCCGCACCAACGTGGCCGCCCCGGTGGCCAGCGCACACTTCGGCAATGGTTGCGACATGGGATTGGCACCCTTGGTACCGTGCAGTGAACTGATCATGGCCCCAAACTATGGCCACTCCTGCAATGAGACACGCGCTTTCAACCCGCCCTCCAACAACAGTTTCATCTACGCGAAACCGGTGGTCGGGGCCACGGAGTACCAGTTCCGGATCTACAACCTGGGTGAGGGGTATGACCAAACCTTTGTCCGAAACACCTACATCCTGCAGCTCAAGTGGAACAACAATGTGGCCCCACCGCTGACGAACGGATCCACCTATAATGTGCAGATGAACGTGAAGGTGGGCAGTGTATACAGCGGTTTCTGTCCCAGCAGTTGCACCATTACCATTGACAATGGCGGGGACAACGAATTTGCCGCCATGGAGCAAACCAACTTTGGAACAGCCACATTGTGGCCCAACCCCGTGGACGACGGCCAAGTGAACCTAAGCATTGGCAACTTGAAGAATGCCGATCAGCAGATCACCGTTGAGGTGCAGGACATCCATGGCAAGCAGGTGTTTGCCAAGGAGTTCGGCAACAGCGGCGAGCGGTTCAGCACCATACTGCAATTGCCCAAGGACATCGCCAGCGGCGTGTACATGGTGAACGTCACGGTGAACGGCGAGAAGAGCGTGCAGCGCTTGAGCGTGATCCGGTAATTGGTCCGCAGGGTCCGCTTCGCGAGACCCAGCGGGAGCGAATGGGCGAAAGGCCGCTCCGAAAGGGGCGGCCCTTGGTGCTGGCTCCCATTCGTCATCGCGACAAGGAAGGCACGACCGACGAAGCTTACCGTCCTCGATAGCGAGTCCCCGAGCGAATCCCCACCGTCATCGCGAGGCCGAGGTACGAGGCCGAAGCGATCTTTGATTGGCCCGTAGCCCA
>JAFDZY010000045.1 GCA_018266685.1 Bacteroidota bacterium
AAGCGCAAGCAGAAGACCTGATTTCCGGCCCTGCCGGAGCGGAAGGACCGCCACGGTGAAACAATACAGGGCGGGCTTGCCTATGTTTGTGCCTGTAAACTTGTTGCATGGACCTTTCCAAGATCATCTCCATCACCGGCAAATCCGGTTTGTTCCGCGTGGTGGCCCAAGGCCGCCAAGCCCTGATCGCTGAATCCCTGCTTGACAAAAAGCGGATTCCCGTGCATTCCAGCGTAAAGGTGAGCTCCCTGGACGAGGTGAGCATGTACACCAAGGGCGATGACGTGCTGCTCTCCAAGGTGTTCGAAGCCTTGCACGCCAAGGAAAAAGGCAAGTTGTCGGTGGACCCCAAGGGAGATCTGGAAGCCCTGTACGACAAGTTGGGCGAGGCCTTGCCGGACTACGACCGCGACCGCATCTATTCCAGCGATGTCCGCAAATTCTTCACCTGGTACCAGATCTTGGCGGACGCCGGGATCTTCCAGGAACAAGCCAAGGAGAAGCAAGCCGACAAGGAAGAGAAGGAGGTGAAAGAAACCAAGAAGCCTTCCGCCGCCAAAGCGGCGGCCAAGCCGAAAGCGCCTTCCGCAAAGGGTGCCGCGCCCAAGGGCGGCGGCGGCTCCAAGGCCAAGGTGCAGCCCATGCACAAAGGCTCCCAGCGCGGAAGTTGAGATTGCCGCCGCATGCTGCACTGCAGGCCAGTGGGAGCAGAAGCCGGCGGTCCCCCCCACATGGTTGAAATTCGTGTTGACAAAGGTCAACGCGTGATTCCCGGCTGCATCTATCTTGCGTACTTTCCGTAAGAACATGCCCATGGTGAAATTCAACTCCCTGATCGGAAAATCGCTGGTATTGGCCGCCTTGGGCGGCACGATCGCATTGTCCGTGGCTTGGTCCAACGGCCAAGTACCAGTGGCCCGCGCCTCCTTCCATAGCGCGGCCGAACTGAAGGATTTCCGCGACATGGCCAGCCATCCGCTGGATTCCACCGAGAATACCTTCTTCGTGGGCAGCGCCCACTGCAACGGCTGCCATGGCCATGACCCCACGGGCTATGCCATGACCACCATGGACGGGCAGGACGTGAACGTGGTGGATGCCTGGCGCAGCAGCATGATGGCCAATTCAGCGCGCGACCCTTACTGGCGCGCCAAGGTGAGCCACGAAGTGCTGATGAACCCCGCCCACCAGGTGCAGTTGGAGGACAAATGCACCACCTGCCATGCGCCCATGGGCAACTTCGAGCACCATTTTACCGGGCAGGGGCCGTACTCCATTTCATACATGGAGCAGGACGACATCGCACTGGACGGTGTGAGCTGCGTGCCCTGCCACATGCAAAAGGGCGACAGCATCGGCAAGTTCTTCTCCGGCCAGTTGCGGCTGGACACCGCCGGGCGGCCCATCTACGGACCCTATGCCACGGACGACATCTTCGGCGCGCCCATGGAAGCCTTCGTCCATTACGTGCCCCAATATGGTGCGCAGATCTTGGATGCCGGGCTTTGTGCGGGCTGCCACAGCCTGATCACCGAAACAGTGGACCTGGACGGCAACCCCACGGGCGATGAATTCGTGGAGCAGGCCACTTACCACGAGTGGAACAATTCCTCCTTCGACAACCGCACCCATCCGCAGACCGGCATCACCTGCCAAGGCTGCCACGTGCCCCTGCTGGATGACACGATCGGCGTGGTGCTCTCGGCCAACTACGTGTTCCTCCAGCCCAAATCACCCTTCGGGCAGCACCACTTCGCCGGCGGCAACGCCTTCATGCTCACCATGCTGAAGGACAATGGCGACACGTTGCGCGTAACCGCCACGGAAGCGCAGTTCGACAGTTCCATTGCGCGCACACACCGCATGTTGCAGCAGCACACGCTGATGCTGGAAACCAGTGTTCCGTGGCGCAATGCGGACACGGCCTTCATTGATGTGAAGCTCACCAACCTTGCAGGGCACAAGTTCCCCAGCGGATATCCGTCGCGCCGCGCGTGGGTGCAGCTCATTGTGGCCAATGCGGGCGGAGACACACTGTACAACAACGGCGCACCTTCAGCCGATGGCGACATCGTGGGACACGACCCGCTCTGGGAGCCGCACTACAACACCATCACCGATGCCGGCCAGGTGCAGATCTACGAGATGGTGATGGGCGACGTGAACGGCAACCTGACGCACGTGCTGGAGCGCGCCAAGCAACCGCTGAAGGACAACCGCCTTGTTCCCGACGGGTTCAGCGTGAACCACTACGCCTACGACACCACCAAGATCGTGGGCAACGCGCTCACCGACCCGGACTTCAACCACGATGAAAACGGAGTGGAGGGCAACGGGGCCGACGTGGTACACTACCATGTGCCAACCGGCGGCTACACCGGATTGATCAACATTACCGCCAAGGTGTGGTACCAAAGCGTGCCGCCGCGCTCCGTGGCGGACATGTTCACCGCTTCCAGCCCGGAGATCGATCTGTTCGCGGGCATGTTCAACGCGGCGGACCATTCACCGATCCTGGTGCGCAGCGCCTCACAAACGGACATGACCGTGGGCATCGATGACCTGCGCGAACTGGGTGTGCACGTGTTCCCCAACCCGGTGCGCGACGGCCTGTTGCGCGTTTCCGGCCTGGATGCGCGCACCACCGGGGTGGAAGTGTATGATGCCGGTGGCCGCAAGGTGGGCGAAAGGCGCGGCAACGGTGGCCGCACGTGGAGCCTGCAACTGCCCCGCAGCGGCACCTACATCGTGGTGATTCGCACGGTGGAAAGGAGCTTCGTGGAAAAGGTGGTGAGCCTGTGAAGGAACGGTGGCTTCGACCCTTCGACAAGCTCAGGGCTCAGCCACCGGAACCCCGAACCCTGAGGGACCCGAAGGGTGAGGCGTTCGAAGGGTGAAACTTGGATTTGGCGGATGGACGGCAGTCAACTGCCCAAACCGTGCTCCACATCCATCCGCTGGTGAAGGATCCGGATCACCTCGATCCCGGTACCCGTTGTGGACGGCCGGTAGTAGATCACATGGGATTTCACCTGTGAACAACGGTATCCCTTCCGGACATGGCTGCGGTCCAAGCCGCTTTCAGGCGAGCCTGCCAGATGCTCGATCTCATCGAACAGCAGGCCCAAGTAACGGTCGGCCTGATCAATGGACCAGTGTTCCGCAGTGTATAGCCAAATGGCTTCCAGGTCCAACGCCGCCTTCTTACTGAGGCTATAGCCCGGATGCGCCATGTTTCCTGCGCAAATGCTTCATGAATCCTTTCCGGTCAATGCTTTCCATAAAACCGGACCGTTCGCCGTGCTTGAGGGCAGACCGCAGCGCACGGTTCCTTTTTTCTTCCTCCTCCATCAAGCGCAACGCTGCCCGCACCACCTCACTGGCCGTGGAAAACCTTCCGGAATCCACCTGCTCACCGATGAATTTGTGGAAATGTTCCCCCAGCAGGATGGATGTATTCTTCGTCATGACGTTTTGGTATGAAGCAAAGCTACCAAAAATTGGTATTCCGGTCGGAATGGCTGCAACCACGGCTCTGCGCCGCAAATCCCGCGCCTCCTAAATTCCCAATCATCCGATCGGACACTTATCCCATCCCCAGGTTGAAGATCGCGTCGCCCTCGTACACCATCGGCGCGCGGCTGATGTTGATGACGTGGCCCGCCTTGGGCGCCAGCACCGGCGCGCTCATGGTGCCGTAGGGGTCGCTGATGGTGCAGAGCACCTCGCCCGCCTCCACGTACTGGTGCATGGCCACCTTCACGTGCAGAAAGCCGGAGCGGTCGGCGCGCACCCACTTGGTGTCCTGGATCACCACGTTGGGGTGCTGCGGCGCGGGCACGGGGATGGTGGGGGAGAGCATGCCCAGGTTCGCCAGCACGCGGAGGATGCCGTTCACCGCCTCGCGCGCCATCTCCTTGTCTAAGTTCAGCGTCATGCCGCTTTCGTTGAGCAGCAAGGGGATGCCCAGTTTCCGCGCTGTTTCGCGGTAGGAACCCTCGATGATCGGCTCGTAGAGCGTGAAGGGCGCCTGGAAGACATCTGCGAGCTGTTTGAGCAGTACATCGTCCGGGGTGATGCGCACCTGTGCCGCGTTGAAGCGGTCGCCGCCGCCGGTGTGGAAGTCCATGCAGAGGTCGGCCACGGGCAATACTTCGTTGCTGAAGCGCCAGGCTACACGGCTGGCCAGCGATCCGCCCTTGATGCCCGGGAACACGCGGTTCAGGTCGCGCCCGTCGGGGAAGTAGCGCGACTTGGCGATGAATCCGAAGACATTGATCACCGGGATGCAGATGATGGTGCCTCGCGCGGGCTTGTTCACCCCGTGACTGATCAGCTGGCGCACCACCTCCATGCCGTTCACCTCGTCGCCGTGGATGCCTGCGGTGATCAGCACCGTGGGGCCGGGAGTGGCCGCACGCTCCACGATGATCGGCACCTCCACTGGCGTATCGGTGAAGAGGTTGGCGATGCCGAGGTCCATGCGGCGGCTGGCACCCAGCGCAATGGATTCGCCAAGGATGGTGAGGGCTTCGGGATGTTCAATTTGCTTCAGTTCCATGATGGGGGAGAAGGCCAAAGCTCGCATACTGTTGCGAAATCGGAATCTCAGTTGCACCAATTGTGATGGTTGCCCGGCTTAGGCCGTAGGGCACGGACGGGGTTATCTTTCGCGAGCAATGGCCGATTGAAACACGAAAGGATGACCGCTGTGAAGGTGAAGATCTGCTGCATCAGCAGTAAGGAAGAGGCGCAACTGGCGATCGCCCACGGTGCTTATGCCTTGGGACTGGTTGGCCACATGCCGAGCGGACCCGGAGTGATCGGAGATGCCTTGATCGCCGACATCGCAAGCACCGTTGCACCGCCCACCCGCACTTTTCTGCTCACCAGCGAGACCAGCGCGGAAGCCATCATCGCCCATCATCGGCGGGTACGCACCACCACCGTGCAGATCGTGGATGCGTTGGAAGAGCGGCAGTATGACCGTTTGCGCCGCGAGCTGCCCGGCGTGGAACTGGTGCAGGTGATCCACGTGCTGGACGAGGCCTCCGTGCGCGAAGCGGTGGAAGTTTCCCAATACGTGGATGCGATCCTGCTGGACAGCGGCAACCCGAACCTGGCGGTGAAGGAGCTCGGCGGCACGGGCCGCGCGCATAACTGGCAGCTGAGCAAAGCCATTCGCGAAGCCATCAATGTCCCGCTATTCCTGGCCGGTGGACTGAACGCGGCCAACGTGCAGCGCGCCGTGGACATTGTGCAACCCTTTGGCGTGGACCTGTGCAGCAGCGTGCGAACCGATGGAAGGTTGGATGAGCGCAAGCTCGACGCCTTCTTCAGCGCCCTGTCAAGGTAGGGCTGTCTTTATACCATCTACGCATTCAATATCGGCCGATCTGCTTGCCCTCTTTCCGGATGACTTCTTCGCAGAACAGGTTCCGTAGGCCCCGCTACGCAACATGTTCCGCGTATCGTCCTTCGAAAAGATCGCGGCGCATCTCTTGGCCGACCTTGAATGCGTAAATGATATTAGTACGTCAGCATCAACCCCGCGCCCCAGTCCATGTCGCTGTCGTAGTGGGTGCGGAGGGAGAAGGTCTTGTTCAGCACGTAGCGCAGGCCGGCCATGTACTCCAGGTCGGTGTTGCCCATGAGGTCCATGCGCAGGCGCGGGGTGAGGGCGATGTCCTCGCGCAGCAACTCGGCTCGCAGCTGGCCGTCGGTGTCGATGTGCGCATCCAGCACCAGCAGGAAGGGCAGGGTGTAGCGCAGGCCGATGTTGAGGGCTTTGCGGTCGTCCCAGGTGTTGGGCTCGCCAAACAGATTGTCCTCGTGGATGTCCATGTCCATGGGGTGCGAGCGCCATTCCGCGCCGATGTACGGGAAGAGCCATTGCATGCGGTCCACGTATCGACCGAAGCGGGTTTCCACCTCCTGTCCGTGCTCCTCCGTGTAGCCTAAGCGCCATTCCGTTTCCAGCGCCCAGCGTTTGTTCATCAGCATGAACTCGCCATCCAGCCCGTTGGTGGCGAAGTCGTTGTTGGCGGTGAAATGCCAGTGCTTGTCGTCCTTCAGGAAGGTGCGCCAGGCCCTGCGCGGATCGGGGAACACGGATGCGGTGTCACCGTCCGCATAGCTGAACACGCGGCCCATGCCGCCCATCATGTGGTAGAGGATGTGGCAGTGGAAGAACCAGTCGCCGCTTTCGGTGCCGGCGAATTCGATGGTGTCGGTCTCCATCGGCATGATGTCCAGCACGTTCTTCAGCGGGGCGTGGGCGCCTTGGCCGTTCACCACGCGGAAGAAGTGGCCGTGCAGGTGCATGGGGTGGCGCATCATGCTGTTGTTGTACAGGATCAGGCGCACGTTCTCGCCCTTGTGGATCTTGATCTTGTCCGTCTCGGAGATCGTCTTTCCGTCGATGGACCACAGGTAGCGGTTCATGTTGCCGGTCAGCTCGAAATGCAGCTCCTTCACCGGCCCCTGCGGCAGCGTGGTGGGGGCCGGTGCGCGCAGCATCGCGTAGTTCAACGTCACCGGCCGGGTGGTTGTAGCCGATGTCTGCGCTCCATGGTCCATTTTCTCCATCTCCTGTGTTACCTCTTGGCCCTCCTTCACCTTCTTCACTTCTTCACTTCTTCCACCGGTGATCTCCAGATACATCACCTCGTTCATGTCCATGCGTTGCAAGCCCATCTGCATGCCCATGTCGTCGAGGTCACCGTTCATCTTCATCATACCGTTCATCATCTTCATGCCGGCGAAGTAGTCCAGTGGTCCCAGCGGCTGCGCGAGTTGGCGGATGCCGTTGCCTATCCACAGCGAGGTGGAACGTGTGCGGTCCTCGGCGGTGGCCAGCAGTTGGTAGGCCGTGCTGTCCGCCGGCAGCGTGACGATCGCATCGTAAGTCTCGGCCACGCCCATAATGAAGCGGTCCACGGACACCGGTTCCACATCGGCGCCGTCGGTAGCCACCACGGTCATCTTTCCACCAGCCCATTGGATCCAGAAGTAGGTGGAGGCGCTGCCGTTCACGATGCGCAGCCGCACTTTTTCACCGCCCTTGAACCCCGGCGCGCTGTCCTCCACCTTGCCGTTGGAGAGGAAGCGGTCGTAGTACACATCGCTGACATCCATGGCGTGCATGCGCTTCCACTCGTTGCCCAGCTTGGTGCCGAGCGCACCGGCCCGGATGGCGTCGCTGTAGCTCTGTACCGTGCCGGGGCGCAGCTTGTTCTTTTGGATGGCGAACCAATCGTTGCCGGTGTGCAGCAGGCGGTCCACCTCGCTGGGCTTCATGTCGGTCCAATCCGTGAGCAGGAGCGTGTATTCGGGAATGGTGTCGGGTTGGCGCGGGTGGATGATCAGCGCGCCGTTCATGCCGCTCTGCTCCTGCAGCATGGTGTGCGAGTGGTACCAGTAGGTGCCGTGCTGCTTCAGCGGGAATTTGTAGGTGTAGCTCTCCCCCGCGTGGATGGGCGGGGTGGTGAGCCAGGGCACGCCGTCGTACACGTTGGGCAGGATCAGGCCGTGCCAATGCAGGGAGGTCTCGCCTTTCTTCAACCGGTTGTGCAGCACGATCATCGCGGTGTCGCCCTCGGTGAAATGCAGGGTGGGCATGGGCGTTTGTCCGTTGACCGCGATGGCGTGGACGTCCTTGCCGGTGTAGTTCAACACGGTGTCGGTGACGTACAGGTCGTAGCGCGTCACCTGGGGGATGAAGTCGCCTTTGGGTATTGAAGTGCCAGGGACATAAACCTGTGCATGTAAGGCTGGCATGGACAAGAAGGCGAGGAACAGGATAAAGAGCTCGACAGGATGAACAGGATTTACAGGATGATGCTGGGGGCTGTGGACAGGATTAACAGGATTTACAGGATTGTGCGGTGGGCTGTTGACAGGATGTACAGGATTTACAGGATAGATAGGGACATGGCTTGCGCCATGTTGCTTTTCTGCATTCATCCTGTCGATCCTGTTCATCCTGTCCAAAGTACTCCTGTCTACTTCGTGATGGTCTCCTTCACGCTGCCGCAGGTGAGCATCATGCTACCGTAGAAGGGATTTTTAATGTCCTTCTCCAGGCTGAGCCAGTCGGCGCCGCCTTGGTACATGGGGCAATGAGCGAGGTACACGGGAACGGAGCTTGGTGAAGCCTTGGCCAATCCGGCCATGGGGGCGGTGAGTTGTGCGAAGAGTTTGCGTTGGGAGGCCAGGTCCTTCGTGGTGGTGAGCGGGTGCAGGGCGGGCATCAAACCGGTGGAGGCCTCCTTGAACGCGGCCTGCACCTGTTCCGGCAAGGCGGTGATCTCCACGATATGCAAGGCGCCATCCAACTCACCAGCGGCCTTCAGGGCCTGTGCGGCATCGCTGGCCACCAAGGCATCCTTCAGGCGGAAGTAGGCTTGGAATACGGGTGCCAGGGGATCGGCCGTGGCTTGGGCGGCCGGTGTCTGCACGTCCGGGGCGGCTGTGCTGTGGCCGTGTGCTTCAGCACTGGCCACCGGTGCCTTCTTCATGCTGCGGAGATAATGCGCAGCTTCGGGCAGCGCGGCGTAGGCGGCATCGGGCGCGAGGTAGCGTTCGTTGTCGTAGCCCGCCAATGCGATGCGCTTCAGCACGGCGTCCACGGTGGTGCGCGCACTGTTGAAGGTGATGGTGGCCTGCTGGCTGTCGGCGTGCCAATCGGCTGCGGCTTCTCCTTTCACGAAGGCGGCGGTCTCGATGGCCGCTTCGTTGGCGGCATTGCCGGAGATGCGGGCATCGGCGGTCTGCGCATTCGGGATGCGCGCCGCACAACCGGCGGCGATCAGGGTGGCGAGGAGGAGGATGGAGGGTCTCATGGTCGGTTCGCCGAGGCGTGTTTGGGGGTGGGCGGGTTTGCGCTTGTTCCCGGAGGTGGACGGGAAGGATGGTGCAAAGCTAAGGCCATGCACGGGCTGCGGTGTTACAAGATAGCGGGGAAGGTTTGTATCGGGTGGCGCTTTGGCGCCCGCTCACCCAGCGCTGCGATCACTGACGGCACATCGACCTCGATGTCCTACATTTGCAATTCATGTATCATAAATCATGAACGAGCACAAAGGCATGCGGCCGCAGGACATCGCCATCCTGTTGAAAATCGTGGCGCTGGGCGACCGGCCATGGACCGGCGCCGAGCTGGCCCACGCGCTCCACTTAAGCCCTGCGGAGGTCAGCAATTCGTTCAAGCGTTCGGTGCTTGCGGGCCTGATCGATGGTACCAAGCGGCGGGTTGCCCGTACTGCGCTGCTGGAGTTCCTGAAACACGGCCTGCCGTACGTGTTCCCCACGCAGCCGGGCGGCGTGGTGCGCGGGGTGCCCACGGCGCATTCCGCACCGCCCCTGCGGGCGCGCTTCGCCGGAGCCGATGCGTATGTGTGGCCATCGGCCATGGGCAGCGACCAAGGCCAGGCCGTGGCTCCGCTCTATCCGGGCGCCCCCGTCGCCGCCATGGCAGACCCCGCCTTGCACGAATTGCTCGCCTTGGCCGATGCGCTGCGCGTTGGCCGTACCCGTGAGCGTACGGAGGCAACGAAGGAATTGGCCAAACGCCTGAAGTGATGCGCGATGCCGTGAACATCCAGGCTGTGCAACTGGTCGCGGCAGGGTTGCGCGAGTTGCGCGAGCAGGTCGTCTTTGTCGGTGGTGCGGCCATCAGCCTCTATGCCGATGACCCCGGTGCCGACAAGCCGCGCCCCACCTCTGACATCGACCTCGTGATCGAGGTGGTGGGCTACGGTGCCTATGCCCGCCTCGAACAACGCCTGGCCGAGCTCGGCTTCCACCATGCGCCGGAAGATGCCGTCAACTGCCGCTACCGGTACCATGGCATCGTGGTGGACATCATGCCCACGGACGTGCCCGCGCTCATGCCCTCCAACCGATGGTACCTGCCCGGGATCAAGCAGGCGGTACAGGCCATTCTGCCCGATGGCACCAGGTTGGCGATGCTTACCGCGCCCTATTTCCTCGGCACCAAGTTCGAGGCACACGATAGCCGGGGTGGCGACCCGCGCACCAGCAAGGACTTCGAGGACATCGTCTTCCTACTGGACAGCCGCCTGCACCTGGTGGAAGAGATCAACGCCGCGACGAATGACATTCGCGACTTCCTGAGGCAACGTGCCATGCAACTGCTTCATGATCCCTCTGGGCGAGAGGCGATCGAAGCGCACCTCTCCCCGCCGATCGCCGTGGAACGCGCCGAGGTGTTGGTGGACCGCTTGCGGAAGATCACTGGTGGATAGTGCAACATGGGCGAAGATCACGTCCCGGAACCAACGATCATGTTGCACGGGGATCCATCCGCCAGTCCCGCCCCACCTTTTCCCCATGAACCTTTGCCTGGGCGGATCCGAGAAACAGCCGGATCCGCGCATCGGGCCACGGGAACAAGGTTGAAAATCGGGACTTTCGTGCCGGTTTTCCAGTATTGTGAACAAACACGCTCGCTGTTCCTCAGGGTGCAGTTTCACTCCAGCCCCGCCCACCTCAACCGCAAGCTATTGCTCACCACGCTCACGCTGCTCAGCGCCATAGCTGCCCCCGCGATCATCGGATCCAAAAGGAAACCGTTGAACGGGTACAATACCCCGGCGGCGATGGGGATGCCGATGATGTTGTAGATGAAGGCCCAGAAGAGGTTCTGGCGGATGAGGGTGACGGTCTTGCGCGAGAGGGTGATGGCGCGCGGGATGGTGTTGAGGTCGGTGCTGATGAGCGTCATGCGGGCCACGTCCATGGCGATGTCGCTGCCTTTGCCCATGGCGATGCTCACGTCGGCCTTGGCGAGGGCTTCGCTGTCGTTGATGCCGTC